>JBJTLW010000125.1:0-23365 GCA_046063225.1 Novosphingobium sp. | reverse complement strand
TCATGCCGGAAGAAGCCACCTCGGGCGAACTGGTCGAGGAACTGGCCGTCACCTGATGGACTTCGAATTCACCGTACCCGTACTGGTCGTGGGCGGCGGCGCATGTGGTTGCGTCGCCGCCCTCGCCGCGCGCGATGCCGGGGCAGAGGTCCTGCTGATCGAGGCCGATGCGCGCCCGCTGGGTTCCACCGGCATGACGCTGGGGCTGGTCTGCGCGGCCGGGTCCAAGGCACAGGCCGCCGCAGGCATCGCGGACAGCGCCGAGGACTTTTTCGAAGACATCATGGCCAAATCGCGCGGGCTGGCGAACCCGGTAGTGGCGCGCGCCCTGGCCGAGCAATCCGGCCCCGCGGTCGACTGGCTGGCCGAGGCGCACGACTTCCCGCTTGAGCTCGATACCGGCTTCCGCCCCGCCTATGGCAACCGCACGTACCGGATGCACGGCTGGCCGGGACACGGCGGCGAGGACATGATCGGCCTGCTCCACCGCCGCCTTGGCGAAGCAGGGGTGGACGTGCTGCTACAAGCCGAACTGGCCGAAGTGGTGGCTGACGAGAACGGCCGCGTGCTCGGCGTGGTGATCGAGCGGCCCGGCGGCGTGACCGAGCGGGTGGGCTGCGACACGCTCATCCTTGCCTGCGGGGGCTTTGCCGCCAACCGCGAAATGCTCGCCCGCTACATCCCCGAGATGGCAGCGGCGCGTAACAATGGCCACGAAGGCAGCCAGGGCATCGGCGTGAAAGTGGGCGAAGCGCTCGGCGCTGCCTTTGGCGACATGGGCTCGTACCAGGGCTATGCCATGCTCACCGACCCGCAAGGGATCAGCGTTTCACCGCAGGTGCTGGTTGAGGGCGGTATCCTGGTGAATTCCTCTGGTCGCCGCTTTACCGACGAGACCGAGGATATTGCCGGCATGGTCCACCCGGTGATGGCGCAGGACGGCGGCACGGTCTGGACGATCTACGACGCGCGGATCGAGTCGGCGACCGCCTATACGCCCGACATGAAGGCGCTGAATGACCTCAACGCGGCGAAGCGGGCCGAAAGCCCCGAAGCGCTCGCCGCGCTGATCGGCGTCCCTGCGGACGCGCTAGCAGCCAGCCTTGCCGACGCATATACCGCGCGCAACCGCGGCGCTGCGGACAGCACCGGGCGGGTTTGGGGCGAAGAACTGCCGCCGCACGGCTCGCTGCGCGCACTGAAGGTGGTCGGCGCGATCTATCACACGCAGGGCGGCCTTGAGATTGACGGTCAGGCCCGCGTCTTGCGGCCCGATGGGACTGCCCTGCCCAACCTTTTCGCGGGCGGCGGCGCTGCGCGCAGTGTTTCGGGGCCAAGCTCGTGGGGATACCTGCCCGCCATGGGCCTTTGCACCGCCGTCACCCTCGGCCGGGTCGCCGGGATGACGGCAGCCGAACAGGCACTTCATCCGACAGACAGATAATCGCGGGCGAATTGCGGTCATTTCCCGCCGGAAGTTTCAAGCCGCTAGGACCATGACAGAACTCTCTCTTTGCTCGCCCGATCTGCGCGCCCGCTTCGCCCAGCTGGTCGGTTCCGACAACCTGCGCGATGACGAGGCCAGCCTGCGCCTGTTCAGCGAGGACATCTGGTCCGCCAGCGATCATGTCGCCGCGCTGATCGTTGCGCCGGAAACGACCGAACAGCTCGCCGCCGTGGTGGCGCTCGCCCATGCCGAGGGCCTGCCTATCGCGCCGCGCGGTGCGGGCATGGGCTATACCAGCTCCTACGTTCCCGCCGCGCCGAACACTGTCTCGATCGACACGACGCGCATGAACAAGGTTCTGGCGATCAGCCCGGATGATATGACGGTGACGGTGCAGGCCGGTTGTTCATGGCTGGACCTCAACGAAGCGCTCAAGCCGCATGGCCTTCGCACGCCATTCTGGGGGCCGATGTCGGGCATCGCATCGACCATCGGTGGCGGGCTTTCGCAGCTCAACGCCATGTTCGGATCGGGCCACTATGGCACCTCGAGCGAATCGATGATCGCGCTGACCATGGTGCTCGCCGATGGCCGCGTGCTTCGCACAGGCGCGCGCGGGCCGGATGGCGATACGCCGTTCTACCGCCACTACGGACCGGACCTGGCCGCGCTGTTCTGCGGGGATAGCGGCACGCTTGGCATCAAGGCCGAAGTGACCATGCGCCTGATCCGCACGCCCGAGTTCGAGGACTGCGCCAGCTTTTCCTTCGATAGCGGCGAGGTCATGCTTTCCGCCCTTGCCGAGATCGCCCGCGGCAGCCTCGCAGCAGAGGCCTGCGGCTTTGATCCCGGCCTTGCCCGCGTTCGCATGAAGCGCATGTCGATGACGCAGGACGTCAAGACGCTGGGCAAGGTGATCGCCAAGGAAAAGAACCTGGGCAAAGGCCTGCTCGCCGCGGCCAAGGTGGCACTGGGCGGCCGGGACTTCATCGATGAGGGCGACTACTCGATGCACATCACCTGCGAAGGCCGCAGCAAGGCGGGCGTCGCGGATGACATGGCCGCCGTGCGCGCCATCGCCGCAAGGTTCGGCGGCAAGGAAACGCCGAACACCATCGCCAAGGTGATCCGCGCCATGCCCTTTCCCCCGCCCAATTCGATGCTGGGGCCGGAAGGCGAAAGCTGGGCCCCGGTCCACGGTCATGTATCGCTGTCCAATGCGCCGAAGATGCTCACGCGAATCGAGGACTATTTCAAGGAAATGGAGCCGCGGTTCGAAGCGCTGGGCATTTTCACCGGCTTCCTGTTCACCTCGCTGTCGACCAATGCCCTGACGATCGAGCCGGTGTTCTTCTGGCCCGAGGGTTATCGCCCGGTCCACGCATCGATGGTCGAACCGGCGCACCTTGCCCGCCTCAAGCAGCTTGGCCCCGCGCCCGAGGCGACGGCGCTGGTCACCGAGGCTCGCGAACATATCAAGGCGATCTGCAGGGAATTCGGCACGGCCCACTTTCAGATCGGCCGCGCTTATGACTGGCGCAGCAGCCGCGACGATGCCTTCCGCGAGGTGATCGACGCGGTAAAGGCGGTGGTCGATCCCAAGGGCCTGTTCAACCCGGGCGGGCTCGGCTTCCCGCAATGAGCGAGAAAACCCGCGCGCTGAGGATGGAACGGCACGCCGAAAGCTTCCGCGCGGCGACCGATATCGTCACCCTGCCCGTCACGCCTCCCGGCGCGGGCGAAGTGCGGGTGCGCAACCTTTGGTGCGGGATCAATGCGATCTTCGACACCCAGATCGCCCGCGATGCGGTAGACTATGTGAAGATCGCGCTGCCAACCTTTACCGGGGTCGAGGCGTTGGGCGTGGTCGAGGAGACGGGCGAAGGCGTCGAAGGCCTGGCCGTGGGCGATGCCGTGGTCACCACACGCTTCACCGGCGGCTACCGCGAGCAGAACACCGGCCCCGCGGCGAACTTCGTGAAGGCGCCCGATGCGCGCCCCGAGTGGCTGGTGCTCGCTTCTACCGGTGTTTCCGCGCTGGTGGCGATGGAGCAGATCGGCGAGATCAATCCGGGGGAAACCGTCGCCGTATCCGCCGCTGCGGGGGGCCTCGGCCACCTCCTCGTCCAGCTGGCAGCGATGCGCGGTTGCCATGTCATCGGCATTGCCGGGGGCAAGGAAAAGTGCGACTTCGTCCGCTCGCTAGGGGCGGCGCGAGTGATCGATTACAAGGCCGAAGATGTGGCAAAGGCACTCGCCAGCGAGTACCCGAAGGGCGTGGACCTCGCATTCGATACCGTCAGCGGCGCGATCTATGACGCTTTCCTTGCCAACCTCGCCAACCACGGCCGGCTGGTCGTCGCCGGCGCGGCATCGGACCTTGAAGGCAAGCCCGAAATGGTTACCGCCCCGCGCATTGCTCACGCCATCTATTACAAAAGTGCATCAGTGCGCGGCTTCATGAACGGCTTGCTCACCGCGCACTGGCCCGAAGCGCGCGATCGGCTGTTTGAGATGTTTCGCAAAGGCGAAATCCGCGTCTGCCTCGATGCAAGCAGGTTCGAAGGACTGGAAAGCATTTTCGACGCGGTGGAGCACCTGCTATCGGGCCGTTCGATGGGCAAGGTGCTGGCACGGATCGCCCCTGAATGACCATGCCGCAGACCCTGTTCGGAAAGATCTGGCAGGCCCACCGCGTGGCCGAAACGCCAGGAGGAGCCAGCCTGATTGCCATCGACAGGGTGTTCCTGCACGAGCGGACCGGCGCATCGGCGCTCAAGTCGATGGCCGCGGCGGGCCGTCAAGTGCGCGATCCCGCGCGCGTCTTCGCCGTGACCGACCACATCGTCGACACTCGTCCGGGACGCGGCGATCAGACGCTGATGCCGGGCGGCCAGGCCTTCATTACCGAAACCCGAGATGCCGCCCGCGCGGCAGGCATCACCCTGTTCGATGTCAACGATCCGGATCAGGGGATTACCCATGTCATCTCGCCAGAACTGGGCATCGTCCTGCCAGGCGCTACGCTGGTTGCTCCCGACAGCCATACCTGCACGCAAGGAGCGCTCGGCGCGCTGGCCTGGGGGATTGGGTCGAGCGAGGCAGAGCATGCCATGACCACCGGCGTCCTGCGGCTGAGTCATCCCGGCACGATGCGGGTCACTTGGAGCGGAACCCTCGCGCCCTTAGTGACGGCCAAGGACATGGCGCTTCACCTGATCGCCAGCCACGGCGCTGCCGGCGGTGGCGGACGGGCGCTGGAATTCACCGGAAGCGCCGTGCGCGCGCTTGATATCGAAGCGCGGATGACGCTGTGCAACATGGCCACCGAATTCGCAGCGATGACCGCGATCATCGCCCCAGATGAAGTGACCTTCACATGGCTCGCCGGTCGGCGGTATGCGCCCGCCGCATTTGATGACCCCTATTGGGCCAGTCTGAAGACAGACGACGATGCCCGCTTCGATGCGGAAATTTCCATCGATGCCGCCACTATTGCGCCGATGGTCACCTGGGGCACCAGCCCGGAACAGGCCGTTGCCGTGGATGGTACCATCCCGCAGGGCCCCGCCCGCACTCATGACTATATCGGCTTGTCGGCGGGCCAATCGATCAAGGGCGTGCCCATCGACGCCGCCTTCCTCGGTTCCTGCACCAACAGCCGACTGTCCGACCTGCGCCGCGCCGCCGCATTGCTGAAAGGCCGCCGCATCGCGCCTTCGATCCGCAAGGCACTCGTGGTCCCCGGTAGTTCCGCAGTTAAGCGCGCCGCAGAGGCGGAAGGGCTGCATCACCTTTTTGAGGCCGCCGGTTTCGAATGGCGCGAGAGTGGCTGCTCGCTTTGCTTCTATGCCGGGGGTGAAGGCTTCGATCCCGGCAGTCGGACCATATCCAGCACCAACCGCAATTTCGAAGGGCGCCAAGGCCCCGGCATCCGCACGCACATCGCCAGCCCCGAAACGGTCGTTGCCTCCGCACTTGCGGGCGCGATTGCCGATCCCCGGGAGCTGGTGGCATGACCCCCTTCACCACGCTCACGTCGCGCGCCATTCCGATCCTGCGCGACAATATCGACACCGACACGATCATCCCCAGCCGCGAGATGAAGAGCACCGGGCGCACGGGCCTTGCGGACGGACTGTTTGCCCCGTGGCGCTATCTGGAGGGCCGCACGCCGGACCCCGCCTTCGCGCTCAACCAGCCTGAATTCGCAGGCGCGCAGATCATCGCGGGCGGGGCCAATTTCGGCTGCGGATCGAGCCGCGAGCACGCCGTCTGGTCGCTCGCCGAATGGGGCATTCGGGCATTGATCGCGCCAAGCTTTGCGCCAATCTTCGCGGCCAACTGCCTGCGCAACGGCCTGCTGGTCATCACCCTGCCCGCCGATGTCGTGGCCTGGCTGGCGGGCAAATCTGTGAGCATCGACCTTGCCGCCCAGACCGTCAGCGCTGACTGCGAAAACTGGACCTTCGCCACTGGCGAGGAAGCGAAAACCATGCTGCTCGAAGGGCTCGATGCCATCGACCTCACATTGAAATCGCGCGCCGAAATCGATGCCTGGACCCAGCGGGACCGGCTGGCACGCCCTTGGGTATACCTGTCATGACCGAAATCCTCGTCTCCGAAGTCGGCCCGCGCGATGGTCTGCAATCGATCGAACGGGTCATGCCGCTCGAGGCCAAGAAGGCGTGGATCGCCGCCGAGGCCGCTGCCGGGGTGCGCGAGATCGAGGTGGGCAGCTTCGTCCCGCCCAGCCTGCTGCCGCAGATGGCTGACACGGCCGCGCTGGTCGAATTCGCGCGGACCATCCCGGGACTGACCGTTGTCGCGCTGGTTCCCAATGCCAAGGGAGCGGCCCGCGCGGTCGAGGCGGGGGTGCATGGCATGTCGATCCCGTTCTCGATGAGCGAGACCCATTCGCTGCGCAACGTTCGCAAGGACCATCCCGCGATGCTCGCGGAAATTGTCGAAGCCGCGCGGATCGCCGATGAAGCGGGCGTCCACTTCGCTGTCGGCCTCGCCACGGCATTTGGCTGCACCATCGAAGGCGCGGTTCCTGAGGCTACCGTACTGCGACTGGCCGAGGCGGCGGTGAAGGCGGGCGCCAAAGAGCTCAGTCTGTCGGACACCACCGGCTATGCTGATCCTGCTCAGGTCAAGCGCATGGTGCGCGCGGTGAAGGCGGCGGTCGGCGGCGATTTGCTCACCACGCTGCACCTCCACAATACGCGCGGGCTGGGCCTCGCCAATGCGCTGGCCGGGCTGGAGGAAGGCATCACCACGATCGACGCCTCGCTCGGCGGGCTGGGCGGCTGTCCCTATGCACCGGGGGCTTCGGGCAATCTGGTGACCGAAGACCTCGTTCTGATGCTCAATTCCATGGGCGTGAAGACCGGCATCGATCTCGACAAGCTGCTGGCGGTTCGCAGCATTCTTGAAGAGGCGCTGCCGGGTGAGCCGCTTTACGGCTTCACCCCCCTTGCCGGTCCGATGCTAGACTACCCCGAAAGGATCGCCCGATGACCGCGCCAACCCCGCTCGCCGGTATCCGGGTGGTCGAATTCACCCACATGGTCATGGGGCCGACCGTGGGCCACATCCTTGCCGGACTTGGCGCCGAGGTGATCCGCGTCGAACCCATCGGCGGCGATGCCACGCGGCGGCTTCTGGGGTCGGGCGCGGGTTATTTCCCGATGTACAACCGGGGCAAGCAATCGATCTGCCTCGACCTCAAGTCGCCCGAGGGACTGGCCGTGGCCAACGACCTTGCCGCAGGGGCCGACGTGCTGGTGGAGAACTTCCGCCCCGGCGCACTCGACCGGCTGGGGCTCGGCTGGGAGGCGCTGAGTGCGCTCAATCCGCGCCTTGTCTATTGCTCCGAAAAAGGCTTCCTCCCCGGCCCCTATGAAGACCGCACGGCGCTGGATGAAGTGGCGCAGATGATGGGCGGCCTCGCCTATATGACCGGCCCGCCCGGCCGCCCCCTGCGCGCCGGGGCCAGCGTGATCGACGTGACGGGCGGCATGTTCGGCGTGATCGGCATCCTCGCCGCGATCGAGGAGCGGCACCGCACCGGCAAGGGCCAGAAAGTCATCGCCAGCCTGTTCGAAACGACGATCTACCTTGTCGGCCAGCACATGGCGCAGTTCGCCGTTACCGGCAAAGCCGCCGCGCCGATGCCCGCGCGCATTTCAGCCTGGGCGATCTATGACGTGTTCGAGACGCAGGACGAGCCGGTGTTCATCGGCGTTGTCACAGATCCTCTGTGGAAGAAGTTCTGCGAGCTTTTTGCGCTCGACGACTTGTGGGCCGATGAGAGCCTGCGCGCCAACAACCAGCGGGTTCTGGCGCGTGACCGGATCATGCCGCAGATCCGCGCGATGATCGCCGCGATGACCCGGGAAGAGGTCGTGGCCAAGCTCGAAGGCACCGGCCTTCCCTTTGCCCCGATCGGCCGCCCGGAGGACATGTTCGACGATCCGCAACTCGCCACTGGGGGGCTGGAACCGGTCACGCTCGACACGGGCGAGCATACCCGCCTGCCGACAATCCCGCTGGAGATGGACGGCAAGCGGCCTGGCGGAGAAGTATCCCTGCCGCAGCCGGGGGCAGACAGCCGCCCGGTGCTGGAGGCGCTGGGGTATGCGCCTGACAAGATCGATGCACTGCTGGCCAGCGGAGTCGTGCAATCCACCTGACCCCAACGGAGAAATGCGATGACGGACGGCAATGACGAAATGTTCCTGCTGGGCCGCCGCGCCCTTATGATGGGGTCCGCCGCGGCAGGGGCAGCCATCGCCATGCCGTCGCTCGCCGCGGCCCCGGCAAGTTCCGGCCTGATCCGCGAGCAGGGCATCCCCACCGATCCCGCGGCGCGGATCGCGATGATCCGCCGCATGCGCCTGCGCACCGATCCGGGCTATGTCTACTGGTGGTTTCGCGGCCGCAACTATGCCCAGCAGGGCGCGAAGCTGACCCCGCTGTGCGAACTGGTGTTCGGCGCGGTGATGAAGATCAAGCCGCTGGCCGATGGCAGCATGGAACTGACTTCCTACGAACTGGGCTTCCGCATGGCACCCGGGAGCAGCGAGTGGTCCAGGCAACTGCGCAACCCGCTCACAGGCGAAATGGTCGACGTGCCTTTTGTGCCGGTTGGCCCGACAGTGGTGCGCTACAGTGCGACGAATGACCTGATCTTCGACGGCAAGATCGGCAACACCACTTTTACCGCCGAACACGTGCCAGAGCTGTTCTACAACATGGGTGACCAGATCTGTTTCCAGACACACACGGCGGCGGACACCGAAACGCCGGGCTTGCCGCCGCGCCGGCTGAACGACATGACGATGATCACCAGCCCGGCCAGGGAAGCGCTGAACCCGCGCGTTCACTGCGCCAGCGCGACCGGTTACGGCACCGACCTTTCCGACTATGCGCGGTGGTGGAAGATGCCCGCCGGCATGGGCACCCAGTGCCTGCGCAGCGTCGGGCGAAAGGAGACGAACTACGCCAACATGCCGGCGGATTGGGTTGCCATGCTCGCCCGCGTCAATCCGGAGGGGGCGCGCGATCCGCGCAAGCTGCTGACGTTGAAGCAGGAAGAATACCGGAACTGATACCGGCTGATATTCAGAAAAAAGGGCGGCCTGATTGGCCGCCCTTTTCGTTAATGCGATTGGTGCTTCCGGCTCAGAGCGGCTTCACGGTTCCCAGGAAGCAGATGCCCGAAATGGTGATCCAGTACACATAAGCCATCAGGCGGCCGTAGAGGAACTCGCGCTCCAGCGCGGCTTCCGCCTCGGGGTTCGGGCCCATGGCCAGCACGCGGAAACGCGCGGTCCACTGGCGCATGATCCAGCGCAGGCCAAGGCCGATGCACAGCGTGAACCCATAAAGCGTGAACTTCAGCGCATACCAGCGCATGCCCTCGCCCGCCTCGAACGGGCCGTGCCCCATCAGCGAAGATATGCCCGAAACAAAGATTACGGGGATCAGTACCCACCGGATCTTCTCGTCAAGCTTGGTCAGCATGATGCCGGTATCGGTTTCACGCTTGATGAAGGCAGCCCAGCACAGCGCCAGCCAACCGGCAACGAACAACCACATGAAGGTCAGGAACGAACCGCCATAGGGCTGCAAGCCGTAGATGTTGCCCATGTGCAGGCCCAGCGGCAGCAGCAGGATGATGCCGGTGCGTGCCAGCACGTCGATGCGATAGGCGGTTTCCATGTGGCGCCGCCGCTCTTCCATCGACAGTGAGCGGTTGATGACGTTGTAGCTGGTCTGGAACACACCCCATTCACCGCCCAGCCAATAGACCATGGCGATGATGTGTACCCAGCGCAGGATGAGCACTTCTTCCATTGCTTCCCCCTAAGGTTTTCGTTGTTGTCAGAATTCCGAGAGCAGGCGGCCAAGCCCCTGCACCCGGTCGTCGATCCCGCAGGCACGCAGGCCGTGCCAGTAGGTTGCCGTGTTGATCGCGATCACCGGCTTGCCGAGCGTGGCTTCCTTTTCAGCGGCCAGACTGACCATCGACAGGTTGGTGCCGACCTGGACAATGGCGTCCACTTCCGGTCCGTCGAGATGGTCAATCACTTCGCGCAGACGCTGCGGCGTGACCTTGGCAATATCGGTCCAGCGCTTGCACTCTAGCGGCACATCGCGAACCACGGAGAAGCCAGACTCCTCAAGGAAGCGGCGCACTTCGGCATTGGCGACGGGGTAATAGGGCGAGACGAAGCTGACGGTCTTGACGTTGCCATAGGCCTTGAGCGCGGCAGCTACCGATTCCGCACCGGTGGAAGCGCCGACGCCGGCCACCTCCTCGACCTGCCGCTTGAAATTGAGCGAGCCTTGCACACCGCCGTAAAAGGTGATCGCCGACATGCCGAGGATCAGGTAATCCGGCCGGCAGGTCATCACCGAACGCACCGCGTCCATGGTGTTTTCGGCAATCGCCGTGGTTCCGGCGATGAAATCCTCGTTGTTCAGCGCGACCGGATCTTCAACGAAGATGCGCGAGAAGTGGTTGGTAACGCCCTCAGGGCGCATCATTTCCATTTCCGGCTGGACGGTCGTGTTGGTCGAAGGGGCAATAACCCCGAGCAGTCGGCGATAGCCGAGTACGTCACCCATTTGCGAGATTCCTTCCCTTTCGGGCGATCACTGAATAGCCGCGGCTTGCGCCAGGCTTTCGAACATCGCCTGCTTGAGCATGTATCCCCGCCGTTTTTCATCGTCGGCCTTGATCGCCAGCATGGCGTCGCGCCGCTTCTTGTGTGCGTCATCGGCCCCGCCACTTATCAGGGCCATGTTCTCGATCGTCTGCGCCTGGGTAAAGGCGTGCGTCACCGTGCGACGCTGGCGATCATAGAGCTGGAGCGAGCCGTTGGGCTTGCCGCTCTTGAGCGCCGGCTCCAGCTTTTCGAACAGGTTGAAGGCATCGTGGACGCCCGAATTCATGCCGAAGCCACCCAGCGGGTTGTTGAGGTGCGCGGCATCGCCAGCCAGGATCACGCGGCCTTCAACGAAGGACTGAGCGACGCGCTGGTGGACGCGGTAAAGCGTGCGGTGCTGGGTAACGACCGAAGCGCCATCGCCGATAAGGCGGTCGAAGATGCCGTTCTTGATGCGGTCGGAACGCAGCTCGTCATCGCCCTGCGAGGCATCGGTCGGCACCAGCACGCGCCACACCGAAGGCACGCGCAGCAGGACCAGCCATTCTTCCGGATCGGAAACGTAGTTGACGTAAGCAAGGTTCGGCAGGTGATCGGCAAGTTCGTACTCGGTCGAGAGGCACAGGAACCGTTCGGGATAGGTAAAACCGTCGAATTGTATGCCCAGCCACTTGCGGACGATGGAGTTGGCGCCGTCCGCCGCGATCAGGTAGTCGCAGCGCATCCGGTCAATCCCGGTCATGGTTTCGACCCACAGATCGACCCCGCTGTCGTCCTGCTGGAAGGTCAGCAGACGGTTACTGAAGCGCACCTGGGCATTGTTGTGCTTGGCTAGGCCATCGGCCAGCGCCCGTGAAAGGTGGTACTGTTCGCACTGGATCCGGAAGGGATAGCGCGTGATGTTATCGAGTTCCGACATGTCGAACTCGATCACCTCTCCCGACTTGCGGTCGCGCCAGTGGTAAATCGGCGCTTTCAGCCCCCGCTCGATGAGCATCGGCGTGATGCCGATCTGGTCGAGCATCTCCAGCGTCGGGGAATGGAACGTCGATGCGCGCAGATCCTGCGCGCAATTCTCACCCGCTTCGAGCACGACAACGTCGTACCCGGCCTGGGCAAGCAGAGTTGCAATCACGGTTCCAACAGGCCCCGCCCCCACAATCGCAACTTGGCACCGATCAACTGACATTCAGGCGAACTCCACCCAATACTTACCCGAGTGGCTATGAACCCCCCACTTGCCACGCGGCTGAAGAAGGGAGAATTATCCGCCTTGCGGTGAATGGGGCTGGCGAGGGGCGGAAAATGCAGGTCTTGCGGCAGGAATTAAGGCCAATTGTCCGACTGACGGAGAACCCCATGCGCCGTTTGCTGCTTGCCCCGCTGGCCCTGCTTTGCCTCGCCAATAACTCGCCGGACGCGGAAAGCGAATATCGCCAGCGCTTCGCCACCTATCTGAAAGACCCGGGGAACTTTCCCTATGCGCCGATGGAGGCTTTGCCCGGGGCGAAGTCTTATCGCCCCTTGCCTTCGGGAGGCACAGCCATCGCCCGTCCGGCGCTGGAGGAAGCCCGGCGCTATGCCGCCAGCAACCGATCGACAGCCTATATCGTGTGGCACAAGGGCAGAATCGCCGATGCTTGGTATGGTGCAGGAGTTACCGCAACCACGCCGCTCGTTTCCAAATCCCTGTCCAAGCCGCTGACCGCCATCGCGGTCGGCCGTGCCATCGCACTGGACAAGGTCAAGTCGCTCGACCAGCCGCTGGAAGAGATCATTACCGAGCTGAAAGGCAAGCCAAAAGGCCGCATCCTTGTGCGCCACCTGCTCGACATGCGCTCGGGTATGCTCGATCAGGGCTTCAGCACCGATGCCGACCACCCGCTTAACCGCTGCTACCTCTCTACCGACCACGGCGCCTGCATCATCAATGACTACCCGATGGTGGCAGAGCCGGGGACGCGTTACGCCTATGCCAATGCGCCGAGCGATATGATCGCACTCGTCATCGAGCGCGCCACCGGGCAGCGTTACGGCGAATTCCTCAGCCGCGAAGTGCTGAAACCGCTGGGCGCGCAGGGCGGAGAGATCTGGGTCGGCAGCAAGGGAGGGCTCGCCCATGCCGGGTGCTGCAAATACCTTCCTGCGGAAACCTGGATGCGCTTCGCCGTACTGCTGCTCGATGACGGCAAATGGAACGGCAGGCGATTACTCCCTGCAGGCTATGTCAGCCAGATGCGCAAGGGCACGCCGCAGAACCCCAACTTCGGCCTCGGCATCTGGATCGGCGAGCCTTACCGCCAGCGCCGCGGCTTTGGCGCTCCCGGCGCTCCGGGGCCGCAGGTGCTCCATTCCGAGCCCTATCTCGATCCGGACATGTTCCTGTTCGATGGCAACAACAACCAGACTATCCACATCTCGCCAAGGAACCGGCTGATCGTACTGCGGATGGGCTCGAACCCTCCGGCCAATCCGGAATGGGACAATTCGGTGCTGCCTAACCTGCTGATCCGGGGGCTTGCTGGCGGTCAAGGAAAGCCTTGAGATCGCGGGTGAACAGGTCGGGGTTCTCCCACATCGGGAAGTGGCCCAGTTGCGGATATTCGATCAGTTCGACCCTGGTGTTGGTGAACCGCTTTACTGAAGCCGCGGGCCCCTGTGAGATGACGGTGTCATAGCTGCACCATTGCAGCAGCACCGGCACCCGCACGGTTTCCGCCACCGCGCCCACATCGGTCGTCTTGAATAGCTTAGTGTTGGACGCGATGTACTGTGCCTGCCGGTCAAGCGCGCCAGGCAGGTTGTTCATGTCGCGGATGCGCTCGGCAATTTCGGGGCGCGGATTGAAGGTGGGCGGCGTCGTGTCCTCCAGCACCAGTTGCCAGAACTGCTTGTGTCGCCAGTCCGGCACGAAGTTCTTGTGAAAGGCAAGCATGGCCTGCAGACGCCAATCCACCTTGCGCGTCTGGCTGGGCCGTTCGAGCGGCAGCATGGAAAAGGCCATGGCCGTCGCATGGCCCGGATAGCGCCGGTTGAATTCGAGCGCGACATTGCTGCCGTTCGACGTGGCGACAACGGCGAACTTGTCATGACCCAGCGCTTTCATTAGCCGGTCCATCAGGTCCGCGGCGCGGGCTGTGGTATATTCGCCCTTGGGATCGGGGCCGGAGAGGCCATAGGGCGGCCAGCTGAAGCGGACGACGCGGTAGCTGCCTCTCAGCCGCGCAGCGACATCGTCCCATTCCGCTAGGTCGACGATCGAGCCGTGCAGCAGGACCACCACTGGCCCCTGCCCTTCCTCGACCACGTGGATCGGCACCCCGTCGATCGTTACGAATTTGGACGGGGGACCCGCCCAGCGCTTGACTGCTTCCGCGCGGTCCGTCTCTCCCCACCCGGCCCGCAGCGCTAGGACGCTGCCAGCCGCGACCAACAAGAGAGCAAAGACGATCCGGAGGAGCAGTTTCATTCGGGAAGACCCAGTGTCGCGCGCAGGGTCGTTCCGGGATAAGCTTTGCGCAGCCGCCCGCGATCCTGCAGGATCGGCACGACCTGATCGACAAACAGCGCGAGCTCGCCCGGCATATAGGCCGGTTGCAGGGTGAAGCCATCGCAGGCGCCGGCATCGATCCATTCAATCATCATGTCCGCCATCTGCTCAGGCGTTCCGCGGAACACGTGATGGCCGCGCGGCGTGCGGACATAGCGCGCGGCGAAGGCGCCAAGGCTCAGTCCTTCGTTCACCGGCCCTGCCAGGACACGGGCGATGTCCTCTTTTGGCAGCAGGGTTTCGGCAAGAATTTCGGCCTCAGGAATCGGCCGGTCGGGGTCAAAGGAAGTCACGTCAAAGCACAGCGATTCGGAGAGATACTCGATGCAAAGCGCCTCGTCCGCGAGCGCCAGCAGGGCCTCATCCTTGGCAATCGCCGCCTCCTCGCTTTCGGCGAGGATGAAGGACAAGCCCGGCATGATCCGCACCCCATCGGGATCGCGGCCAACCTCGGCGATGCGCTGGCGCAGGTCGGATCGGAAGGCGATTCCGGCCTCGATCGTCGCTGCCGGGCAGAAGATCGCCTCGGCCGTGCGCGCCGCGAAATCTCGCCCGTCGCCGGACTGGCCCGCCTGGACCAGCACCGGGCGGCTCGCCGCGTCCCATGCCTCGCCGCACTGGCTGACGACGTCCTTGGCATGGGCATAGCGCAGGCCCTTCTCGGGCAGTTCGGACTGGCCGAAATTCGGCGCGGTGGAAGGATGGGCGGTCGTCACTATATTCCATCCCGCACGCCCGCCGGTAATGCGATTGAGCGTGCCGAAGCGTTCGACCAGCTCGGGCACATCGTTGTAAGTCGTCGACACTGTCGCAACGAGCCCGATGTGCTGCGTGACCGAGCCGATTGCCGCCAGCAGGCTGACCGGATCAAGTGTCGGCATGGCGAGCCGCTCGGGCGTGCGCCCGCCCGCGCCGCGCGATTGCAGTTGGTCGCCATAGACGATGGCATCGATCATCCCGCGCTCGGCCAGCGCGCCGACCTTGCGGTAATAGTCCATGGTGAAGACGCCCGCTGGATCAGCACCGTCATGCCGCCAGCCGCTGGGGTAGTGGCCGATGCCTTGCAGGAAGGCCCAAAGGTGGATTTGCTTGCTCATGCCAGTACCTCCGAAAGGCCAAGGCGGGCGCGCAGTGTACTGGCTCCCCCACGCGTTTCGGCTTTTGCCAGCATCGCAAGTTCAGTGAGCGGATCGACGAGGTCGACATGCCCGGCATGCGCGCCGATCTCGACATCGACCTCTGCAATACCCGGAATCGCCACCGGCAGCCGCACCAGCAGCGGGTGCCCCTGCGGTGGGCGCATGGCGTTAACCGGTCCGGCGACCTTGAAGAACGGCCCTTCGTAATTCGGCACTGTGACCTTGGCCGAATCGAGGTAATGCCCGCTGGCCTTGTCGATCACGAGACAGTCCGCCCCCCAGCCATCCCACAGTGCCTGCGCGGCGCGGACCATATCCTCCGCCATGCCGGCAGGTGCACCGGCAGCCACGGGGGCCCAGCCCGACTTTCCGCCGCTCAGGAAATCGATCGCCGAAAGCGAGCGAGCAACGTGGAACGGGTGTGACAGGCTCATCGGCACGCAGGCGACAACGCCCATGTTCCTGACCCGCGGTGCGGCCCATGCGGCCAGCACCAGCGGATCGAAGGGCAGTTCGTCCTCCCGCCCCAGCACGAGGAAATCGAGCCCCGCCGCTTCGGCTGCCTCGATCACCTCGGCGGCATAGCCCGGGTCGTTCATCCGCCGGTCTGCGACCGTGGCGGTGCGAAGGGTCTGGTTCATATCACGATCACCGTTTCATGTTCCGAATGGATGCAGCGCGCCCCGTCGCTGGTAATCAGCATGAGGTCCTCGCAATGCGCCGAACCGCCGATTCCGGTATCGAGCACGGGGCAGTCGATCGACACCACCATGCCTTCTTCCAGCACGAGGTTCGGCTTGCGCCAGAAGCCGCCGTGGTCCTCGCCCGGCTCGTCGGTATGGGCGAGGCCAACCGAGTGCGGGCCAAAGCCGATGTTGGTGTGATAGCCCGCGCCGCGCACCGCCTTCTGGCCGATGGCAATGATCTCCGAATAGCGCAGACCCGGGCGCAGGTGTTCGCGCACCGCGTGCCAGGCCAGGCCCGAAGCCTCGGCCGCGCGGCGGGCGCTTTTGGGCGGATCGCCCACGAAAAGCGTGCGGGCGAAATCGCCGTGATAGTTCTGGAAATGGCTCACCGCGTCGAGGAACAGGGTCTGCCCGTCGGCAATCTCGGCCAGCGATCCCTGTGTGGAGGCGCGGTCGACGTTGAGAAAGACCGAGGTATTGCCGCGCTTGGCCGCTTCGATGCGAAACATTTCCTGCAGATCGCAGTGCCGCGCCCCGACCCTTGCCGCCAGCGCCGTGGCCAGCATCGCGCCGACATTCGCCTCTGCCGCGCGGGCCATCAAGGCCTGCTCCAGAGGCGACTTCACCAGCCGGATCTCGCGCACGATGTTGTCGGCTGGGACGGCATGGCCCGGATGGTCGTGGTGCGCCATGACTCGGGCGATCACCGGATCGTCGAACCCAACGCGGCCGCTCGTCCAGAGCCCCATGCCGCGCAGCGCCGCGACGAGCGCCGCCCCGGCATCGCGCAGGCTGGCCCGCGGCGGGGTGACCCGTGCGAGTTCATCCGCGCGGTGCTGTTCAAGCGGGCTGAGCGGCACCTCCCCCGCATCGCTGCACATCGGAAACGGCGCGATAGAGGTGAGGTCGCCGCCGTCGCCCAGTTCGCCATAGAGCCAAGGCTGGACATCGCCGCGGCTGCGGCCATCGGCCCAAGTGTAATAATAGAGGAACCGGCTGCTGATCAATCCCCACTCTCCGGGGCGCTCACGCGTGAGCACGGCAAACACGCTGGGCGGCTGACCCGTCCGGGTGCGCGCAATCACCGGCCAGTGGCCAAGCGCGTGAAACACGTTCTCCGGCCTGCCGAGCACCAGCCCGTCAAGCCCGTGCCGATCCATCACGGCGATGGCGCGCGGCAGATTCATCGGTCCTTCGCGCAGCAGGGCGGCGTGGAGCAATTCGTCGTCGGGGAAGCCGGTTACAGCCATGGCCGCACTATCACGCCGCCTTCGCGCCGCTGGCCGCTGAAGCGACGCGGCTATCCGCCTGATGGACAGGCGGCGCGGGAGACCATCGCCTGCGCGCCCTTCCGATAGCCTGTTTTCCCGAGCGTGGGAGAAAACGCCGCATGATCGAACGAGCCTTTGTGCGCCTTGCCGAGGGGCAATTGCACCTGCGCCGCCTGCCTGCGGTGGGGCCGGGCATGCCGCTGCTGCTGTTCCACGCCTCGCCCGCCTCGTCATGGTTCATGCAGGGGCTGATGCTTGCCCTGCGTGAGGCGGGTTACACGGGCGAGATCATTGCTCCCGATACGCTGGGCAACGGCGATTCCCCCGCACCGGCCGAAGATGCCCCCGACATCGCCTATTTCGCGAGATCGATGCACCGGCTTTGCGGGTCGCTGGGCCATGAACGGGTCAACATCTACGGCACCCACACCGGTGCGCGCATCGCCTGCGAGTTCGCCGCCGCCTTTCCCGAGACGACGGGCCGGGTGATCCTTGACGGTATCACCGAGTATCCGGACGACTTCCGCGAGGAAGTGATCGCCAACTATGCCCCCAGCGTGGAGCCGGACGAATATGGTCGCCATCTGATCTGGGCGTTCAATTTCTGCCGAGATCAGGCGCTCTATTTCCCGCACTTCAAGAAAGGCCCAGAGACGCGGCTGGGCGGCGTGATGCCGCCGCCGGAAGTGCTCCACCGGATCACGCTCGACGTGCTGAAAGCGCTCGATACCTATCCGCTGCCCTACCTTGCCGCCTTCCGGTACCGCGCCTTCGAGCGGATGCCCGCGATTACCGCGCCGGTGCTTCTGTTGAAGCCGGAAAACGAGCTTGCCCTGCTCAACGCCTCGGTGGCTACCGCGCTTGGCCTGCTGCCCGCTGGCCGCGCCGCCACGGTTCCGGCGGGTGATGCTCCCAAGGCGCAGACCATAGCCTCCTTCCTCAAGGAAACGACATGACCGAACGGCTCAGCCTCAAGACTTGCCTTGGTTTCAGCGTGGGCACGGTGGGCGTGTCGATCATGCTCAACGCGGTCACGGCCTATTACCCGGCCTTCATGTCGACCGTGCTGGGCCAGTCGCCAGAAGTGGCGGGCTTCCTGCTGATGGCCTCCAAGCTGTTCGACGCGCTGATCGACCTCGCCGTCGGAGCGATGAGTGATCGCAC
Organism: Novosphingobium sp.; assembly: GCA_046063225.1. Lineage (GTDB taxonomy): Bacteria > Pseudomonadota > Alphaproteobacteria > Sphingomonadales > Sphingomonadaceae > Novosphingobium. The sequence goes on along the minus strand of JBJTLW010000125.1, from coordinate 4,929 downwards.
GCGCTCGCGCTGGGGCCGCCGCAAGCCGTGGCTGCTGGCCGGCGGCGTGCTTTCGGCGGCAAGCTTCCTGATGATCTTTTCCCCGCCAGAGCTGAGCCAGGGGGCGATCACCGTGTATATGATCGCGGCGCTCCTGCTCTACAGCCTCGCCTATTCGCTGTTCAACGTGCCCTACATGGCGCTGCCCGCAGAGCTGACCGACGGGTTCCACGAACGCACGCGGCTGCTGTCCTGGCGTACGCTGTTCGTTTCCGCCGGTCAGCTGCTGTCGATGGCCGGAACGGCGGCGCTGATCCAGCGGGGCGGCGGCGGGGCGGAAGGCTATGCCACCATGGGCCTTGTCATGGCGCTGATCATCGGCGGGGCCATGACGGCAACGGCGCTGGCCGTGCCGGTCACACAAGGGGCCGCGCCGCGTGCGGGCCAGCATATGCCCACGCTGGGGCAACTGCGCGCCATTGTCAGCAACCGGCCCTACATGCTGCTGCTGGGGGCCAAGGTGTTCCAGTTCCTCGCCTTTGCCTCGATCGCTTCGTGCGGGGTGCTTTACCTGCTAAACGTGCTGGGCGTCGGCTATCGTGGGCAGATCATCCTCGCCGTCACGCAGAACGTCGTTCAGGCGCTCAGCCTGCCGCTCTGGGTGCGGCTCAGCCGGGCGCAGGGCAAGCGGACGACCTACCTTTTCGGCGTGGTACTGTTTTCTCTTGGCGCGCTGTCCTGGCTGACCGCTACGCGCGACATTTCCACGCTGGGGATTGTCGCGCGCGGCCTGCTGAGCGGTGCCGGTTCGGGCGGCATCATCCTCATGTCGATCTCGATGCTGGGCGACACCCAGGCCTATGACCGGTTCATCACCGGCGAGGGCCGCGAAGGGCTGCTGTCCTCCACCGTCGCGGTGATCGAGAAGGTGAGCTTCGCTCTGGGCGTGGCCGTGCTCGGCCTGTTCCTCAAGGCGTTCCACTATGTGCCGACATTTGGCGGCAAGATCGTCGAGCAGCCGCCAAGCGCCGTGCTGGCATTGAAGTTGGGTTTCGCGGTGCTTCCAGCGGCGATATACGCGATCAACGCCGCCTTCATCTGGCGCTACGATCTCGACGAGGCAAAACTCAACGCCGCGCGCGAAGCGGCTGAGAAGGACGCGGGCGAAAGGGTCTGACTCAGCGTTTCTCCGCGGCGAAGTGCACGCGGTCGAGGAAAGCTTTCGCTGGACCGGCGCTGCGCTCTCCGCATTCCTGCGGCATCATGTGGCCGCAGTTCGGCACGGTGACCAGCGCCTTGTCCTTGGCGGCGAGCAAGGCGAGCGCGCGCTGGCCGTCATCCTCGACCGGTGTTTCGGGATCGCCGTCCGACCAAAGCAGCAAGGTTGGCGCGGTGATCGCCTTGAGATCCGCCGGCGTCCCGGCAAAGGGCTTGCCGCCGGGCCATGGCTTGCGCGGCCAGCCTTGGGTGCGATTGTTGAGATCGGTCCATTCGCGCACCAGCTCGGGCGTTACGCGCGCCTTGTCGGCATAGTTCATTTCCAGCACGCCGCGCCACAGCGCCGGGCTGTGCCAGCCCTTGAACCACGGATCGACGAAAGCGGCGGCCTTGAACATTGCCGAACGCTGCTGCGCACGCATGACCAGCGGCCCTGCGGCAATATTGGCGAGGATGACCGCATCGACACGCTCGGGATGAATCGCGGCAAAATGGGCAACGCCTTCGCCGCTGCTCGACGTGCCGACGATGGAGAAGCGCTTCAGACCGAGGTGGTCGGCCAGTTTGCCGATCAGTTCAGCCTCCGCATCGCCATCATAGCGCGCGTCCGGGCTAGGTCCACTCAGGCCCATGCCGGGCCGATCGAAGCGGATCACCCGGTGGTGGCCTTTGAGGGCGTCAACCCACTCGCGCCACATGCGCAGGCTGCCATAGGAGCCGTGGACAAGGATGACCGGCGGGCCGGAGCCTTCATCGACGAGGTGCAATGCCTGCCCGCCCACGCTCACGAATTGCGAGTTCGGCAGGCCATAGCGCGCCCGCAGATCTGCATCGTCGGGCCGCAGCCAACCGCTGCGCGCGGCTAGGACGAACGCACCGCAGCCCAGTGCCCCTGCCAGCAGGATGCCGCCGGTCCAGCGCTGCCAGCGCTTCACCGGCGAAGAGCCTTCGACCGGCGCAGGGCATCGGCGCGAATGTCGGCCCAGAACAGGCCGAAGTCATGGTAATGCATCGACCCGCCGGGCCGCGGCTTCATCTCGAGCGACGGATCGGCCTCCACCACCAGCAGGCCCTGTTCGCAGCGCGCTGCAACCTTGCCCGCCAGAAGGGGCCGAATGGCACCCGCCCCCGGATCGCCCGGCACCGCGCCAAGAGCCGCCGAGGCCGGCGCGGTCGGCCTGCGCGCGTCAAAGGTCAGCGGGTTGATGCAGACGGTCTGCTTGCCGGGAAGATCGCCGTACTTGCCGACGAAGGTGGATTGCGCCCGCGTGGCTGCGGCGGTCACATCGCTGCCGGCAAGTATCGCTTCCCATTGCAGAACGCAGCCGGTCTGGCTGGGCGTTTCACAGGGGCGGACGTGCTGGAATCGCCGCCCGAAATCGCCTTCGGACAGGTTGATGCCGACGATATAGGCCGCGACCATCTCCTTCTGCAGCGGCGTGCCCTCGATCCGCTTTTCCAGCAGGGTCGCGGCATGGAAGGCGCCCTGGCTATGCCCGGCGACGATGAAAGGGCGGCCCTTGCCGCGAACCTTCAGGAAGTGGTCGAAGGCACGCTCTACATCGGTATAGGCCAGCGCGAAGGCGGCCTTCTGCTTGGCGGGATCTGCGAAGGAATTGTAAGTCGCCGCTCGGTAGCGCGGAGCATAGACGCGGCAGCAACCGGTGAAGGCGCTGGCCTGACGGGCCACCGCGCTTTCGTCCACCCACAGGTTGGCCTTGGCATCCCCCGGGTCGGCGTTGATCGCGCCGTCAGGGCTGCGGAAGGTGGTGGGGTGGATGTAGAAGACATCGACCTTGGGGGCCTTGGCCGGCTTGCTCGCCCCCGCAGGCAGGGCCGATGCGGCGGCGGACCAGTTGGCTCCCTGGCCGTAATCGGGCGGAGCGACCTGAGCCGAGGCCGGAACTGCTCCGATCATGAGGCCGACAAGGAGCGCCGCGCGCTTCATCCGCGCCCCACGATTTCGATTGCCGCGCGCTCGCCGCTTTCCATCGCCGATTCCATGCCGATATCGAGCCGCCGGGTATGTTCCCCGGCAAAGTGCAGCACGGCCCAGGGATCGTTCATCCGCCGGGCATAAGCGTTCACATGCCCCGGCGCGAGGCTGAAGCCGCAGCCGCGCTGCAGCGGATCGCGCGCCCAGTCCTTGTAGGTATCGAGCCGGATCAGCCCCTTAGACGCAGGCCGCAGCCGCGCCAGTTCATCAAGGATGAACTTTTCCGCCTCTGGCCGGTCGCGTGAGGACATGGCGGCGGCCACTTGGCCCACCATGACCACCATTGCGCGGTGCCGTCCCTCGCCCGTGTGGTTGTCGATCCCCCAGAACATGCCGATGGGTCCGTCGCTGGAGAAAGAGGGCGGCAGGCCATCATCCTTCCAAAACGGCTTTTCGACCGTCATGTAGAGCCGCGCCGTATTGGCATAGGGCATCGAGGCGATGGCCTTGCGCTGGTAAACGCCACCCGGCCCGGTGATCTTCACATCGCGCAGCATGGTGAAGGGGATCGCCGATATGATGAAGCGCCCGGAATAGGCGGTGCCGTCGGCGCAGGTTACCGTACCGGCGCGATTGGTCATGGTAATGCTCGCAGCGCGCTTGTTCAGCCTGACGACACCACCAAGCTTGGCCGCCATGGCGAGCGGCAGCTTCTGGCAGCCGCCCTCGATATTGTTGATCATGGCAAGGCCATCGATCAGGTTGCGGTCATTCGCCTCGCCGAACGGGTGGTCCTTGTGCCCCGGCGCGGCGGTGGAGGCCAGTTTGCGGTCGATCTTGCCGCGCGTATCCTCCTGCCACATGCGCAGGACGGATGTGCCGTCGATCGAGATGCCGGGCGCGGAATACTGCGCCAGGTCGATCGCCGCCTGGCTGTGTCCCTTGCGGCGCATCAGTTCGCGCAGGGAAATGTCGTATTCGGCATATTTGGGGTCGAGCCATTCATCCACTTCGGCAAGCGGATTGTATTTCGACACCAGCGTCGAGCCCATCATCATCGGCGCAATCTTGCGCTCGTCACCGACAGTGAGGTTGAGCGGGTTCGATTCCCAGGTCTTGTTGTCTACCCAGCCGCCTCGGTAATAGGTGCCGAAAGTGAGCAGGTCGCGGTCTTCCGGGATCAGCTTCAGCCCCAGCTTCTGGCAGGTATCGAGAACGCGGGCATAGCCGCGCCCGATCTGGCTGGCGCCGACATCGATCGGCCCGTCCACCGTATCGACCGTATGCACCCGCCCGCCGATGCGGTTGTTGGCATCGAGCACAATGACCTTGTAGCCCTGCTCCTTGAGCAAAGTCGCGGCGTGGAGGCCAGAGAGGCCGGCGCCAATGATCACCACGTCGGCCCGCTCAGCCGCCAGGGCCATACGCGGGAGACCACCCGCAGCAACGCCTGCGGCAAGGCCGGATGCGACAAATTTGCGGCGGTTCAGCATGAGCGGCGTTCTCCCTGTATCAATGGGCGGAACCTGACCAAGACGCACCGCATTACGAGGCACGGCAAGGCAACTTACCGCCCTGCGGATAGCCGTCCGGCCTCAGACAACCGCGCAGACCGTCTTCCACTCGAGGTAATTGTCCAGCGCCTGCTTGCCGCTGTCCCGGCCCCAGCCCGACTGGCGCACGCCGCCGATGGGAAGCGAGGCATCGTACATGGCGTGGCAGTTGATCCACACCGTGCCTGCGCGAATATCGCTCGCCATGCGGTGGGCGCTGGACAGGCTTTCGGTCCAGACCGA
>JBJTLW010000124.1:0-16406 GCA_046063225.1 Novosphingobium sp. | reverse complement strand
ACCGGGAACAGGTGATGCGCCTCGATCAGTTCAAGGCCCTTGTTGAACATGGTGGCGCTATCGACGCTGATCTTGGCGCCCATGTCCCAGTTGGGATGCTTCACCGCCTGCGCCGGGGTGGCGGTGGCGAGCTGTTCGGCGGTCCAGTCGCGGAACGGACCGCCGCTGGCGGTGAGCGTGATCGTGCGGACCTGCGCGGGATCATTGCCGGCGAGGCACTGGAAGATCGCGTTGTGTTCGCTGTCCATCGGCAAGAGCGTGGTGCCATGGTGAGCGACCGCGCTCATCATCACGTCCCCAGCGGAAACCAGCGCTTCCTTGTTGGCGAGCGCGACCGTATTGCCCTGCTCTATCGCGGCCATCGTGGGGGCTAGCCCGGCACAACCGACGATGGCGGCCACAGTAATGTCCGCCGGACGGCTGGCCGCCTCGACGAGGGCTGCCTGCCCGCCCGCACACTCGGTATTGGGGCCCGCGAGTGCGTGACGAAGCGCGGGCAGACAGCCCTCGTCCGCTACAACGGCGATCTCGGCGGAAAATTCCCTTGCGAGCCTTGCCAGTTCCTCTGCCTGGCAATTGGCGGTGAGCGCCACGACCTGCCACTTGTCCCGCTCTCGCCGGATCAGGTCAAGCGTCGATGCGCCGATGGAGCCTGTGGCGCCAAGGATGGAGATGCGGCGGGTCATTTAAAGGTGCCGAGCCGGATCAGATCGTGGCCATAAAAGGCCATGAAAACCACCCCGAGAACGAAGCAGACCGCCAGCAGTCCGTCCACACGGTCAAAAAGCCCGCCATGGCCGGGGATCAGCGTGCCGGAATCCTTCACACCAGCGCGGCGTTTCATCCAGCTTTCGAAAAAGTCACCGGCCTGGGCGATTATCGCCACTACTATGCCAGCAAACAGCAGAATGCCCGCACCTTCCCACGGCACGGATTGCAGGTGGCATTCCGCCCACGTCGGGTTGGGACCGTGAGAGGTCTGACACTCCGTACCCAATAAGTAGAAGGCAAGTGTTGCCCCGACCACGCCCCCAAGCAGTCCGCTCCAGGTTTTCGACGGGCTGATCTTGGGTGCGATCTTTGGACCGCCAAAAGTACGGCCGAAGAAATAGGCCCCAACGTCGACAAAAATCACCAAGGCCACCAACAAAACGGTTGTGCTAAGCCCTTTCCCGCTGCCCGTTGCAAAAAGCGAGGTTCCATCGGAACGGGCAAGAGCCAGCGTGATCGCTGCGATGCCTACGTAAACCAGCCCGCCGGCATTCCACAGCCCGCGCTTCATCGGCGACGGCTCGAACCCGACTACAAGCCCGCGCCATTCCCACAGCACACCGAGGGCTACTGCGGCGATGAACACCGCCCAGACCCAGCCACCCAGCCACAACCCAGTTCCCGCCACGGCGACCATGACCACAGCCGAAACGGTGCGGACGCCGAGATCGCTCTTCTTTTCACCGCCCGCCATAACGCCGCTCCCTTGCCGCGAACTCTTCCAGCGCCTGCGCCAGATGCTCGGGCGTGAAATCGGGCCACAGCGTATCGACGAACATCATTTCGGCATAGGCCGCCTGCCACAGCAGGAAGTTCGACAGGCGCACTTCTCCTGAGGTGCGGATCAGCAGATCGAGCGGCGGCATACCGGCGGTATCGAGTTCCAAATCGATGGCTTCGGGCGTGATCGGCCCTTTGGCAGCCGCCTTCGTGGCCGCGCGGGCAATCTCATCCTGCGCGCCATAGTTCAGCGCGACGGCCAGCGTCGTGCCGGTATTGTCCGCCGTGCGCGCCAGCGCCTTTTCAACCAGCTCGACAATATCGGCAGGAAAAGCCTTGTAATCACCAATGATTTTCAAGCGCACGTTATTCGACGCAAATTCATCGAGATCGGCAATGATGAAAGCCTTCATCAGGCCCATCAGCGCGCCGATTTCATCCTCGGATCGTTTCCAGTTCTCGGTCGAAAAGGCGTAGAGCGTCAGCGCCTCAAGCCCCAGGTCCTTCGCGGCGCGCACCACTTTGCGCACAGCCTCGACACCCTTCTTGTGGCCCATGGCGCGCGGCAGCATGCGCTTCTTCGCCCAGCGCCCGTTGCCGTCCATGATGATGGCGACGTGTTTCGCAGCGGTCATGCGTCCTCCATCCGCTCATCCTGAGCTTGCCGAAGGATCACTTGCCGAGGATTTCCTTTTCCTTGGCTGCTGCCAGATCGTCCGCGGCCTTGATGGCATCGTCGGTAATCTTCTGTACTTCGGTTTCCGAACGCTTGCGATCGTCCTCCGAGATTTCCTTCTTGGCTTCGTCAGCCTTCAGGTTTTCCATGCCATCGCGGCGCACATTGCGGATCGCGATGCGGGCCTTTTCGGCATATTGCCCGGCGAGCTTCGCCAGTTCCTTGCGGCGTTCCTCAGTCAGATCGGGGATCGGCAGACGCAGCGTATTGCCGTCGTTGATGGGATTGAGCCCCAGCCCCGCCGAACGGATCGCCTTTTCAACCGGGCCGATGTTCGACTTGTCCCACACCTGCACCGAAAGCATGCGCGGTTCCGGCGCGGAAACCGAGGCAACCTGGTTCAGCGGCATATGGCTGCCGTAGACCTCAACCGTCACCGGATCGAGCAGCGTGGTGTTCGCGCGCCCGGTGCGCAGGCCTGCCAGATCGCCACGCAGCGATTCCACGGCGCCAGCCATGCGGCGTTCGAGATCTGCCTTGTCATACTTGGCCATGGGATCAGCCCTTCCTTACGATTGTTTGCGTGCCTTCGCCGACCAGCACCTTGGCAAGATTGCCCTTTTCACGGATCGAGAAGACGACGATGGGAATGTTGTTGTCACGGCACAGGGCCACGGCGCTGGCATCCATAACCTTCAGGTTATTTGCCAGAACTGTATCGTAATCGACTGTATCGTAACGAATAGCCTGCGGATTGGTCTTTGGATCGCTGTCATAGACACCGTCAACCGAGGTGCCCTTGAACAGGGCATCGCACTGCATTTCCGCCGCGCGCAGGGCCGCGCCGCTGTCTGTGGTGAAATAGGGTGCGCCGACGCCGGCGGCGAAAATCACCACGCGGCCCTTTTCGAGGTGCCGTTCGGCGCGGCGGCGGATCACCGGTTCGCACACCTTGTCCATCTCTACCGCGCTCTGCACTCGGGTGTGGACTCCCAGTTGTTCCAGCGCGTTCTGCATGGCGAGCGCGTTCATCACCGTGGCCAGCATGCCCATGTAATCGGCCTGGGCGCGGTCCATGCCCTTTGCCGCACCGGCCATGCCGCGAAAGATATTGCCTCCGCCAATGACGAGGCAGATTTCAAGGCCGGAATCCTTGGCGGCCTTCACTTCCTTTGCCAGTTCGGCAACGAATTCGGGATCGATACCGAACTGCTGGTTGCCCATCAGCACCTCGCCCGAAAGCTTGAGCAGGACGCGCTTGTATTTGGGGCTGGCCATGCGAATGTGATTCCGGTTGCGAATGAGTGGGCTGGCGTTACCGCCAAGGTGTGCCGAGGTAAAGGGAGTGACTGTGGGCAAGCTGCTTGGTTGGGTGCGCAATCACAAGCGGCGCGCTGCCTTGATCGCGATTTCCGCCTTCGCCCTGCCCTGCGCTGCAATCGCCTGGCGCGACACGATGGCCGACCCGGTCGTGCGGCGGACCGAGGTCATCCTGCCCGGCCTCCCAAAGGACGGCCCGGCCCTCACCATCGCCTTGCTGTCCGACCTGCACGTCGCCGATCCGGACATGACGCCAGCGCGCCTTTCGCGCATCGTCGCGCAGGTCAACGCGCTGAAGCCCGATTACGTGATGCTGGCAGGCGATTTCATCACCGACCGCACACTCGCTACCCGCCACTACAATTACCGTGAGGCGCTGGCTCCGCTCGCTGCGCTGAAGCCGCGCATTGCCACCGTGGCCGTGCTCGGCAATCACGATTATTGGCGCGATCCGGCGCAGGGCTTGCGCGAACTGGAGCGTGTCGGCGCAAAGGTTCTGGTGAACGATTCCGCGCAGATTGGTCCGCTAACCATCGTCGGGATGGGCGACGAGATGACCCAGCACGCCAATTTCGTCACCGCTTTTGCCAAAGTTGGCAAAGACAACGGCCGGACGGTGGTGCTCAGCCACGGTCCCGACGTGTTCCCAAAACTTCCGGTCAACGTCCCCCTGACGCTGGCCGGCCACACGCATTGCGGACAGGTCGCCTGGCCCTGGGGCGGATCACCGGCCTATATGTCGAACTATGGCGACCGGTTTTCCTGTGGGCGCATCGTAGAAGGGCACAAGACGATCATCGTCACCGCCGGATTGGGCACCAGCGTGCTGCCGTTCCGCTTTCTGGTGCCGCCGGACATGTGGCTGGTCACCGTGCGTGGCGGCCAATAGAAAAAGGGCGCCCCGTCAACCGGAGCGCCCCTTTCGATGTCTGTCCGTCTCCCGGTCGAAACCGGGAAAGACAAATCAGTTCATGCCTGCGGCTGCCGCGACTTCTGCCGCGAAGTCGCTGACTTCCTTCTCGATACCTTCACCGAGCTGGAAGCGGACATAGTCCTTCAGGACGATCTTGGCGCCGGCAGCCTTGCCAGCCGCTTCGACGACCTGAGCCACCGGGGTCTTGTTGTCCATGACGAAGATCTGGCTGAGCAGAGCGTTGTCCTTGGCGAACTTGGCGACGGCACCATCGACCATCTTGGCCTGGACGTCAGCCGGCTTGCCCGATTCAGCGGCCTTTTCGGCAGCGATCTTGCGTTCGCGCGCGATCATTTCCTGGTCGAGATCGTCCGCATTCAGCGCCAGCGGGAAAGCGGCGGCGATGTGCATGGCGATCTGCTTGCCCAGCGGTTCGAGAACGTCGGCAGCGGCTTCCGATTCGAGTGCAACGAGCACGCCGATCTTGCCAAGGTTCGGCGCAGCGGCGTTGTGCATGTAGGGCACGACAACACCGTTCGAGACCGAAACGGTCTTCATGCGGCGGACCTGCTGGTTTTCACCGATGGTGGCGACATTGCTGGTCAGCGTGTCGGCAACCGTGCCGCCATCCGGATAGGCCGCGCCCTTGAGCGCTTCCACATCGTCCGACGACTGGCCGAGCGCGACCTGAGTGGTCTTGCGCACGAAGTCCTGGAACTGGTCGTTCTTGGCAACGAAGTCCGTTTCCGAGTTCACTTCGACGGCAACACCCTTGGTGCCTTCAACGGCAACGCCAACGAGGCCTTCAGCCGCCGTGCGGCTCGACTTCTTGGCAACGGCGGCAAGGCCCTTGGCGCGCAGAGCGTCAACAGCGGCTTCGAAATCGCCGCCGCTTTCGTCCAGTGCCTTCTTGCAATCCATCATGCCGGCGCCGGTGCGCTCGCGCAGGTTCTTCACGTCCGTGGCGGTATAGGCCATGTGACTTGTCCTCTTGAAATTGGAATGTCGCGGCCGGGCGATGAGCCCGGCGCGCTACAGTTTGATGTCGAAACCGATCGCCAGGCGATCAGGCTTCCGCTGCGGGTGCTTCTTCAGCCGGAACCGAAACAACGGCTTCTTCAACCGGAGCTTCTTCCAGAGCGCCCACGTCAACGCCCGAATCGACGACCGCATCACGGCCACCCTTCTTGGCGGCAGCGGCAACCGCTTCGCAGTAGAGGCGGATGGCGCGGCTGGCGTCATCGTTTGCCGGGATCGGGAACGCAATGCCTTCGGGCGAAACGTTCGAATCGAGGATGGCAACGACCGGGATACCCAGGACGTTGGCTTCCTTGATCGCCAGTTCTTCCTTGTTGGCGTCGATCACGAACATCACGTCCGGAATACCGCCCATGTCGCGGATGCCGCCCAGCGACAGCTCAAGCTTGTCGCGCTCGCGGGTCATCTGCAGGACTTCCTTCTTGGTGAAGCCCGAGGTGTCGCCCGAAAGCTGCTCTTCCATCGACTTCAGGCGCTTGATCGAGCCCGAGATGGTCTTCAAGTTGGTTAGCATGCCGCCCAGCCAGCGGTGGTTGACGAAGTGCTGACCCGAAGCGCGCGCGGCCTGGGCGATCGGTTCCTGCGCCTGGCGCTTGGTGCCGACGAACAGAACCTTGCCGCCAGCGCGGACGGTGGCGTCGATGAAGTCGAGCGCGCGGGCCATCAGCGGCACGGTCTGCGAAAGGTCGAGAATGTGAACGCCATTGCGCGCGCCGAAGATGTACGGCTTCATGCGCGGGTTCCAGCGGTGGGTCTGGTGGCCGAAGTGAGCGCCGGCCTCAATAAGCTGCTGCATCGTGACGACAGGAGCCGCCATAGGTAATTCCTTTCCGGTTCAACCTCCGGGACGCTGGAACCAGGCGGAGTTCCCGCCAAAGCACCGGTATGTGCGCATCCCGTGTGGATTTGCCGCACTCACCGAACACCATGCCCGGATTCGCGCGACGGCGTGGCCCCTAGACAGGTTTGACGCAGAAATCCAGTCTCAATTCGCCGCAGGTGTAAAACAGCCCGGCGGCAAGCCGCGCAATTTCGTCGGCACACGGGAACCTAAGGCTGCGTTCATGTTTTATTGACCATGACAAACCCGATCTCGACAGCGCAGCAGCGCTGCGAACGCAGTTCGGGGGAGGATGACCGGGGGCGAGAAGCGAGGTTGCTATGCTGACTGTCCTGCCCGTGCTATTTGCCATTATCGCCATTGTTGCTCTGACAACCACAACACTGGTTGCATACCAGCGCGCCTGGACGAAGCTGGCGAGGGTGCGCAGCGACTTGCGTGAAGGTGGCCCCTTCGTGAACGTCCGCTACACTTTGAACTCGCCCGCATGGCCGCAGCCGGTGAAGTCCATCGCCGTGCGCAAGCCAGCTGCGGTTCGCAAGACCCCGCGACTTTCCAGGCCGTCCGTTGCAGCAGCCAAGCGCAAGGCCGCCTGAGCGCTTAGATCTCAGCCAAACGCAACATTCATTTCAGCCATATTATCCGAGGTGTCCGGGATTGAGAAAGCGCGCCAGTGTACCGCTGCAAATATTGCGCTTGACACAATGGAACAAATCATGAACATTAACTCACAGATCGCAGGAAACCGCCGTTTCGCAAATTCCGAATCGGATGTTTTCCACAAGCTTTGAACAGTTTCGCCACAGGTTGGCGAACAGGCAAGAGGTGACGTGAGATGACTGCACAGCTGCTGGTTTCCGCCCTGTTTCTCGCAGCCGGTCTGGGGGCTTGTGCTGCGCTTCAGGCAAGCATCGTTGCCGCCCTCCCCAAGGTTCGGGCCTTGCGTGCTGCCATGGCGGCAGGCGATCCGGTGCGCGAAGTGACGTGGCGCGTGACGACGGTTGATGTCAGCCGGACAATCGCAGCGGTATCGGTAATCCCGGCCGCGCGTTCGGTTACGCGGTCGGCTGGACAGCCTCGGCAGCAGACGTGGCTCGCCGCCGCCTGACCCGCGCGTAGCTGATCATGCCGTAAGGCAGCAGCAGCAGGTATCCAACGCAGATCACGATCAGTGTCCACCAGGGCTCGGTCAGCAAGGCAACGCCGGCCATTCCCAGCGCCATGACCAGCCAAAGCCGGATGCCGCGACGCGGACGCATCTTGCTCCAGCTCAGCGTTGCAACGCTGGAAATCATCAGGAAGGCAATTGCTACCAGCCACAGGCCAACGAAGATTGGCTGACGCAGTTCCGGGATTTCGGTGACGAACCACAGGAACATGGGCAACATGGCCAGCCCTGCCCCCACGGGCGCTGGAACGCCGGTAAGGAACCCGGCCGATTTGTGCGGCTGATCTTCCACATCGATACGCGCATTGAAGCGCGCCAGACGCAGGGCGCAGCTGATCGCGAAGATCAGGCAGGCAAACCAGCCAAGGCGCGGCAGGTCTTTCAGCGACCACAGGAACAGGATCAGGGCCGGCGCCACACCGAACGATACGTTATCGGCCAGGCTGTCGAGTTCGGCACCGAAGCGGCTTTGCCCCTTGATCATCCGGGCAATGCGCCCGTCGATGCCATCCAGCAGTCCGGCGAGTAGCACGGCCATGACGGCCTGTTCGAACTGTCCGGTGATGCCGAAGCGAATGCCGGTCAGGCCGAAGCCGAGCGCGGCAGCCGTCACGGCATTGGGGATCAGGGTGCGGATGGTCAGCCCCTGCGGCAGGCGCACGAGCTTTTCGCGCCCCTGCTTGCCGTTCACTGGCGGCGTCCTTCGATAAGCGGCTGCTGGCCAACTTCGGCAAGCACCGTTTCACCCGCCACGACCTTTTGGCCGACGAGCACAGTCGCTTCCGTCCCCGCCGGGAGGAACACGTCCACGCGGCTGCCAAATCGGATCAGCCCGATACGGCCGCCGGCGACAACCGGCTCGCCCGCCTTGAGGAACGGCACGATGCGCCGGGCAACGAGGCCGGCAATCTGCGTGAAGCCGATGGCAAGACCATCGCCGCGTTCCACCAGCCAGTGCTGGCGTTCATTTTCCTCGCTCGCCTTGTCGAGATCGGCATTGAGAAAACGACCCGGGATATAGGCAACCCGGCGCACCGTCCCGCTGATTGGCGAGCGGTTGATGTGAACGTCGAACACGCTCATGAAAATGGAGATGCGGGTCAGCGGGGCTTCGCCAAGGCCGGGCCCGGTCGCGTCCGTGCGCGCCAGTTCCGCCGGTGGCGCAACCTTCTTGATCAGCGTGATCAGACCATCGGCCGGAGCAACGATGAGGTTGTCCCCCTGCGGGGTGACACGCGGCGGATCGCGGAAGAACGCCAGGATGCACAGCACCAGCACGCCAAGCGGCCAGGCGATGGTTTCCCATGCCATGAGCGCGGCGCCAAGCGAGGCAACGCCAGCGATAAGGGCGAACTTGCGGCCTTCGGGGTGAACACTTGGCCAATGCCACGATGCTTCACCGCGGCCACGGTTGTCAGTCAGGTTTGCGGACATCGGCGGACATCTAGGCGCTGCGAGCCGATGTCACAAGGCTTTGCTGTGCAAAGTTGCGTGGGACGGACCGGCAAGGCCCGTCCCACGACGGGGGGTTACTTGGCGCAATCGCCGGTGCGTTCGGCCACCATATCCATGTGAATCACGGCTTTACCCTGCGGCGCGGCGGGATGAGATGTTTCCATATCCGCCTTCATGGTAATCTTTGTCGGCTCGTAGGTTCCGTTGACATTCATGACCATCTCCTTGCCGGAAACGGTGCAAACGATCTTGCCGGAGAGCTTGCCGCCGGTCGACTGGAAGCCATCGGTCTTGCAGTCACCCTGCTGCATCTGGCTTGCGAGACTTTTGACGCCAACCTTGGCCTGGGCAGGCGACATGCAGCTTTCGCTGGAATTCGCCTTGCCCGTCATGCCTTCAAGGCTCTTCTGCACCTGCGGCGGAGCGCCGGGCACTTCGATCGAGGTGATCGTCGCGGTCTGCTTCCACTGGCCGGGGTCAAGCTCCCCGTCGGCGCGACCGCCGGAACAGGCGGCAAGGCACAAGGCAAGAATGGCGACGGATTGGTTCTTCATGGCTTCAGGCTCCCTGTTGAAAAATTGCGTGAAAACTCGCTTTCGGTCATGCCCGCCTGCTTCGCGTGCGCGCCAAGCCGTCGCAAGGCCAGGTTCATGGCATCCGCGCCTTGGCCGTGCCCATATTCATGGCAGTCATCGGCGCAAAAGGGGCGGCGGAGAGCAGGCCGGTAGTCAGGGGGAGGTGCCGCCCGGACGCCCGAAGCCGTAGATGCCTGCTCTCCGCGCGCCAGGCGCTGCAACCAACCCCGCGTGGATTTGGGGAACGAGGTGGCTGCCTGCCCGCCGGCCGGGTCGCAATTGGCCGTACGTGCAGCTTGAACGTCAGGAGTGACGGCAAGCTGCCAGTCAATTGTTACAGGAGAAATCCCATGGATATGGCAGACGGACATAGGGGCCGTAGTGCCCCGGCACCGCACCGCGTCCTATCCCCCCGGACAAGGGGGATCGCGTGGCTAAAGCCGCAGCTGCCCGGTCTTCACGGCCTCATAGACCGCTTCTCCGCGCGAATGGACGGCAAGTTTGCGATAGATCGACTTTACATAGTTCCCGACCGTCAGCGGAGAAATGCCCAGCACGCGGGCGGCTTCCTTGTAGCTGCTTCCCTTGGCGAAGATCTTGAGCAAATCGACCTCGCGCGGCGTCAGGCCATCGTCCTGTTCGGCAACCACGCTGGCCATGAGATCCTGACCGCGCAGGTTTTCCAGCAGATAGACGGCGGCAGCGGCACTGATTGGCGCTCCGCCGGTCAAGGTGACGCGGATTCCGTCGAGGATGGCTGCCGGATCGCTGTCCTTCAGCAAATAACCATCGGCTCCGGCCCGGATTGCACGAACCACGGTTTCGCGATCGCCGAACGAGGTGACGATCAGCACGCGGGCATCGCAATGATCCTTGATCACGCCCACGAAATCGAGCCCGCTGCCATCGGGTAATCCGATATCGAGCAGGAAGACATCAGGCTTCAGATGCAGCAGTTCGCGCGCCTGGCGCAGCGATCCCGCGCAACCGGCAAGGTCAAGGTCGGCCGCGCCGCTCAGGATATCGATGAAGTGATCGCGGACGATCGGATCGTCCTCAACCACGATAACCCGGCTTGTCTGGCTTTCTTTCGCTGGCATTCGTTCATCCTGCAGCAAGGTTTCGCGGCTGCCCAGACCAAAGCTGTGGCATCAGGCTTCAAACGCACTTCCGGCGCGCGGCAGATCAAGAATGACGCTGACCCCGCTCGGCGAATCGACAAGGTCGAGCTTTGCGCTGATCGCCTCTGCCCTCCCCGCCATGTTCGCCAGGCCCCGCCCGCGCGCATTGGCCGCGCCCATCCCCGATCCGTTGTCCGACACGACGATGCGCAGAGCGTGGTCAGCGTCGGCGGGCGGCACGATCGCGATCGACACCGTATCGCCGCTCGAATGCTTGAGCGCATTGGACACCGCTTCCTGCATCACCCGGAACACCTGCAGCACGCCCCGGGGGCCATAGGCCGGAAGGTCAATTTCCGCTTGGTTCCACACGAACCGCTTGCCCGCGGCTTCCACGCGCGATTGCATGCGTTCCCGGAAAATGGTGAGCGCGGATTGCAGCGATTCGCCGACTGAATCCATCGAATCGATCATCAGCCGCATTTCATCGATCACCGTCTGCAGGCCTTCTGCCACGACCGGCGCTTCCACCTTGCCGCGCTTTGCCATCAGCAGCATCGACATCAGGTTGCTGCCCAGACCATCGTGCATGTCGCGCATGATCCGCTGCCGTTCGGCCTGGTGGGCTTGGGCCATGACCATCGCGGTTTCGCGCGCATGGGCTGCCTCAAGCTCGGCGGTGCGTTGATCGAGCTGCGTCTGGAGCAGCGCGTTGATCTGCCCTTGCGACTGAAACAAACGCACATTGCGCGCGACGAAGGCGATGACGAGGCCGGCCAACAGGATCGGCACGACCATTTCCAAGGCGACCATCCGGCCATCGGTAACGTCGAAGAATACGTGCAGCCCATCGCGGATCATCAGCGTGCACAGGACGACGTAGATTGCCAATTCCCATTGTCTCTCCTGCTGTTCGCGCACGAACTTGCGAAGAAACAGCAGGACTGTGCCGAACGACAACACGCCCGCGAACACCGTGGAATATTCATCGACCGTGGCCGAGCCGCCTTGCAGATCGCCCCAGACAATCCAGGCAAAGGCGCCGAAAACGGCAGCAAACAGCACCAGCGAGGCGCCCTGGAGCCACCGGATGCGCTGCCCATCCCAGCTGTCAGCCAGATTGAGCCAGGCGACCGGCAGAAGCGTGGAGAAGAACAGAAGGAAGGTCAGCCGCGCCTTGCCGCGCAGCAAGGGGTCCATGATCTCGTCATGGTGCAGCCGCAGCGCCCAGCACAGCGCCAGCACGCCCAGCCAGAACAGGTACGGGTTCCTACCGCCGCGCAGCCAGGCGATGAAAGACAGCGCCGCCACCAGATAGGCGATGGTGATGCTGATCAACGCATAGCCGTTGAGCATGAACTCGCGCTGCCGGTAATGCGCCTTGACCGGGGCATAGGTGCCGACGGTGTAATCGTTGATATAGACGAACGGTGTCCCCGGCCCGCGTACCGTGGTGTAGACCACCTCGTTGCGACCGGTCCTGAGCGCGGACGCCGGGATGCGGATGGTCCCCCGGAACAGACCGTCGTAGGTCTGGTTCGGCATGTCCATTCGGCCTTCGGCGAAGATCAGCGTGCCGTTTACCCGCACGGTGAAATTGTCGACATCGATCACCGGAACAATGGCAAGGCCGGAATCGGGCACGGCCGGAAGGTCAAAATAGCTGCGAAAGGCGCGGTAGCCGGTCTTGCAGCAGGTTTCGTAGGGCGTCTCGATCTTGGCGAAATTGGCCTTGCCCACTTCGGCCCAATCGGCCGATGGCAGTTCCGCCATTTCCATGCCGTAGATCTTCAGCCGGTCATGCGGCATGTCCTTGGGCGTGATGAGCGGCATCAGGACAAGCCAGAACAGCGCCTGCACCACCAGAATGGCCACGACCGCGCGCGCAATGGCACGAAACCTTGGGCTGTCGCTCACCAAAGCCATGTTCGTCCCCCTCAATCCCGGCTCTCTTCATGCCGCACATATGGCAGGACGTCGATTCCCGCAGGACCATATTCGTGGTTGCTGTGCGACCGGTGCGCAGGAACCTGCGGCGAATACCGCTGCTGGAACCGCTTGCTGGTGGCTTGGGGCGGCGGTGGTGGACAGGGGTGGATTCGAACCACCGTACGCTTGCGCGGGCAGATTTACAGTCTGCTGCCTTTAACCACTCGGCCACCTGTCCACACCAGAGCCTGCCGGTGACGGGTTTCCCCGCAAATTTGCCCCCGCGAACGAGAGCCTTCCGGCCGAGAGGCCGCGCCAATGCCCAAGCAAGACTTGCCTGTCAATGGGGCGACGGGCATGAGCGGCTATGAATTTCACTTTTCCAGGATGAATGAAGGGCTCATGAGCAAGCAGGGCGAAGGCCGAAACAAGCGTGCGTTGCGTGGACGTGCGGGACGAATGCAGGGCGGTCGCGGCAGCGGAAGGGCCAGCAGCGGCGCGGTTCGCCTGTGGGGGCGCCACGCGGTAGAGGCCGCGCTGAAGAACCCCGAACGCCGCCACCGCAAGCTGTGGGCCACGCGCGAAGGCGTGGCATCGCTCGATGGCGAGCTGCCGGACGATTTCCCCATCGAATGGGCGCAGGGTGTCGATCTCGCCCGTCTGGTGGCGCGCGATGCACCGCATCAGGGGCTGGTGCTGGAATGCGAGCCCCTGCCCGAACTGTTTCTGGATGAGGTTCTGGATGGCGACCCCGCCCGCCCGCTTGTCGTGCTCGATCAGGTCACCGATCCGCACAATGTCGGCGCCATTCTCCGTTCGGCCGCCGCGTTCAACGCCTGCGCCATCCTGACCCAGGATCGGCACGCGCCGCCCGAATCGGGTGTCGTGGCCAAAAGCGCATCCGGCGCACTCGAAGTCGTGCCCTGGGTGCGGGTGGTGAACCTTGCCCGCGCGCTCGAGGAAGTGGCCGAGGCGGGATACTGGCGCATCGGCCTTGCCGGGGAGGCAACGTCCACCTTGGCCGAGGCCCTGCCCGCCGGCCCGGTGGCGCTGGTGCTGGGCGCGGAAGGCGAAGGCATGCGCCACAACGTACAGCAGCACTGCGATGCCCTGGCCCGACTGCCGATCAGCGAGGCGATGGAAAGCCTCAACGTCTCCAATGCGGCCGCCATCGCGCTTTATGCCGTGGCAACACGCGCCTGAGCTCCGAAGACCCTGAGGGAGGGAATGAAATGCTGATCTTCAAACGCGGCGCCATCATCGGTGCGGTTGCGGCCATGGCGCTGACCCTGTCGGCCTGCCTGATGACGCCCGGAAAGTTCGTGTCCTCGCTCGATATTCGCAAGGACGGCCACTTCAGTTTTGCCTACAAGGGCGAGGTTTCGCTTTACGGCATCGCTCAGCTTGCCGCGATGGACAAGGCGGACGACACCTTCAAGGAATCGCCTTGCTTCGACTATGAAGCAACCGCCGAAGCCGCAAGCAAGGCAGCAGAGGCCGCGGCAGCAGCGGCGAAGGAAGCTGGCTCGAAGAAGGGCAAGAAGGCCGAACCGGTGGTCGAACAGGACGATACCTTCGCCGAACCCAAGGAGCGCGCCTGCACTGCCGAGGAACTGGCCGACCAGAAATCCGATTGGGAGGAAAGCCGAAAGGAAACGGCCGACCGCAAGAAGAAGGATCTGGAAGAGATGAAGGCCGTTCTCGGCGGCCTCGATCCGACCGATCCGAAGTCGATCGAGGAATTTGCCGCGCGCCTGCGCCGCCAGGCGGGCTGGAAGCTCGTCACCTACAAGGGTAACGGCCTGTTTGATGTCGACTATGCCATCACCGGCAAGGCCGACCACGATTTCATTTTCCCGATCATCGAGAAGTTTCCGACGACCAACACCTTCGTTCAGGTCCTGCGCCGCAACGACGGATCGGTTCGGGTGGATGCACCTGGCTTCAACGCCAACAGCACCACCAATCCGATGGCCCAGGCCATGGGCATGGGTGCTTTGGGTGCGCTGAGCAAGAAGGACGCTCCCACTCCGGTGGAAATCGACGGCACGTTCACGGTGACAACCAATGGCCAGATCCTGGCCAACAATACAGACGAAGGAGCGAAGGCGGATGCCGCCGGTCAGAAGCTCGTCTGGACCATCAACGTGCGCACGACGGCAGCGCCGACCGCGCTGATCAAGCTGGCGAACTGATAGCGACTGCGGGGCGGCCCACAACCGCCCCGGCGCATCATTCCGCGTCGCACAAAAAGAAAGGCCGTAACCGGCATCCCGGTTACGGCCTTGATCTTTTGCCCGGCAGGTCGAGGCGATGACCTGCCGTGAACGCGCGTCTTAGTTGACGGCGTCCTTCAGGCCCTTGCCGGCCTTGAACTTCGGCTGCGACGATGCCTTGATGGACATCGGTTCGCCGGTGCGCGGGTTACGGCCGGTCGAAGCCTTGCGCTTGGCGACCGAGAAGGTGCCGAAGCCGACGAGACGGACTTCGTCGCCCTTCTTGAGCGCGCCGGAGATGGCGTCGAACACACCTTCGACAGCCTTGGTGGCATCGCTACGGGTCAGGCCGCTCGCATCTGCAACGGCGCCGATCAGATCGTTCTTGTTCATTCGGGAATCCCCTACCTCTGGTTTAAAATCCGGTGCTTCTCGGAACTCGCCTCGAAGTGGGGCGGAATTGAGCGATCTTTGCGCATTCTGTCAAAGCGAAAGATGGCCTTAACCGGGCCATTATCCACGAAAAAACGCCATTTTAGCGTCAATTGATCGCTTGCAATGGCCGCGCCTGTCCATTTTCACCAAATTCGGCCTGAGTCGCCGCAGTGCAGCAAGAATCAGGCACGCGCACCTCGCCCCCGCCAACCGCGCTTAATGCGCGGTCGCCGAGGGATTTGCGTGGGGTGCGCCGGGCTGGCTGGCAAGGTCATCCTGCTCGGTCCATTCCACGGGCTCCAGCTTGGCGGTGAGCGCATGCGACAGCACTTCATCGACATGGCTGACGGGCAGGATCTCCAGCCCTTCCTTGATGTTGGCGGGAAGTTCGGAGAGGTCCTTGCGGTTTTCTTCGGGGATCAGCACCGTCTTGATGCCGCCGCGCAGCGCTGCCAGCAGTTTCTCCTTCAGCCCGCCAATCGCCAGTACGCGCCCGCGCAGGGTCACTTCGCCGGTCATGGCGATGTCCTTGCGCACCGGAATGCCGGTGAGCGTGGACACCATTGCTGTGACCATGCCGATACCGGCCGACGGACCATCTTTCGGTACCGCGCCTTCGGGCAGGTGGATGTGCAGGTCCTTGCGGTTGAAGATTGACGGACGGATGCCATAGGCCGGCGCCCGCGCCTTCACGAAGCTGAAGGCCATCTGCACGCTTTCGCTCATCACTTCGCCAAGCTTGCCGGTGGTTTTCACGGCACCCTTGCCGGGCACGGTGACGCTTTCGATGGTAAGCAGCTCGCCGCCCACTTCGGTCCAGGCCAGGCCAGTCACCGCGCCGACCTGGTTTTCCTCTTCCGACATGCCGAAGCGGTACTTTCGCACGCCGGCATAGTCGGCAAGGTTTTCCGGCGTGATCGTCACGCTCTTGGTCTTGCCTTCAAGGATCTGGCGAAGGCTCTTGCGGGCCAGCCGGGCCACTTCGCGTTCCAGCGTACGGACGCCGGCTTCGCGCGTGTAATAGCGGATCAGATCGCGCAGCCCTTCGGTGGTGAGCGTGAACTCGTCCTTCTTCAGGCCGTGCGCTTCCACCTGCTTGTCGATCAGGTGGCGCGTCGCGATTTCCAGCTTTTCGTCTTCGGTGTAGCCTTCAAGCCGGATGATCTCCATGCGATCAAGCAGCGGCTGCGGCAGGTTCAGGCTGTTCGCCGTGCAGACGAACATCACG
>JBJTLW010000123.1:0-22718 GCA_046063225.1 Novosphingobium sp. | reverse complement strand
CGTGCCGGGGGTCTTTTCCGCCTCCATGTTGCCGTGGAAGGTCTTCACCACATCCTTCAGCACTTCGATGCGCGGCTTGGTGTCGGTCGGGTTGATTTCATTCATCGAACCCGTGACGTCGAGAACCATCATCACGTCGGTGTTGGAGAAGTTCAGCCGCGCCGTGCAGGTAACCGCAACATTCAGCTCGGTGTAGCCGAACAGGAACATCAGCGTGGTGGGCACGCGCACATCGGCGTTGCCGGTGATGTTGTAGTTCGATCCCACCGTCATGGTGAAATTGCGCGTCCCGGTGCCATAGGCGCCGGCCTTGAAGTTGGCGTTGAAGAACTTGTCGCCTTCAGCCTTAACCGCAGCGGTCGGCGTGGAACTGACGATCAGATCCTTGCCCAGCTTCTTTCGCGCGGCGAGAACCCCAGCGTCGCAAGCCTGCTGCAGGCGGCTCTGCGAAAGGTAGCCGCGTCCCAGGTCGATACCACCGCCGATCATTGCCAGGATCGGCAGGAGAGAGAATGCCACGATCATGATCGTGTTGCCGGCGCGATCCTTCGCCAGCCTGGCGAGGAAACGCCCGGCTGCCGCCATCATTGATCGATTGGTGTCGAAGGGCATTCGCGTGTCCTGTGGGATTCCGGTACGCTGCCTCACTACAGGCATTCCCGTAACGGTTTCGTTAAACGCGAAGGTTAATTTGTTGACCGCATTTGGTTTTACTTGTGCAAACCGATGCGATCAGGTCATCAGGAAGATCGGCCGAGAGAAGCTCATCGGGATGTTGCCAACGCCGATGATCGCCAGCAGGGTCGGGAAATTGTAGTTGATCGTCAGCGTCAGCTCCTTCGCCCCGCTGACGCGCTGGGTGGTTGGCGTTTCAACCGTGATCGTCAGATTTTCCAGCGCCATGCCATAGGGCGCCTGGATCGCGACGGACTGCGTGTACTGGCGGATCTGCTCGTTGGTGAGCTTGTTGTTCGTCTGATAGTTGATCACGGCATACCGCGCCACGTCGGAAGCCACGCCGCGCAGGCTGTTGTAGTTCCACATGGCCATGCCGATCTGCATCACGCCCATCATCAGGGTCAGCATGATCGGACCCAGAAGGGCGAACTCAACCGTCGTCGCGCCCTGAGTGTCACGGAAAATGCGCTTCATGGCGATCAACCGATCTGCACGTAGCGCGTGACCGTATAGGTCATCGCGTTGCCGAAGCCGTAGTTGTTCCACAGCGGCGTATAGGTATCGACCATGACGATCTTGATGAAGGCCGAGATTTCCGTCGATCCCCCACTGCCTGAACAGTTCGCTGTCGCCGTCACGAAGTCCGCATTGGTGCCGCAGCGATAGACCAGCGACATCGTCACCTTGTCGGCTTGCAGGCCGGTCGATGCTTCGACCACGCTCTTGATGGTCTGGCGCTTTTCGCTGGTATCCGGCGTTGCGGCGCGGACGATGTCACTCGCTTCGTTTGCGGCCTTCTGCAACTCGCTCTGCCGGGCAACCATGCGGCTGACTTCGAACGAGCCGAGGCTGAGCGCGAGCAGCGGCGGCAGGACAAGGGCGGTCTCGATCACCGTCGATCCCGCCTCGTCATGTCCGAGGCCAGTCAGAAGGGCGCGCAGGCCGTTCACGATACCAGCCTGACCCGGGCGGTGCCGGTCGACACGTAGATGCTTGAAGTGCTGCCCGATGGGCAGAAGGTCGACATGTCGGCCGTGCCTTCGATCACGATGTTCTTGGCTGCGATCATCAGGCACTGGCTGGAAACCGTGGCCGTACCGGCAAAGTTCATCGTGCTGGCAGGGAAGTACATGATCCCGTTGAGCACGGTGCTGGTGTTGCCGTTGATGCGCGTCTGGTTCGATCCCGTCGAATTGCGGTCCTCGAACACCAGCATCCCGGACAGGAGCGCGGCCTGCGTGCCGCTGACACCGGCGCTGACAAGCTGAGCTTCGGTAGGTGCGGTCAGGTTGACGTTGGTGCCGCCATTGATCTTCAGATAGGCACCGTTTTTCAGGACGAACATGACGCCGGCGCCGGTTACGGCATAACGGCCGTCGATCGAAAGACCTCCGCCGTTGATCACATAGATTCCGGGCGCGAAGACCGTGTTGCACTTGACCTTGATGCTTGAATAGGTGCCGGGCTGGATCGAGCCCTGCCCGGTGTCTGCATCCAAGACGTTGGTATAGGTCGTCGTCGTTGTGGTCGTGGCCTTTTCCCAGACCTTGCCGTTGCCAGTGCCGTCCACTTTGTCCGGAGCCCAGACCGAGCTGGTGCTGGTGCTGGTGCTGCCTTCCAAGGTGCCGACGGGTACCGCGACATTGTTCATTGTCGTCGGTCCGCCCGGCAGATCCGGTTTTGCCCCGGAATATTCCACCTGCTCGTCCGCCTGGTTGGTATTTGGACCCTTCCAATACGTATACTGCGTGAGCGTAGTCGCCGTTGTGGTGGCGGTGGCCGATGCCACGCCGCCCGCGCAGGAATAGGTCCGCGCTGTGTTGTTGGTGGGCGGGGTGAGACTGGCAAAGGGATCGTACAGGTTGTCCATGTACTCATGGATCGAGTCATTGGTGTGCAGGTTGAACCAGTTGTCGATGCCGCCCGCGGATACGACCCAGCCGGCGTTGACGGTTGGGTTGCCGTTGACGACGACCGAACTTGGGCTGGTTGAAAGCGAGGCGATGCCGCAAGCCGCAACCAGGTGCGCCGAGCCGCCGATGGTGATGGCGCCCGAATCGTCGTTGTCGGTTGCGATCAGGCAGCTGGTGAAGCGCAGACCCGGTGCGAAGCTGGCCTGGGCCGACACGCGAATGGTGACGCCGCGGTTCATCAGAATGCCGGAGAAGGGCAGGGTGCGGGTTGCCGTGGTTGTCACGGTGACGGCGTTGTTCACTTCGCTGGCGTAGTTCGAAAGGCTGACGCTGGGAGTGACGCTGATGCCGCTGGATGTCTGCGAATTCGCCGTGAATTCCTGGCGGGCGCGCGTGACGTAGGTGTCCTTTGTATCCTCGTCGGTCCGCGCCCAGGCGCCAGCGAGCGCGGCCTGGTCAACTGCGTACTGCAGTTCGTTCTTCCACATGTACCATTGGCCAACGTCGACCGCGAGGCCGGCTGAGCCGAGGAGGGCAGGCATGCCGATAGACACCAGCAGAGCTGCGTTGCCGCCAGTGTCATCACGCAGATTCTTGAGCCAGGCACGAAGCGGTCGCACTATAATTCCCCTGCTTGGAAGCGTGGCGTGTGGGCCCAACTACCGGCGCTCTGGTAAACACACCTTTGCAAAGAGACAGTTAACGCCCACGCAAGGAATGGATTTCTGCGGCCTTCGGCGCTTGACAGAAGCCGCGACGCGGATGATCGCCGCACCATGGATGCGACTCTGCTTGATGCCCTGCCGCCGCTGCATCGTCTCGCGATGGCCTATGCTCCTGCGCCACTGAAGCGCCGGTGGCTGGGCTATCTTGCTCTCGATACGCGTCTTGCCGGTGTCGTCTATCAGTTGCGCGAACCCGTACTGGCGCAATTGCGGCTTGCGTGGTGGCGCGATCGGCTTGGGGAAGGGGCGGCGCGAACCGCAAAAGGCGAACCCCTGCTTGCCGCGCTTGCGCAATGGCCGGATGGCGGTGCCTTGCTGCTGCCGCTTGTTGACGCTTGGGAACTCGCTCTTGATCCGGAGAACCCGGCCGTTGCGCAGGACTTTGCGGCGTCAAGAGCCCGCGCCAGCAAGGCTTTTGCCGGCTCGCTTGGCAGCGATGTCGCACTGGCGGGCGAATTGACGCGGCGATGGTCCCACGCGGAAATGGCGCTGTGGCGCGGTACTGGCGCGGAGACTGGCGTGGAGGCTCGCATGTCGGCGATCCCGCGCCCCTTGCGGCCACTTCTGGTGCTGGAGCGTGTGACTGCCATGGCTGCGCGCAAAGGCGATGCTTCCGCCCTGACATCGCCGGGCGCCTTGCTGCTGGCCATGCGAGCGGGCTTGATTGGCCGCTAAGGACTTGTCACAGTGCGATTTCAAGGAGGGTCTGCCATGAATCGCACCGTGCTTGGAGCTTTCGCCGCCTTGCTGATGGTCGCGGCGGGAACGTTCTGGTGGCAAGGCCGCGCCGCGCTTGAAGTTGGCGATCCACCCCCAAGGCTTGCAGACATGCCAACCGAAGAAGGGCTGCCTGACGAAACGGGTGCAGGCATGAAAGGGGCTTTGCCTCCCGCAGCCAGCGAAGCGAGCAAGGAACAGCGGCGATTTGACCGGCTGGATCGCAACCGGGACGGCAAGATCACGCGCACGGAAATGCTCACCCCCCGTATCGCCGGTTTTCGCAAGCTCGACAAGGATGGCAACAACCTCCTCAGCTTCGAGGAATGGGCGGTTAAGACGTCAAATCGTTTCGCTGGAGCGGACGGCAATGGCGATGGGAACCTCGATCGCGCCGAGTTCGCCAAGACCAAGCCGAAAGTGCGCGCGAAGCCTGGCTGCAACTGTGGTCCGCCGACCCGGGCGAGGGCGACTGGCGCGCGCGCCGCACCCGAGCCGGCCGAGGATGACGACGAGACGTGACCGGCTTCAGCCGATAATGCGGCTTGCTGATTTCCAGCTGCCGAGATCGGCCTTGGCGCGGTCGGTATAGGCAGACTTGCGCTGTTTCTTTTTCACGTCGTGCAGCGGCGGAAACAGGCCGAAATTCACGTTCATCGGCTGATAGCTTTCGGCATCGGCATCGCCGGTAATATGCGAAAGCAGCGCGCCGAGCGCTGTCGTGGCTGGCGGATTGTCCCAGACCTCTCCAGCCAGTTCGGCGGCGGTCATCAGCCCCGCCAACAGGCCGACGGCAGAACTTTCGACATAACCTTCGCAGCCGGTGATCTGGCCCGCAAAACGGACGTGCGGCGCGGTTTTCAGGCGCAATTGCCGGTCAAGCAGCGTCGGCGAATTTAGGAAGGTGTTGCGGTGCAGGCCGCCAAGACGCGCAAATTCGGCGTTTTCCAGACCTGGGATCGTGCGGAACAACCGGACCTGTTCGGCATGTTTCAGCTTGGTCTGGAAACCGACCATGTTCCACAGGGTGCCCAGCTTGTTGTCCTGACGCAGCTGTACCACGGCATAGGGCCAGCGGCCGTTCGGGTGTTCGGGCGTCGCCCAATGCGGGTTGTCCAGACCGACAGGTTTCATCGGCCCGAAGCGCAGCGTTTCAAATCCGCGCGCAGCCATGACCTCGATTGGCATGCAGCCATCGAAATAGGGGGTATTGGCTTCCCACTGTTTGAACTCGGTCTTCTCCCCTGCCATCAAACCGGCGTGGAAAGCCTCGTACTGATCGCGGGTCATCGGGCAGTTGATATAGTCACGCCCGTCACCACCCATGGCGAGGCTCGCTTCGGCGCCTTTGTCCCATCGGCTAGCCATCCAGGCGATGTCCATGTTGATCGAATCGCGATAGACGATGGGCGCGATTGCATCGAAAAAGGCGAGGCTGTCGGCACCAGTTGCGGCACCGATTGATTGGGCGAGGGCTTCTGCGGTGAGCGGGCCGGTCGCAACGATTGTTAGCCCGGCTTCTGGCAGATGATCGATGCGCTCACGGGCTACCGTCAGGTTGGGAAGAGACGCAAGCTGACGTTCGACTTCGGCGGAGAACACCTCGCGATCCACGGCTAGTGCCGAGCCGGCCGGGACGCGCGCTTTGGCGGCTGCGGCCATCACCAGCGAATCGAGTTGGCGCATTTCGTGATGGAGCAGACCGACGGCATTGGACGTATCATCGTCGGACCGGAACGAGTTGGAGCACACCAGTTCGGCAAGTTGATCGGTCTGGTGTGCCGGTGTCCCATCGCCAGCGCCGCGCATTTCGGAAAGGCGAACCGAAACCCCTCGCCGTGCGAGTTGCCAGGCGGCTTCGCTTCCGGCCAGACCGCCGCCGATAATGTGCACGTCATATTGCATGGCAGCGGCCTCTAGCCCTTGCGAGGCGGATTGGACAGAGGCAAGCTGCGCCCGAGGAGAGAGTGCAAAGCATGGCCCTGATGTCCGATCACCGTTTCCGATCCATCGTGCTGGCCAGCATCGTTGCGGCAGTCGGCTTCTATCTTCTGCGCACACCGGGACCGCTGCCCACGGCTCTTGTCGTCTTGAAAGGAACTGGCGTGGGCCTGCTGGCGATCCTCGCGCTGATCTATGGCGAGGGACGTTATGGCGGGCCACTGACCGGGATCATGCTTCTGGGCGCGCTGGGCGATGTCCTGATCGAGTACGACCTTATTGCGGGGGCTGCTGCCTTTCTGGTCGGCCACTTGCTGGCCCTTGCTTTCTATCTGCGAAATGGGCGAGCAAACCCGGCGCCCAGCCAGAAACTGCTAGCGCTCGCCATTGTGGTCATCGTGCCGATTCTCGGTTGGTGGATGCCTTCGGACCGATCAATGGCGCTGGTGACGTTCACCTATGCACTCGCCCTTGCCTTGATGGCAGCGGCCGCGTGGATGAGCCGATTTTCGCGGTATCGGGTGGGAATTGGCGCGGTGCTGTTCGTCCTGTCGGACCTTCTGATATTTGCGCGAGGCGGGCCGTTGGCGAGCAGCAACCTCCCGCATCTGCTCATCTGGCCGCTCTATTACCTCGGGCAGCTGCTGATCTGCCTTGGCGTGCTGCGGACGATACACTCGGCGGCTTTTGGCGCGCGGATCGACCGCTAGCCGGCAACCGGAAGTTTGACAGAACCGTTTTCATCGCGGTGCAGGGGGCCATAGGCGAGAGCGGCGGAAAGCGGCAGGTCGCCATAGATGTGCGGAAACAGCTGACCGCCGCGTGACGGCTCCCACTTTACCGCTCCGGCCAGCACGGCAAGATCGACTGCGACGACGTGCAGATTGTCCTGTCCGGCGAAATGCTTGTCGACCGTTTCGGTCAGCTGCGCTTCGGTTGAGAGATGGATGTAGCCATCGGCAAGGTCGACCGGCGCGCCTTTGAACACGCCGGCCTCTTCCAGTTCTGCCATCTGCGCACTGGTCAGTACCTTGTAGGCAATTGCAGGCTGTGCGCTCATTCCTCGCCAGCTTCGCCAATGTCGTCATCCGGTGCTGCCTCGGTCGGCTCGACCGGTGCCGCATTCAGCTCTGCATCATCGGACGCGTCCTCATCACCGCCGGTGTCGGCAAGGCGAACCGCGCTGACCACATGCTCGTCGTTCGACACGTTGAACAGGCGGACACCGGCCGAACCGCGCCCGATCACGCGCAGCGAATCAAGCGGCAGGCGGATCAGCTTGGCCTGATCGGTCACCAGCATCAGCTGATCGGCCTGAACCGCCGGGAAGCTGGCAACGACAGGGCCGTTGCGGCCGATGTTGTCGATATTGGTGATGCCCTGACCACCGCGGCCCGTGCGCCGGTATTCATAGGCCGAGCTGAGCTTGCCATAGCCATTGGCGCAGACCGTGAGGATGAACTGTTCGCGGGACTGCAATTCGGCATAGCGTTCGGCGCTCATCGCCGGTTCGCCTTCCTTTTCGCCCTTCCACGGCGCGTATTTGACGTATTCCTCGCGCTCTTCGCTGGTCGTCCCGACGCGGTGGAGGATCGACAGGCTGATAACCTCGTCGTCGCCCTTCAGCGTCATGCCGCGCACGCCGGTAGAGGTGCGGCTGGTAAATTCGCGCACCTCATCACCGGCAAAGCGGATGGCCTTGCCAGAGCGGGTGGCCAGCAGCACGTCATCGGTGGGATCGAGCAGGGCGACGCCGATCAGGCGATCATCGCTGCCTTCATCGAAGCGCATGGCGAACTTGCCGTTTGACGGGATGTTGGCAAAGGCATCCATCGAATTGCGGCGGACATTGCCCTTGGCCGTCGCGAAGACGACCGAAAGCTTGCCCCATTCGGCCTCATCCTCAGGCAGGGCGAGGACGGTCTGGATCGTTTCGCCCTGTTCCAGCGCCGGCAGCAGGTTGACGATGGGACGACCGCGCGTGGCGGGGCCACCTTCGGGCAGCTTCCAGACCTTGAGGCGATAGACCTTGCCTGCGGTGGAGAAGAACAGCACCGGATTGTGCGTGGAGGTGACGAACATGGTCTGCACCACGTCCTCGTCCTTGGTCGCCATGCCGGCGCGGCCCTTGCCGCCGCGGTTCTGCGCGCGGAAGGTATCGAGCATGGTGCGCTTGATATAGCCGTCCATGGTCACGGTCACGACCATGTCTTCCCGCTCGATCAGGTCTTCATCATCGATGCCATCCCATGCGGGGGCAATTTCCGACACGCGCGGCGTGGCATAGGCCTCGCGGATTTCCGCGAGTTCCTGCTTCATCACCGCATAGAGCTTTGCACGGTCGGCCAGGATCGCGAGGTATTCCTCGATCGCGATGGCCAGTTCCTTCAGCTCGTCACCGATTTCGTCGCGGCCCAGCGCGGTCAGGCGGTGGAGGCGCAGGTCAAGGATGGCCTTCACCTGCGTTTCCGACAGGCGATAGGTGCCGCCGCTCTGCTCGGCATCGGGCTCAATCGCTTCCACCAGGCGGATGTACTGCGCGATATCGCCGATCGGCCATTCGCGATTGAGCAGGGCGCCGCGTGCGGCGGCCGGGTTCGGCGCGGCGCGGATGATGCGCACCACCTCGTCCAGATTGGTGACGGCGATCACCAGACCCAGCAAGATATGCGCGCGATCGCGGGCCTTGTTGAGTTCGAACTTCGTGCGGCGAGTAATCACTTCCTCGCGGAAGGTCACGAAGGCGCTGATGAATTCGCGCAGGGTCAGCACTTCCGGCCGACCGCCGCGAATCGCCAGCATGTTCGCCGGGAAGCTCGACTGCGCCGGGGTGTGGCGCCAGATCTGGTTGAGCACGACTTCCGGCGTCGCATCGCGCTTCAGATCGACAACGACGCGCACGCCAAGGCGGCTCGATTCGTCGCGAATGTCCGAAACGCCCTCGATCCGCTTGTCCTTGGCGGCTTCGGCGATCTTTTCGACAAGACCCGACTTGCCGACCTGATAGGGGATCGATGTGAGGACGATCGACCGGCGGTCGCCCCGGCCTTCTTCGATGTCATAGCGGCAGCGCTGCAGCACCGATCCGCGACCGGTAAGATAGGCCGAGCGCGCACCCGACTGGCCAAGGATCATCGGCGCGGTCGGGAAATCCGGCCCCGGAATGATCTCGATCAGCTGTTCGCTCGTGATCGCGGGGTTTTCGATATAGGCAAGGCAACCGTCGATCACTTCGCCCAGGTTGTGCGGCGGAATGTTCGTCGCCATGCCCACCGCGATGCCGCCGGCGCCGTTGACCAGCAGGTTCGGGAAGCGCGCGGGAAGAACCGTCGGTTCCTGACGCGATCCGTCGTAGTTGTCGGTAAAGTTGACCGTGTCCTTGTCGAGATCTTCGAGCAGGGCATTGGACACCTTGGCAAGGCGCGCTTCGGTGTAGCGCATCGATGCCGGCGGATCGGGGTCCATCGATCCGAAGTTGCCCTGGCCATCGACCAGCGGCAGGCGCATCGACCAGTCCTGCGTCATGCGGGCCAGCGCGTCATAGATCGCGGCGTCGCCATGCGGGTGGTAGTTGCCCATCACGTCGCCGACGATCTTGGCGCTCTTGCGATAGGGGCGGCCGGCAACCATGCCGCCTTCCTGTGCGGCGAAAAGGATGCGGCGGTGGACGGGTTTCAAACCGTCGCGAACGTCGGGCAGGGCGCGCGCCACGATCACGCTCATTGCGTAATCGAGGTAGCTGGACTTCATCTCATCGACGATGTCGACGCGGGTGAATTCACCGGCTGGCTGCGGGGTATCGGGGGTTTCGGACTCTTCGCTCACAGTCGCGGGTTACTTTGGTTTGTTTCTGGTCCACAGCCCCTAGGCCAATGCAGCGCAAAGGGCCAGCGCAAGTGCCGGATTTGCGCCTGTTCGCCCCTGTTTTTCCACACTTTGCAGAACGCGTGCTGCACGGTCTATTCAATCGCCGTTCACCGGCCGAAATCTAATAGCCGCGGCATTGCAAAAGGTGGAATTCCCGGCCAATGCAGGGAAGGAAGTCTTGATGCCTGCCAAAATCCGTTCCGGCAGGTTTTTTGGAGGAGTTTACTGCCCATGTTCGCCACCTTCCGGCGCTCAGGTCTGCTCTCGCGCAGCGCCATTGCCCTGGCCATTGTTGCAGCTTCGGCCAGCGTTGCCCTGCCTGTTCAGGCCGCTGACAAGAAGAAGGAGGCTGCAGCTGCGGCCCCGAAAATCCAGATGTCCAAGGCTTTCCAGCCGATTGCGGTTGCCGCGCAGAAGGCGATTGACGAGGCAAAGAAGCGTCCGGACGTGATTGCCGCCCAGCAGGCGCTGACCAACGCGACCAACGCGTATAATTCCGCCCAGGGCTCGGCCGCGCGCAAGGCCGCACTGGCGCAGCGCGATGCTGCGCTTGCCGCGCTTCTCGGTACGCTGTCGGCCGAAAAGGCGCAGATTGATGCTCTGCCAGCCGCTGGCACGACCATGGAAGACAAGTTCTGGGCCGGTCAGCTGACGCAAGGGCTTGGTGTCATTGCTCAGGACATGAAGATCATCCGCACCGGCTATGAACTGATGCTTGCTTCGGGCAAATACCCTGCGGCTGAGGTCCCCAAGCTGCAGAATGCCATTGGCACAATCTGCTATGAAACCAAGGACTTCGCCTGCGCCGTGACGCAGTTCGATGGCGCGATCAAGGCGGGCTACAAGGGTGACAACACCGAAGTCTTGCTGGCCGATTCCTACATTCAGCAGGGTCAGGTCCAGGTTGGCCTCGATCGGCTTATGGCTGGCATCAACGCGCGCAACGCCGCCGGCACGCCGGCTCCGCAGGAGTGGTATCGCCGCGGCCTTTCGGCGGCCTATCGCGCCAAGCTGCTCGATCAGGCCGGCAATTTCGCCAACGGTCTTGTCGCGGCCTATCCGACCAAGGAAAACTGGGCGGGCGCGATCAGCATTCTTCGCCTTGTCGCCAAGTACGAAGTGCAGGAACGCCTTGACCTGATGCGCCTGATGCAGCGGACGGGCAGCTTCACCGACGCGCCGGATTACTTCGAATTCATCCAGGCTGCCGACCCGCGTCGTCTGCCGGCCGAAGTAATCCTGGTCGTCAACGAAGGCCTGAAGGCTGGCAAGCTGCAGTCCAGCGACATCACGGTTTCGGAAGCCTTGACGCAGGCGAACGAGCGCGTCCGTGCTGAAACGCCGACGCTGGGCAGCCTTGAAAAGACTGCCCTGTCACCGACGGCGACGGGCAATTCGATTGGCGCGACGGCCGACGCCCTGATGTCTTATGGACAGTCAGCTAAGGCGGAAGCGCTGTATCGCGCTGCTCTGGCCAAGGGCGGTGTCGACGTACAGCGCATCAACACTCGCATCGGCATCACCCTATTTGACCAGGGCAAATATGCCGAAGCCAAGGCCATGTTCGATGGCGTGACTGGCATTCGCGCCCCGATGGCGCGGCTGTGGTCGGTCTATACCGCTCAGAAGCTCAAGGGCGGCTGAGGGGTCTGACCTATGAAAACCGGCGGGGCGGCGGGAAACTGCCGCCCCGCTTTTTTGGGCTATTCAACGGCGTAGAAGCTGCCGTCGTCCTCATCCAGCACATGCAGCAAGCCGTCTGAGATCGCGAAGAAGGCTCCGCGCAGCGAGAGTTCGCCCTTCGCTTCCTTGCGCTGAATGCACGGGAATGTGCGAAGGTTGTTCAGGCTAACCTTCACCCCGGCCTTCTCCATCGCCCGTTCGGCTTCGTGCCCCGTGGTGCCGTAATGGGCAGCCACATGATGGCGCGCTTCATCAAGCAGTGAAATCCAGTCAGCGACAAAGCCGCCTTCTCCTGGCTCCGTACCGTGCAGCTCCTGCGTCAGTGCAGCCTTGCAGCCGCCGCACATGCCGTGCCCCATCACGACGATCTCTTTCACCTTGAGCACCTGCACGGCAAATTCCAGAGCCGCCGAAACGCCGTGATGCCCGGGCGTTGTTTCGAATGGCGGAACCATGGCGGCCACGTTGCGCACCACAAAGACTTCACCCGGATCAACGTCAAAGATTTGCGAAGGGTCCACGCGGCTGTCCGAACAGGCGATCACCATGATTTCCGGGCTCTGGCCTTCGCGCAAATCGGCCCAGCGCTCGCGGTTGGGAGTCCAACCCGTTTGGCGGAAACGACGATAGCCAGCGATGAGGCGATCGAGCTGTGGTGAGTTTTCCTTGGTCATGCGCATCCCATGCAAAAGGCGATTGCCTCTGGCAAGGGGGGACAATGCGGCTTATGGGCGGCTGCGATGAACGACATGTCTTCGACTCCGCCGCCCGAGCGCCAGCGCAAGCCTGATTGGATCCGCGTCAAGGCGCCAACCAGCCGCGAATATGCGGCCACGCGTGACCTTATGCGCGGGCTTTCGCTCAACACTGTTTGTGAAGAGGCGGCCTGCCCGAACATCGGCGAATGCTGGAGCAAGAAGCACGCGACAGTGATGATCCTTGGCGATGTCTGCACGCGCGCCTGCGCGTTCTGCAACGTCAAGACGGGCCTGCCGCGCAAGGTTGACCCGCTGGAGCCGGCCCACGTCGCCGAAGCAGCGGCAAAGATGGGCTTGCAGCACATCGTCATCACTTCAGTCGATCGTGACGATCTGGCCGATGGCGGGGCAGGGCAGTTTGTAAAGGTTATCGAGGCGCTGCGCCGCGAAACGCCTTCGACGACGATTGAAATCCTGACTCCCGACTTCCGCGGCAAGATGCGCGAAGCGGTGGAAGCGATCGTCGCGGCCGGGCCGGACGTCTACAACCACAACCTGGAAACCGTCCCCCGGCTCTATCCGACCATTCGGCCGGGTGCGCGCTATTACGCCTCGCTGCGCCTGCTTGAGGAAGTGAAGCGCCACAACCCGATGATTTTCACCAAAAGCGGCATCATGCTGGGTCTTGGGGAAGAACGGCTGGAAGTGCATCAGGTAATGGACGACATGCGCAGCGCCGGGATCGATTTCCTGACCATGGGCCAATACCTGCGCCCGACGCCCAAGCATGCCGAGGTCAAGGAATTCGTCACGCCGCAGGCCTTCAGTGCCTATGGAGCAATCGCCCGCGCCAAGGGATTCCTGCAGGTTGCGTCGAGCCCGTTGACGCGCTCGTCCTATCACGCCGGTGACGATTTCGTTCAGATGCGGGCGGCTCGTGAAGCCAAGCTCGCGAAGGAAGCGCAGAAAGCCTGATGCCTGGTATCGCCGAAACCCGGCGGTTGCCCTGGAGCGCCGCCCAGATGTTCGACCTTGTGGCCGACGTTGGCCGCTATGGTGAATTCCTGCCCTGGGTGGTGGCAACGCGGGTGCGGTCTGACAGTGACGAGGAAATGATCGCCGACATGCTTGTCGGGTTTTCCGCCATTCGCGAGAAGTTCACATCGCGGGTTATCAAGCAGCGCCCATCCTCGCTGGAGGTGCTGTATCTTGACGGTCCGCTCAAGGATCTCGACAACAGGTGGCAGTTCCGTGACCTGCCCGAGGGCGGCTGCGAAATCGATTTTTCGGTGCAGTTCAGTTTCCGCAGCGCCATGTTCGAAAAGCTGGCCGGCCAATATTTCGACAAGGCTTTCCGCAAGATGGTGGCCGCTTTCGAAAAGCGTGCGGAAGAACTCTACGGCAGCAACAGTTCCAGCGCGACGAGCGCCGCCTGAAGCCGTATTTCGGCCCGCGAACCGGGCTCGAAGCGCTTTTCCTCGGACGTTGAATCCTCCTGGCCGCGCACCGCCTTGGCGAAAACGACGGTTCCGACCGGCTTTTCCCGGCTGCCGCCGCCGGGGCCGGCAATTCCGCTGATGGCCACGGCAACATCGGCGCGGCTGTGCTTCAGCGCGCCTTGCGACATGGCCCAGACGCAGGCGATGGAGACGGCCCCGAAGGTGTCGATGATATCGGGCGAGACGCCCAGCAGTTCCTGCTTCGATTCGTTCGAATAGGTGACGAAACCACGGTCCAGAACGTCAGATGACCCCGAGATCTCGGTCAGAGCAGCGGCAACGAGCCCGCCGGTGCAGCTTTCCGCAACGGCAACCTTGCGACCAGCGGCCGCATTCTCTTCAACCACGCGCCGGGCAAGCGCGATCAGCTCATCGGGAAGCAGCGAATCCATCACCCCAGTCCGATCAGGCGCCGGGGCAGATGTTGAAGCCGCGCGCTTTCTTATCAGACCGCAGGGCGACCACGCCGATTTCCGCGACAAGATCTACCAGAGCATCGGGAGACAGCGGCGCGAGGCGAGCGGCAATGTTGCTAAAATCCTTGCAATCATCCGCCGACATCTTGCCAAGGATTTCCGAACCGAATTTCGCTTCCAGCATGGTGCGCAGCAGCTCGTCTGGCATGTCGGGCATCTTGCGGGCGCCGTCGTCGAAGACGCGCAGGAACGCGGTCTTGGCCTTGCTCCATTCGGCGTCCTTGTTCTTCGCCAGCGAATCCTGAAGCTGCTGGCCACCGGTAAGCAGATAGGAATCCGATGCCAGGTGCGCCTTGCAGGACTTGATTGCCGGATCGAGCGCAACCGGCATCAGGAAGGCGACGATGCTGCGAACCTCGTCCCGCTTGAAGCAGGCTGCGGGCTCTGCAGCCTGAGCCGAAGAGAATGAGAACAGCGCGCTGATGGCGGCGAGCTTGTGCAGTTTGCGACGGATCATGAGCGTTCCTTGTTCAAGCCTTGCAGATCGCGATCTTGCCGATGCGCGGATTTTGGCCTTGTGCCAGCAGCCCTAGGGAAAGGGCAATCAATTCCGCCGTGTTTTCCGGCGGCAAAGGAGACAACAGCCAAAGCGCGCGATCGACTGGGCTGCAACGGTTGGTCGGCATGTTTTCCACCACCAGGCTGGTTACCAGCGAATCAACAAGCGGTTGCACGGCCGAATCCGGCAATGTGCGCACCGTCTCGGTCACGTCACCCGTGCCGCCGACCTTGAGCAGAGCCGCCTTCGCGTCCGGCCATGCCGCTGCCTTGCGCGCGGCATAGCGGCTCGACAATTTTGCCCCCTCCTTCGTCAGGTAGGCGTCCTTGCCGAGTATGGCCGCGCAGCGCTGGCTCGTCCCGGCGATGACGCTGGGCAGGGCATAGCTGGCAACCGCCGTCGCCTCGCGCGGAGTCAGGCAGGTTGCCTGTTCAGCAGCGGCAACTTGGGAGGAGGCAAGCGATACAAGCGAAACGAGGCAGACTGCAAAACGCATGGCTGGACTTCCCGATCAGGAGCGAACGACGGTCGCGACGGCCTGGGCTGCGATGCCTTCGCGCCGCCCGGTGCTGTCGAGGCCTTCGGTAGTCGTTGCCTTCACACTCACCGCCGCGAAGTCAATGCCGAGGATGGCGGCCAGACGTTCGCGCATGGCCGCGCGATGTGGCCCGATTTTCGGCGCTTCGCAGATTATCGTCACGTCAACGTTGCCGATTTCGTAGCCGGCATCCGCGACCAGCCGGGCTGCGTGTGCGAGGAACTTCCCGGACGATGCGCCCTTCCACTGCGGATCGCTCGGCGGAAAGTGCTGGCCGATATCGCCGGCTGATATCGCACCGAGCAAGGCATCTACCAGCGCGTGAATGGCAACGTCCGCATCGCTGTGGCCAGACAGGCCGTGGCTGTGATCAAGCTTCACGCCGCACAGCCACAGCGCTTCGCCTTCTTCGAGGCGGTGAACATCGTATCCCATGCCTACGCGCATGGCGGGGGCGCTGCCAAAGTCCGAAGCGAAGGTCAACTTGTGCAGCGCCTCATCGCCGTCAATCAGCGCGATGGCGAGGCCTGCGGCCTGGGCGACCTGTGCATCGTCGCCAGCTTCGGCCGGTCCCGTCCAGTCGCGGTGCGCGGCAAGGATCTCGGCAAATCGGAAGGCTTGCGGCGTCTGCACGCGGCGCAGGGCTTCGCGCGGGGCCGCCGGGCCCATGATCGCGCCATCCGCATGGGCGAGACTGTCGACCACCGGCAGGACAGGGATGGCGGCTGGGTAACTGTCGAGCGCGTGCTGAAGGCGGGCGATCACGGTTTGCGGAATGAGGGGACGCGCAGCGTCGTGAATCAGGACGCGATCCGGTGCCGCACCGGCCAGCGCTTCCAGCCCCGCGCGCACGGAAAGCTGCCGGGTCGCGCCGCCGGTGACGAATGTCACATCAAGCCCGGCCAGCGCTTCGGCGGCAAGCGCTTCTCCGCCGGGCGGAATGCATACGATGATTGGCGCAAGCCCGGCTTCGTGCAGCCGTTCGACCGAGTGGCGCACCACCGGCTTGCCCCGCCACGGCGCGAACTGCTTCGGCATGGGTTGGCCCGCGCGCAGGCCAGCGCCGGCAGCGACGACGACGGCGGCGGTCCGGCTGGGGGGTGGGGGCGTGTCGCTCATGGTTCTGCAGCGGGTAATCGCTTGCGGTTCGCTGAGCAATCCACTAAGCGCTGCCCAAATTTTAGGCACCTTCGATGACAGCTACGCCCACCCCTCCGTACGTTCGCCCGATCGCCGTTGGCCCGGTGACGATCGACTGTCCGGTCATCCTTGCGCCGATGACGGGGGTTAGCGACCTTCCGTTCCGCCGGCTCGTACGGCGCTTCGGTTCGGGCCTCAACGTGACCGAGATGATCGCCAGCCCGGCCGCGATACGCGAAACGCGCCAGTCGGTGCAGAAGGCAATGTGGGATCCGATCGAAGAGCCGGTGTCGATGCAGCTTGTCGGTTGCGAGCCGGATCAGATGGCCGAGGCGGCAAAGCTGGTGGAAGACCAGGGCGCGGCGATCATCGATATCAACATGGGTTGCCCGGTGAAGAAGGTCGTCAACGGCGATGCCGGTTCGGCCCTGATGCGCGACATCCCGCTGGCAACGCGCCTGATCGAAGCCACGGTCAAGGCGGTCAAGGTGCCCGTCACGGTCAAGATGCGCATGGGCTGGTGCCACGACAGTCTTAACGCCCCGGAACTGGCGCGCATTGCCGAGGATCTGGGCGCGAAGATGATCACCGTGCATGGTCGTACGCGCAACCAAATGTACCGCGGCGAAGCCGATTGGGCATTTGTTCGCAGCGTCAAGCAGGCCGTGTCGATCCCGGTAATCGTCAACGGCGACATTTGTACGGTGCGGGACGTGGCGACGGCGCTCGAGCAATCCGGCGCCGATGGCGTGATGATCGGCCGCGGGGCTTACGGAAAGCCGTGGCTGCTCGGGCAGGTCATGCATTGGCTGCGCACTGGCACTGAGATTGCGGATCCTGATATCGACACCCAGTTCGGCACCATGCTTGAGCACTACGACATGATGCTGGACCTGTACGGCCGCGACACCGGCGTGAAGATGGCTCGCAAGCATCTGGGCTGGTATACCAAGGGCCTGCATGGATCGGCGGAGTTCCGCAACAAGGTCAACTTCATCGACAATCCGGACACGGTCGTTCGCGAACTGCGCGATTTCTATGCGCCCTTCCTGAAGCGGCAGGCGGCCTGATCGGCGCGTCATGCCGGATTTTCCCGACGCCCAGAGACAGCTTTCCTCGCTCGGGCTTGCCGTTGTCCTTCTGGGGCCGGGGCAGAAGGTGGTTCAGGCCAACCCGGCTGCCGAACAGTTCTTCGGGCAAAGCCTGCGCCGGCTCCGGCAACTTCCTTTCGGCGATCTCATCGGCTTTTCCGACGACCGCCTGACAGAGCGACTGGCGGAAATCGACGTTCCGATATCAGCGCGTGATATCAGTGTGGCCTTGCCAGGCATCGGCTCGAAGCGGCTCGACATCACGGTGTCGCCGATCATTGACGAGCCGGGCTGGCAGGTAGTCACCCTGCAGGATGCCAGCGCCGCCGAAGCGCTTGGTCAGGATGGCGGAGCAGGGGAGGACGCAGCTCTGCGCGCGCCTGAAATTCTGGCGCATGAGATAAAGAACCCGCTGTCGGGCATCCGTGGCGCAGCGCAGCTGTTGGGGCGCAAGCTCAGCGACAAGGACAAGGCGCTGACGAGCCTGATTGCCGATGAGGTGGATCGGATCGCTCGCCTGATCGATGAGATGCAGGCCCTGTCCAGCCGGACGGTGGCGCCGGTGGAACCCTGCAACCTCCATGAAAGCATCCGGCGCGCGCGCGAAGTGCTCGACGCGGCGGGGAAGGGCGGCCCGATCGTCGAGGAATTCGATCCGTCCTTGCCCCTTGTGCTCGCCAGCAGCGACGGGCTGATGCAGGTGCTGATCAACCTGTTTTCCAACGCGCTGGAAGCCTGCGCCGATGTTGGCGGCCGCAAGGTCATCGTCCGCACCCGGTTTTCCAGCGGTTTTCAGCTCTCGGCCGCCTCGCCTGGCGCAAAGCCGGTGCGCCTGCCCATCGAACTGCGCGTAAGCGACAACGGTCCGGGCGTCGATCCGGCGATGCGGGACCACATTTTCGAACCGTTCGTCACGACCAAGAAGACCGGGCAAGGGCTTGGCCTTGCGCTGGTGCGCAAGCTCGTGCGCGACATGAACGGACGCATCACGCACGAACGCGACGAAGCGGGCGGCTGGACGCATTTTCGTCTGCACCTGCCGATCGCCACCAATCAGGGATACAAAGTGCCATGAGCGTTCTGCTTGTCGAAGACGATATGTCGATCGCCATCGTCATCACGGCGGCGCTGGAGGCGGAAGGCTTCACCGTCACCCATTGCGATTCGCTTGCCGAGCGAGACCGCTTGCTGGGAAACGGCAGTTTCAGCGTGCTGGTGACCGACGTGATGCTGACCGATGGCGACGGGATCGAAGGCCTGCCCGCGATCCGCGAGCGGTTTCCCCGCATGCCGATCATCGTGCTGTCGGCGCAGAACACGCTCGATACGGCGGTGCGCGCGAGCGACACGGGCGCGTTCGAATATTTCCCCAAGCCTTTCGACATCGATGAACTGGCCCGTACGGTGCGCCAGGCCGCGGCCTCGTCCGGCGAGAGCGAGGTGGGGGCGGACGAACCGACGCCGCAGGGCCTGCCTCTGGTTGGCCGATCGGCACCGATGCAGGCGGTCTATCGCATGATCACGCGCGTCCTGCGCAACGATCTTACGGTGCTGATTCTCGGAGAATCCGGGACCGGCAAGGAACTGGTGGCAGAAGCCATACACCAGCTTGGTCATCGCGGGGCTGGCCCCTTCGTGGCGGTCAACACGGCGGCCATCCCGGCTGAACTGATCGAAAGCGAACTGTTCGGGCATGAGAAGGGCGCCTTCACCGGAGCCGTCGCGCGCCATATCGGCAAGTTCGAACAAGCGAACGGCGGCACGCTGTTCCTCGATGAAATCGGCGATATGCCGATGCAGGCCCAGACGCGGCTGCTGCGCGCCTTGCAGTCCGGCTCCGTCCGACGCGTCGGCGGGCGGGAGGAGGTGCGCGTGGACGTGCGCATCGTCGCTGCAACAAACAAGGATCTGGAACCGCTGATCGCTGCCGGCCAGTTCCGCGAAGACCTGTTTTATCGCCTGAACGTGGTGCCGATCCAGATGCCGCCGCTGCGTGAACGGGCCGACGATATCGAGGCTCTGGCCCGCCACTTTCTGCAACTCGCTACCATGGAGGGCTTGCCGCGCCGCCAGTTGACCAGCGATGCCGTGGCACTGCTTTCCCGCCAGCCGTGGCGTGGAAATGTGCGCGAACTGCGCAACTTCATTTATCGTGCCGCGCTGCTGGCGCGGGAGGACACGATCGATGAGGCCGGGCTCACGGCGCTGCTGGCTTCTCAGCCGCGAGACGCCGCCGAACTGGCGGGCGGAATATCGCTTGAGGATTCCGTCTCGGCCTGGTTGCTGCAAAACGCGCCGCGTCCGGGGCTGGTCTACGATGAGGCGCTTGCCGCTTTCGAGCGCCCGCTGTTTGGCCATGTCCTGCGCGAAACCGGCGGCAATCAGCTGCGCGCGGCCCAGATACTGGGGATAAACCGCAACACCCTGCGCAAGCGGATTGTCGAGCTTGGTATCGAGCCCGAGGCGTTTGCCAGACGGAACTGACCTCGCGTCGCGATAAAGCCCTTGCAATAATGCAACAGTCGCGTTGTAACGGGGCAACGATGGACGAGGTTCGAACTTCGAGGCGAAGCGGATGGCAGCGCTTTTGGCGCAGGCTGCAAGTATCTGCGCGCCGCGCGAATGTGCTTGCCATTGTTGCCGTAGTGGCGGCGCTGGCCTTCGTCGTCATGTCGACGATCACGGTCTACACAGTCACCCGCCCGGACGAGAAGGGCGAGCTGCTTTCCACCAACGTTACGGCATCGCTCCTCGTCGGCACGCTGGTCCCGGCGATGACCTTACTGGTTCTGCTGGGCCGCCGGCTCGCCTTGCAACGCGCGGCGGAAACCCTGGGTGGCACCGGCAAGTTGCACACGCAGCTGGTGCTGTGGTTTTCGATCATTGCGGCAATCCCCACGCTGCTCGTCGTGATCTTCGCTTCGTACCTTTTCCAGTCGGGCGTCGAATTCTGGTTTTCCGACAAGTCCCGCGGGCTGCTCGAAAACGCCAATAAGCTGGCGCGCGGATACTACGAACAGAACGTTCGCGACGTCGGCAATGAATCAATCATGATGGCGAGCGACCTGCACCAGTATCTTGCGCAGGTTCCGATCCTCAGTCCCGCCTTCCGTGAAGGCTATTCGTATCAGGTTCTCAACCGGCGCCTCAACGAAAGCGCTATTCTGCAGAAGTCCGCCGAGGGCAAGCTGCTCACCGTTGCCATCGTCGATCCGGAGGGCAACGCCACGCGTGAACGGGTGAAAGCCGATGTCCTGTCGCGCCTGGAAAAGGGCGAGCCGCTTGTCGTCACGGTCAACGCTAACCGTGTCGAGGCGGTAACGCCGATCGACAAGCAGGCCGGGATTTATCTCTATGCCGCGCGCTCGTCCGATCTTCTGGCCTTCAGCCAGGGGCAGCGCGCGGAAAACATCGTGCGCGATTACGAAGTGCTGACCGCGCGCGCCCGGCAGCTTCAGCTACGCTTCAACATCGCTCTTTTTGCCGCCTCGCTGGCTATCGTTGGGCTGGCCGTGTGGTTCGCCTTGCGCTTTGCCGATCGACAGGTGAAGCCGCTCTACGACCTTGTATCTGCCGCGCGGCAGGTGGGCTCGGGCAATTTCTCGATGCGGGTCGAAGGGCGCACCGGCGCAGACGAGGTTGGTCTGCTGAACCGCGCCTTCAACCGCATGACCGCGCAGCTCGAACGGCAGACGCAGGCGCTCGTCAGCGCCAATCAGCAATTGCATGAACGGCGGGCCTTCATCGAAGCCGTGCTCGAATCCGTATCCGCCGGCGTCATCTCGATCGATGGGGATGGCGTGATCCAGCTGATCAACAGCCCGGCCATGCGCCTGCTGTTTGATCATTCACAGTCCGAACCGGTCAGCCATGATCTGTCGGAAGCGGCCCCGCAATTTGCCGCCCTTGTGGAAGCAGGCCGGGAACAGGCCGTCATTCAATACGGCAAGGGCGGGGACCTTCTGACCCTTGCCGTGAAGATCGCCAAAGACCGGGCCGGCCATGTGATATCTTTTGAAGATATCACGCGTCAGGTTCTCGACCAGCGGCAGGCGGCCTGGTCCGATGTTGCCAGGCGAATCGCGCATGAAATCAAGAATCCGCTGACGCCGATCCAGCTCGCTACGGAGCGGCTTAACCGGCGCTACAAGAAGCAGGTGACGACCGATCCCGAACTGTTCGAGGAACTGACCAGCACGATCATTCGACAGGTTGGGGACCTGAGAAAGATGGTCGACGAATTTTCCAGCTTTGCGCGCCTGCCCAAGCCCGTGTTTCGTAACGAGGACCCGGTCGATCTCGCGCGGCAATCGCTGTTCCTTCAGGAAGTCGCGCGACCGGAGATCGATTTTTCGTTCCGGGCCGACAAGGGCGTGCCCGATCGCATTCACTGCGACCGTCACCAGTTCGGCCAGGCCATGACTAACGTCTTGAAGAATGCGGTGGAGGCGATCGAGGCGCGGGCAAAAGCCGCTCCGGAGGACTATCGCGGCAAGATTTCCGTCCAGATGGAGCCGGCAGGCGATCAGGTTTTGATCGTGATCACCGACAACGGCATCGGATTGCCGCAGGATCGCGAACGCATCGTCGAACCGTACATGACGACGCGGGAGAAGGGCACAGGCCTCGGCCTCGCCATCGTCAAGAAGATCGTCGAGGAACACGGCGGCGACATGAACTTTGCCGCGGCCGAAGGCGGCGGAACCCAGGTGACCATGCGGTTCGCGCGTGATCCTGTGGCCGATAACCGCGCATCCGAAGCGGCTGAATAAGTGGGAAAAGGAAACGTATGGCTCTCGAAATCCTGATCGTCGATGACGAACGCGACATTCGCGATCTCGTCGCCGGTGTGCTCAGCGACGAAGGGTACGAGTGCCGCACGGCAGGCGATAGCGAAGCTGCGCTCGCAGCCATCGATGAACGCCGCCCCAGCCTCGTCCTGCTGGACGTCTGGCTCCATGGCAGCCCGATGGACGGGCTCGAAGTGCTTGACGAGATCAAGAAGCGCGAACCCGAACTGCCGGTGATCATCTTCTCGGGCCACGGCAATATCGATACTGCCGTCTCGGCGATCAGCCGCGGCGCGATGGACTTTATCGA
Source organism: Novosphingobium sp. (assembly GCA_046063225.1). Taxonomy (GTDB): domain Bacteria; phylum Pseudomonadota; class Alphaproteobacteria; order Sphingomonadales; family Sphingomonadaceae; genus Novosphingobium. The sequence continues at coordinate 153 of JBJTLW010000123.1, read as the reverse complement.
AAAGCCTTTCGAGGCCGAACGACTGTTGCTGCTGGTGGAACGGGCCACGGAAACGGAACGGCTGCGGCGCGAGAATGCGCGCCTGCGGCAGAACACCAGTCCCGAGTATGAGTTCACCGGCAATTCGAGCGCGATCAACCAGGTGCGCGCAAC
>JBJTLW010000122.1:0-2635 GCA_046063225.1 Novosphingobium sp. | reverse complement strand
CTTCTCGGCGGGCACCGGATCCACCCTTGGCGTGGTCGCCGGCATCAACCGCACCCGCGGGTTCGACTATTCGACCTTCGCTTCGGAACTGTTCAATTCGGTCCGCGTGTCAAAGTCGCAGTCGGCCGAAATGGATGAAGGTTCGCTCGCCGCGACGATCGACCTGCAGACCGCCAAGCCCTTCGACAAGACGGGCCTGCGCGCCGGCATTTCGGCCAACGCCGCCTATTATGACAACAACAAGTCCTGGGCGCCGCGCATTGCCGGGCTGCTGAGCAACACCTGGGGTGATTTCGGCATCCTGGTGTCCGGCGCCTATTCAAAGCGCAAGGCACAGGAAGATGGCTATTCCGATACCTCGCAGTCTGACTATTCGGACGCGCTGAACGGCTTCTGCGGCGTCGCCACCGACATTGCCGATCAGGCCGGAAGCCAGGTCGTCAACACGGCGATCCCCTTCGTCAACGCTCTGTCGGGCGCGGGCAACCGCCCGGCCGGCCAGTGCTTCTCGGGCAAGACCTCTGATCCGGTGGCCTATGCCGCGATCAACAAGCCCAACGTGTTCCTGCCGCGCAACCCCGGCCTTGGCCGCTTCCAGCTGGATCAGGAACGCCTGGGCCTGACCGCCGCGATCCAGTGGCAGCCCTCGGATGAAACGCACGTGACGATCGACGGCGTCTTCGCCAAGTTCGATCAGGACCGCACCGACTATGCCCTGTCACTGGCGTCGAACAACCGCAACGTGAACGGCGCATCGGCAGCTTTCCCGCTGTTCGCCGGCCGCGTCGATTCGCAGATCATGGACGTCCACATCACGCCTGCAGGCCAGGTGGATTACATGAAGCTCAACAATGTCGACATCAAGCACATCCAGCAGAAGTCGCACACCACCACCAAGACCTATGAAGCCAGCCTGCATCTGGAACACAAGTTCTCTGACCGGCTTGAGCTTGATCTGCGCGCAGGGTTGGCCGGTTCAGACTTCAAACAGCCGTTCGACGTGTTCATTTCCTACGACGCGTTCAACCGCGATGGTTATGTCTGGGATGCACGCAATGACGTGCGCCGCCCCTTCATCAACTATGGCTATGACGTGACCAATCCGGCCAACGTCACATTCACCAATGCCGGCACCGGCCTGACGCCGGACATCCGCATTACCAAGCAGACGGTGAAGAACGACCTGAAGACCGCGGCCGCCACGTTCAAGTTCACGGCCAGCGATGCGCTGACCCTGAAGGCCGGTGCGATGTACAAGGACTTCAAGTTCAAGACGACGCAGATCCAGCGCCTGTTCGGCAACAACGGCCCGCCGTGCACCGTCAGTTCCACCAGCACCGCCGCCGTCGCGGGCAGCCCGCCGGCCGCCTGCACCGGGTACACCACGTTCAACTTCACCCAGTTCGCCAGCGATTTCCCGACCCTGGGCGCGCTCAGCACCAACCTGACCGGTTGGGGCAGCCAGCTGGGCCTGCCGGCCGGTTCGGTGACGGGCTGGGTCGTCCCGGACGTGACGGCTTTCGTCAACAAGCTCGGCCTCGATTGCAACTGCGCCAACAAGTACGGTGACTTCACGCTCGCCATCAACTCGGCGTTGGGCAACAACCGCGAAGTTTCGGAAAAGGACTTCGCCATGTTCGGTCAGGCGGATTTCAACCTGGACCTGGGTGGCCATTCGCTGCGCGGCAACTTCGGCCTGCGCTATGTGCACACCAAGGTTGCGGCAACCGGCTATACCTCGCTCACCTCGCAGATCACCGTGCCGAACAGCTACACTGACTGGCTGCCTTCGTTTAACGCGACCTATGAAGTCAGCGACAACATGCTGGTCCGCGCGGCCTTCGCGAAGGTCATGGCACGCCCCGGTTTCAGCTCACTGACTCCGGGCGGTTCGCTCAATACCAACTTCGGCGCGCAGACGGCAACTATCGGCAACCCGCTGCTCCAGCCGTACCGGGCGAACAACTATGACCTGAGCTTCGAATATTACCCTCAGAAGGGTGCTTTCTATGGTGTCGCGCTGTTCTACAAGGACGTCGGCAGCACGATCCAGAACCTCGCGTCGCAGGAACCGTTCGGCAATACCGGCCTTCCGCTCAGCCTGCTGCCAGCCGGCCAGGACGCAAACACGCTCTACACCGTCAACCGTGCCCGCAACACCTCGGGCGGTTCGATCAAGGGGCTGGAAGTCAACGTGCAGCAGCCGCTGTCTTTCCTGCCGGGGCCGTTCAAGCACCTGGGCATCGCGGCGAACTATACCTACGTGAAGTCGCGCGTGTTCTATTACCTGTCCGCCGGTACGGCCACGACCCCGCCAAGCTCGACCTATGACGAATTCGTCAACGTCTCGCCGCATTCGGTCAACGGCACGCTGTTCTATGATGACAGCAAGTTCTCGGCCCGTGTCTCGGTCGCCTACCGCGCCGCCTATCTGACGGCGCTGCCGTTCAAGGCGGAAGTGCCCGATGGCAACTATTCCTACGCCACGACGAACGTCGACGCTTCGGTTTCGTACAAGTTCAACAATCACTTCAAGGTGACGATCGACGCACTGAACCTGACGAACCAGGCCGGTGACCAGTATTCGGGTGCCCTGCGCCAGTCGCAGCGCGTCTTCTCGAAGACTGGACGCCAG
>JBJTLW010000121.1:0-5886 GCA_046063225.1 Novosphingobium sp. | reverse complement strand
CCGCGCCAAAGGCCGCTGCCATCAAGCCGGCCGCCGACAAGACCGATGGCTGGGGCGCCGCCGGCATCCAGACCTGGTACAACGATCCCGCGATCAAGCCGGGCGACGATTTCAACCGCTTTGTCAACGGCAAGTGGCTCGATACCGCGGAAATCCCGGCCGATCGCACCTCCACCGGCGGGTTCGTCGTCCTGCGCGACCTATCGGAAACGCGCATGAAGGCGATCATGGACGAACTGGTTGCCTCCAACCCTGCCCCCGGCACCGATGCCGCGCGCGTGGTTGCCGCCTACACCGCGTTCGTTGATACCGATGCCATCGAAGCGCGCGGACTGGCCCCGCTGCAACCGCATCTGGACCGGATCAAGGCCGTAAATTCGGTTGCCGCGCTGATCGATCTGTTTGGTGAACCGGGCGTCCCCGCCCCGATCAACGTTGGCGTCGGCGTGGATGCCAAACAGTCCGATTCCTATGCGCTCTATGCGCGCCAGGGCGGCCTGGGCCTGCCCGATCGCGACATGTATCTGCTGGATAACCCGCGCTTCAGGCAGTTCCAGAGCGAATACAAGAAGTACATGACCTTCATCTTCACCGAGCTGGGCTATGGCGATCCGGCAAAGACCGCTGAGGATGTCTATGCGCTGGAACACAAGATCGCCGAACGCACCTGGGACCGCACCCTGGGCCGCAACCGCGACCTGACCTACAACAAGATGAGCCTTGACGATTTCGCCGCGCTGGCGCCGGGCGTTCCGCTCAAGGAACTCGCACTCAAGACTTCGGGCGGCAAGGTCAACGAAATCATCGTTTCGCAGCTTCCCCCGACGGCAGAGGAAATTGCCGCCGCGAAGCTGACGCCGGAACAGGTTGCCAAGATTTCCGGCGGCGTGCCGGCCATTGCCAGCCTGATCGCCAGCGAACCGCTTTCTGTCTGGCAATCGTGGCTGGCCAAGAACCTTGCCATGGGTGCGTCTTCCGTGCTGCCCAGGCGCTTTGACGAGGCCAACTTTGCCTTTTACGGCAAGCTGCTGAGCGGCCAGCCCGAACAGCGCCCCCGGTGGAAGCGCGGCATCGGCGCGGTAGAAGGCATGGCGGGCGAACTGGTTGGCAAGATCTATGCGGAACGTCACTTCCCCGCCGCCAACAAGGCCGCGATGGAACGGCTGGTGGGCAACCTGCGCAAGGCCATGGCGCTCAACCTTGCCGAGCTGAAGTGGATGGGGCCGCAAACCCGCGTTCAGGCCGTTGCCAAGCTTGACGCCTTCGATCCGAAGATAGGCTATCCGGTGAAGTTCAAGACCTATGACGGCCTGGAATTCAAGGCAGACGATCCGGTGGGCAATGCCCTTGCCGCCTCGCGCTGGGGTTTTGCCGATTCGATCTCCCGTCTGGGCAAGCCGGTTGACCGCACCGAATGGGGCATGCTGCCGCAGACGGTGAACGCCTATTACAATTCGACCAAGAACGAGATCGTCTTCCCCGCCGCCATCCTGCAGCCGCCGTTCTTCAACCTGAAGGCCGACGATGCGGTGAACTATGGCGCGATCGGCACGGTGATCGGCCATGAAATGGGCCACGGCTTCGACGATCAGGGGTCAAAGAGCGATGGCGCGGGCAACCTGCGCGACTGGTGGACGCCCGAAGACAAGGCCAACTTCATCAAGCTGGGCGATGCCCTGGTGGCGCAGTACAACGCCATGTGCCCGCTCGATGAAGGCAAGACCTGCGTCAACGGCCGCCTGACACTGGGCGAGAACATTGGCGATCTGGGCGGCATCAGCCTTGCCTATCGCGCCTACAAGCTGTCGCTGGGCGGCAAGCAGGCCCCGGTGATCGGCGGGCTGACCGGCGATCAGCGCTTCTTCATGGCCTATGCCCAGGTGTTCAAGGAAAAGAAGCGCGATGCCGCGGTGCGCCAGCAGATCCTGACCGATCCGCATTCGCCGGGCCAGTTCCGCGTCAACGGCATCGTCCGCAACATCGACGAATGGTACAAGGCGTTCAACGTGAAGCCCACCGACAAGCTGTACCTGCCGCCGGAAAAGCGCCTGCGCATCTGGTGATAGCCGGGTAAAATGGGGTCAATCGAACGGGCGCGGCTTGACTTGCAAGCCGCGCCCGTTTGTTAAACCGTCCCATGGATCCCGTGATCATCGCCATCCTGCTTGGCATCGTCGAAGGCCTGACCGAATTTCTGCCGGTCTCGTCGACCGGTCACCTCGTGCTGGCCACCGAAGTGTTCGGCTATGACGCCGATACCTGGAAGGTGTTCAACGTCGTCATCCAGCTGGGTGCGATCCTTGCCGTCGTGGTCCTCTATTGGCGCACCTTCTGGGCCGTGGCGGCGGGCCTGCTGCGGATGGAAAAGCTGTCCATCGCCTTTGTGCGCAACCTGCTGATCGCCTTCATCCCCTCGGTCATCCTGGGCCTCGCCCTGAAGGACCAGATCCACGTCCTGCTGGGCAGCCCGCAAGTGGTCGCCTGGGCGCTGATCCTGGGCGGCATCGCCATGCTGGTTATCGAACGCAAGGCCAAGCCCGGCGGCCCCAGCGGGGTGGCGCAGCTGTCGATGGGCACGGTGCTGGGCATCGGCATCATCCAGTGCATTTCGATGATCCCGGGCGTCAGCCGTTCGGGCGCGACGATCATGGGCGCGCTGGCCATGGGCGTCGAACGCCGCACCGCCGCCGAATTCAGCTTCTTCCTTGCAATTCCGACCATGCTCGGCGCGACAACGCTGGAAGTGATCGACAACCGCGAGGCCTTGATGAGCGGCAATGCCACGGTTGGCTGGGGTCTGATCGGCATCGGGTTCGCCGTCTCGTTCGTCGTGGCCTTGGCGGTGATCAAGGCCTTCGTCGCCTATGTCAGCCGTTCCGGCTTCGCACCGTTCGCCTGGTATCGCATCGTCGCCGGCGCGCTCGCACTTTTTTTGCTCACCCGCTGAACCTTCGGGAACCAAGTTCCAACACGTCCGTTCTGCAGTCACCGCCGCCGGTTTCCGATCGGTGACGCACATCCATGCTTGGCGCCTAGGGGGCGCTGACGGAACCAAGAGGACGTTATTCATGAAGGCACTTATCAAAGGCGCGATGTTCGTTTCGACCGCAGCCATGGCGCTCAGCCTGGCCGCTTGCGACAGCAAGAAGGAAAACGCTGAGGAAGCCGCTGCACAGGCCGTCCGCGCTTCGGGTGACGCCGCTGCCGAAGGCCTGAACGCCGAGGCCGAAGCCGCCCGCGCCTCGGGTGCTCCGGAAGCCAAGGCCGACGCCATCGAAAACAAGGCCGACGCCGTTCGCGAAGCCGCCGACACCAAGGCTGACGCGATGGAAGACAAGGCCGACAAGAAGGACATGAAGCCCGAATAAGGCTTCTCTCCCAGATCTTGCGCGAAAGGGGTCGGCAGCCAGGCGGTTGCCGGCCCTTTTCATTGGCGTGATCGGCTAAACCGGCGTGGCACTGCTTCCCCGCCCGCCGCGCAGCAGATATTCCTGCGTGCCGCGATGGAGAACGTCATCGACATCGATCACCGCCGTGTTGGCATAGGTGAAACCGGGGCCAAGGCTGCGGTAAAGCCGGTCGAAATCACGGTCGACCGTATCGTGATAGAGATCAGCGAAGCTTTCGATGACGAAATAAGTCGGCTGCAGATCGCTGATGACGTAGTCGGTCCGCATCACCCGATCGACGTTGAGCATGATCCGGTTGGGCGACTGCGCCTCCACCGAAAAAACCGTCTCTGTCGGGCCGGACAGAATGCCCGCGCCATAGGCCCGCAGGTCTTTCCCTTCGAGGATCAGGCCGAATTCCACCGTGTACCAATAGAGCGCGCCCAGCGCTTTCAGCCGGTTGTAATGCATGGCCTTCCACCCGGCGCGGCCATATTCCTGCATGTAATCGGCATAGGTCGGATCGGCGAGCAGCGGCACGTGGCCGAACACGTCGTGGAACACGTCGGGTTCCTGAATGTAGTCGAAGGTTTCGCGCGTGCGGATGAAATTGCCGGCCGGAAACCGCCGGTTGGCCAGGTGCCAGAAAAACACGTGATCGGGGATCAGCATCGGCACCGGCACCACCGACCAGCCGGTGAGCTTGCCCAGATCTTCGGACAGGCGGCCGAAGTCGGGCACCCCGCCCCTGCCCAGATCGAGCCGTTCGAGTCCCTGCATGAACAGACTGGCGGCCCGGCCCGGCAGAACCTGCATCTGACGAGCGAACAGATCGTCCCACACCCGGTCATCGTCCGACGAATAGGCGCGCTGCTGCGGCTCCAGCCAGTCGTTGCCGACGTGATCGGGGCGGCGCAGCGGCGCGGCGAACATCCCCGGCCCCGGTTCGGGAAGCACGGAATAGTCCGTAGGGGGTTTGGTCTGGTCCAACATGGTTACATCTGCAACTTTATCACTTGCGCCGGGGCTCGGCAACCTCCGGTTGCGCCGACGCGTGGCTTCGCGCATCACGATCATCCCGAGCGGAGCTGACCATGAGCAAGAAAAGCAAACCCCTCAAGCGCAAGGCCTTCGAAGAACTTTACGCGCCCATGGAAGAGGAGCTGGTCGCCATGGCGCGCTGGGTCGCGGCCACGAAGGCGCGCATTGTCGTGCTGTTCGAAGGGCGGGACACGGCGGGCAAGGGCGGCGCCATCCAAAGCGTGGCCGGGCCGCTCAATCCGCGCCAGTGCCGGGTGGTTGCCCTGGGCAAGCCGAGCGAGGCCGAGATGGGGCAATGGTATTTCCAGCGCTATGCGCAGCACCTGCCGACTGCGGGCGAGATCGTGCTGTTCGACCGGTCTTGGTACAACCGGGCCGGTGTCGAGAAGGTCATGGGCTATGCCAGCGACGTGCAGGTCGAGGCATTCCTGCGCCAGGCCCCGGATTTTGAAAAGCAGCTGACCGACGATGGCATCCTGCTGTTCAAGTACTGGCTCTGTGCCGACCAGGCGAGGCAGGAGGAACGCTTTGCCGAACGGCTGGCCGATCCCCTGAAGCGTTGGAAACTGTCACCCATCGATATCGCCGCGCGCGAGAAGTACGGTGATTACACCAAGGCGCGCGAAGCCATGCTGGCCGCGACTCACACCGATCACGCGCCGTGGACGCTCGTGGACTTCAACGATCAGCGAATCGGACGTCTGAAGCTGCTGCGCGACCTGCTCGATCGCCTCCCGGATACCCGCGTGGACCCGCCGCCGCTCGTGCTGGCACCGCTTGATCGGCCAGCGCAGGTCGAAACCTATGGCGTTCTGAAGCCGATTGCGCCGTTCAAGGTCTAGCGGCGCCAAGCGCGCCTTGACTTTCCGCCCCTGTTCGACCAAAGGCGCCGCTCGCATCGGCTGCCCGGCTGCCGACACCGAATCAATTGAGCGTTTCAGGAATATCCCATGGCGAAGCCCGCAACCGTCAAGATCCGTCTCGTGTCGACTGCCGACACCGGCTTCTTCTATGTCACCAAGAAGAACCCGCGCAACACGACCGAGAAGATGAGCTTCCGCAAGTACGATCCCGTCGTGCGCAAGCATGTCGAGTTCAAGGAAGCGAAGATCAAGTGATCGCCGCGCCCCTTTCCGGGGCGGGTTCACAAGCTGTTCAATCCCGGTCTATTACACCGGCAGACATGAAACAGCCCAAGATCCTTTTTCGCAGCGGCGCCGTCCTTTGGGCGGCGTTTGCCGTTTGTGCGCCTGCCGCACTTGTTGTTCCCGCCCCCGCATATGCCCAGGCGGGCGATCTCGACGCGGCGATTTCCGCCCTGCGCGGCATCGGCACCATGCAGGCCAGCTTCGTGCAGAGCGATGCCCGCGGCCAGCGCGCCACCGGCACGCTGACGCTGAAGCGCCCGGGGCGCATCCGTTTCCAGTACGCGCCCGGCATCCCGCTTTTGATCGTG
>JBJTLW010000120.1:0-8389 GCA_046063225.1 Novosphingobium sp. | reverse complement strand
TCGCACAGCACGAAGTCGAGGTCGTCGGTTTCGGCCTGCGCGAATTCCTTGATCGCGTCGGTCACATGCGGGATCACCTGCACGGTTGCGCCGAGGTAATCGCCGCGGCGCTCCTTGGCGATGATGTCACGGTAGATGCGGCCCGACGTGATGTTGTCTGCCTGCCGCGCCGAAACGCCGGTAAAGCGTTCGTAGTGACCCAGATCGAGGTCGGTCTCCGCTCCATCGTCGGTCACATAGACCTCGCCGTGCTGATAGGGGCTCATCGTCCCCGGATCGACGTTGAGATAGGGATCAAACTTGCGGATGCGCACGCGGAAACCGCGCGCCTGCAGCAGCGCTGCGAGGCTTGCCGCCATGAGACCTTTGCCGAGCGAGGAGACCACGCCGCCGGTAATGAAAATGAACCGCGCCATGGGAGTCGGGCCTTACGCGAGAGTTGGGGGATAGGGCAAGCGGGCAAGTGCAAACACAAGCCCGCAATCCACAACTGCGGACGGGCCGCAGGTGGATCGCCAGACTTGCCCTGAAGGATTACTTGGTGGCGGGTGCCGCCGGATTTGCCTGATTACCCGTCGGAGCCGCCGGGTTGGCCCCAGGCGCGCCCGGGTTGGGCGCTGCAGGCGCCTGAACCGGAACCGGCGCTTCACGCTTCAGCGTGGTATCGATCTTCTGGCTCGAAGACTGGCTCGCAGCCATCGCGGCAAGAAGAATCGACAGCGCAACGAAGATAGTCGCCAGGATCGTCGTCGCCCGGGTCAGAAAGTCCGCCGCACCACGCGCAGACATGAGACCGGCCGGGCTGCCGCCAACGCCAAGGCCGCCGCCTTCGCTTTTCTGCATGAGGATCACGCCGACAAGCAGCGCGCCAACAATCGCCTGGACGACAGTGATGAAGAGAACCATCTATTCGGGGCCTTTGACCTGAGTTGTGGCGCATCTAGGCGCGCGCGGCCGCTTTCGCAAGCCTTGCGCGCCCACATGGGCGGCTCATTCCACCGGTTCGGTACCAGCCGAAGCGATGATCGCCGCGAAGCTTTCCGCCGTCAGGCTTGCGCCGCCGACCAGTGCGCCGCCCACGCCTTCGGCAGCGAGCAGCGCCGATGCGTTTTCCGAATTGACCGAGCCGCCATACAGAATGCGCACGCCATCGCCCTTGTCGCCATAGGCGGCAACGATGCGGTCGCGAATGGCCTTGTGCATGGCAACGACATCCTCGACTTCGGCGACGCGGCCAGTGCCAATCGCCCAAACCGGCTCATAGGCGACCGAAATGCGCCCCGGCGCCAGTTCGGCAATCACCTCGAGCGAAGGCAGCGACGCATCGACCTGCCCGGCGACAACGCTTTCCGCCTTGCCGGCGTCGCGCTGATCCAGCGTTTCACCCACGCAGACGATCACGCCGAGCCCGGCGTCGAGCGCGGCTTCGGCCTTAGCTTTCACCAAAGCGTCGCTTTCCCCGTGATCCTTGCGACGCTCGCTGTGGCCAACGATCACGAAGTCTGCCCCGCAATCGGCCAGCATCGGCGCCGAAATATCGCCAGTGTGCGCACCCTTGGGCAGCACGTGGCAGTCCTGACCGCCAACACCGATGGACTGCGCCGCTTCGGCAAACGACTGGATCAGCGTGAACGGCGGCGCGAGCGCCACCTGGACACCGGGATACCGTGCTGCGGCACGATCGATGGCGCGCGCTTCGGCCAGCATGGCGCGCGTGCCATTCATCTTCCAGTTGCCGACAACATAGGGGGCAGAGGACATGACTAAAGATTAACTCCCTGTTTTTACGTAAAAAGACGGCGTTTTCTGATGCAAACCGCCCATCGACGCGAGGGGCCAGCTAAGGATGCGCCGCCCAGTTGTCAAAAGGGGCTGCGACGAATTGAGGGCAGATTCGACCGATTGCCGCCCTGCGGTAACGCAAATGTCGCAATCAGGCCCAAGGCCCGCATAGGCATTGCCCAACGTCGGCAAGCGCCGTAAAGCCGCCACCGGTTCCAACCCAGGTGAAGCGTTAGGCAATGCTCGAATTTTTCCGCAAGTTCATGAAATCCAAAGTCGGCCTGGCGATCACGCTCGGGTTCGTGATGCTGATGGCCCTGGCCTTCGTCCTGGCGGATGGCGCGTCGAATCTCATGGGCGGCGGAAGCGGCGGCAAGGTTGCAACGGCCGGAAGCCGCACGATCGAGACGCAGGCTTTGTCGAATGCGGCGACCACAGCGGTCGAGCAGGCGCGCAAGCAGGATCCGACCGCCTCGATGAAATCCTTCATGGAGGTCGACGGACTCAACCAGGTTCTTGACCAGATGATCGATTCCGCGGCCATCGCGGTCTGGGGGCAGGACAATGGACTGGTCGCCGGCAAGCGGCTGATTGACAGCGAACTGCTCAAGATCCCGGCATTCCGCGGCACCGACGGCAATTTCAGCCAGGCCAATTTCCAGGCGACGATCGGACAGGCGGGCCTGACCGAAAAGACGTTCCGCGAACAGCTCGCCGATACCATCATCGCCAAGCAGGTTCAGATTCCGGCGGCATTCGGCTCGCGCGTTTCGTCCGAGCATCTGCTGCGCTACGCCGGTCTTCTGACCGAAACGCGCGAGGGCTCGATCGCGCTCATTCCGTCAGCCGCCTTTGCGCCGGCTGGCGAGCCGTCGGCCGACGAACTGGCGAAATACTACCAGTCGAACAGCAAGAACTACATGCGGCCCGAGCGCCGCGTGGTGCGCTATGCCACCTTTGACGATAGCGTGATCACCTCTCTACCCGCACCGACCGAGGCGCAGATTGCCGATCGCTACAAGTCTGAAGCGGACAAGTACAAGGCGAGCGATGCGCGCAAGCTGACGCAGGTCATCGTTCCGACCGAAGCGGCTGCAAAGGTCATTGTTGCGGAACTGGCCAAGGGCGGCACGCTGGATTCGGCGGCCAGGTCAAAGGGTCTTTCGGCTGCCAATATCGCATCGGTGGAAAAGGGCGCCTACCAGCTGCAAAGCTCGAAGGCGGTTGCCGACGCCGTGTTTGCGGCCAAGACCGGGTCGCTCGTCGGCCCGATCAAGGGCAACCTCGGCTGGTTCGTAGTTCGCGTGGAAGGCAACACGGGATCGACCGGCAAGACCCTCGATCAGGCACGCCCTGAACTGGTCGCCGCGCTGAACGAGGAAAACAAGCGTCACGCACTCGCGGAATTTTCCGCAAAAATCGAAGACGGCTTCGACGAAGGTGGTTCGCTCACCGATATCGCCAAGGACCTTGGCCTGACGCTCAAGCAGTCACCGCCGGTTCTGGCCAACGGCACGGTCTTCGGCACGCAGGGCCAGCCGGCTCCGGCTGAAATTGCGCGAATCCTGCAGGCGGCCTTCATGATGGAGGGCGAAAACCAGCCCCAGCTTGCCGAAGTTGATCCGGGCAAGTCGTTCATCATCTATGACGTCAGCTCGATCCAGCCTGCCTCCCCTGCTCCCATCGCTGAAATTCGCGCGCAAGTTGTGGCCGACCTGATGCTGCAAAAGGGCACGCAGGGCGCCAAGGCCGCCGCCGATCAGGTGCTGGCTGCTGCGCGCAAGGGCACCGACATGCAGGCCGCCGTATCGGCGCTCGGCAAGCCGCTGCCGCCGGTTGATCGCGTAAACATGCCGCGACAGCAGCTTCAGGCCATGCGCGGCCAAATTCCGCCGCCGATCGCCCTGTTGTTCTCCATGGCAAAGGGCTCGACGAAGATACTTCCAGCACCGCGCAATCGTGGTTTCTACGTCGTGTCGGTCAAGTCGATCACGCCGGGCAAGGTTGACGCAAAGGATCCGGCCCTGGCGCAGGCCCGCGCGCAATTCAGCCAGCTTGCCGGCCGCGAATATGCCGAGCAGCTGCGCACCGCGATCAAGTCGGGTGTCGGCGTGAAGAAGTACCCTTCGGTCATTGACGCGCTGAAGCGTCAGCTGCTCGGCACCAACTAAGGTCCCGGCACGGCCATGTCAGGAGCGCATCCCGAGAACTGGGAAAAAGCCCGGTCGCAGTTGGCTGCCGGCAAGCCGGCGCTGATCTGGCGCAAGCTGGTGGCCGATACCGAAACGCCGGTGAGCGCTGGGCTGAAGCTGATGCAGGCCGAGCGCGGCGACTACCTGCTCGAATCGGTTCAGGGCGGCGAAGTGCGCGGGCGATACAGCCTGCTCGGCATCGATCCCGATCTGGTCTTCCGGGCAAGCGGCCACAAGGCGGAGGTCAACCGCGCCTGGCGGCAGGATCGCTCGGCCTTCACCCCGCTTGCCGGCGATGCCTTGGCAGAATTGCGCGCGCTGGTTGGCGATTGCCACATCGATGTGCCGGAGGAACTGCCCAAGGCGCTGACCGTGCTGGTCGGCTATTTCGGCTATGAGACGATCGGCCTCGTCGAAAAGCTGCCGCGCGCCCCGCAATCGGCGCTGGAACTGCCCGACATGCTGTTCGTCCGGCCCACACTTGCCCTCGTCTTCGACCGATTGACCGACGATCTGTGGTGCATTGCCCCGGTGTGGCCCGAAGGCAGCCCCGACGCGCAGCTGGACGCGGCGGCCGAACGGGTTGACGAAGCTCTGCGCCGACTTGCTTCCCCTGCCCCCGACGCCGTGTTGGCCAGCGACCTGCCGGTCCCGCAGCTGACCCCGGTTCTGTCCGAGGGGCGCTACCGCGACATGGTGCTGAAGGCGAAGGACTACATCACCGCCGGAGATATCTTTCAGGTCGTCCTGGCCCAGCGCTTCACCACGCCTTTCACTCTTCCCGCCTTCTCGCTGTACCGCGCGCTCCGCCGGGTGAACCCTTCTCCATTCCTCTACATTCTCGATCTTCCTGGGTTTGCTGCGGTTGGCTCGAGCCCGGAAATTCTGGTCCGGGTGCGCGATGGCGAAGTGACGATCCGGCCGATTGCCGGCACACGTCCGCGCGGCGCGACGCCCGAAGAGGATCGCGCGAACGAGGCCAGCCTGCTTGCCGATCCAAAAGAACGCGCCGAACACCTGATGCTGCTCGATCTTGGCCGCAACGATGTCGGCCGGGTGGCCGAGGCTGGCACGGTGCGTGTCACCGACAGCTACACCATCGAACGGTATAGCCACGTCATGCACATCGTCAGCAATGTCGTCGGTCGGCTCGACACGGCCAACCACGATGCCGTGGACGCGCTCTTCGCAGGCTTTCCGGCGGGGACGGTATCCGGCGCACCGAAGGTCCGGGCCTGCGAAATCATTGCCGAACTGGAGCCGGAAACGCGCGGCGCCTATGCCGGCGGGGTCGGCTATTTCGCGCCCGACGGATCGGTCGACAGCTGCATCGTTCTGCGCACCGGCATCGTCAAGGATGGCACGCTGCACGTGCAGGCCGGGGCCGGCATCGTGGCTGACAGCCAGCCGGAATACGAGCAGCGCGAGTGCGAGGCAAAGGCGGGCGCTTTGTTCGCCGCCGCACGCGAGGCCGTGCGCGTCGCCTCGGAGCCCGGTTTCGGTCAGTGACCAGGGCCGCGGGATCCCGGCCCTTTGCCTTTGAGCTGACGACTGAAGACTGCGCGGCGGGCGCCGCCTTGCTCGCCGGCAGGCATCCCATGCGCAAGGCCGGGCCGCCGTTAGTCCTGATCGTGTCGTTGATGGTTGGCGCGCTTGTTGCCCTTGCGACCGCGCGGTTCGGCAATCCGGGTGATGCACGCCGAAGCTTCGGTCTTGCGACAGCCCTGTGCGCATTGTTCCTTGGCCTGCAATACCTGATGCTGCTGCGCATGGCTTTGGCAACGACACGCCGCTCTATCGAAAGTCTCGACTGGAGCCGGGTCTCGGGCGAAATTGCGGCAAGCGGCCTCCACTTCGACATGGCCCCGGTTTCGCTGGCATGGGCTGATCTGCGCAGCCTGATTGAAGGGCCAGGGCACTTTGTTTGCATCACCGCTGGCCACCCGCCGATCGTGATTCCCAAACGCGCGCTTGATGGCGACTCACAAAGTCTATTGCGGCAAGCACAAGTCCGCGCTTGATCGCCGACGCAATTCAGCCGAAAGGCGCAAGAATCATGATCCTCGTCATCGACAATTACGACAGCTTCACCTGGAACCTCGTCCACTACCTGATGGAGATGGGCGCCGAGGTCGAGGTTGTGCGCAACGATGCGATCTCGGCCGGTCAGGCGATCAGTTCGGGCGCGCAGGGTTTCCTGATCTCGCCAGGCCCCTGCACGCCTAATGAAGCGGGCATCAGCCTCGATCTAGTCGGCGCGGCGGCGGATGCGGGAAAGCCCCTGCTCGGTGTGTGCCTTGGCCATCAGTCGATCGGGCAGTACTTTGGCGGCAAGGTGGTGCGCGGCGGGCTGATGCACGGCAAGACCAGCCCCGTGACACACGATGGCACGGGCCTGTTTGCAGGCCTGCCCTCGCCCTTTATCGCCACGCGTTATCACTCGCTGATTGTCGAGGACATTCCCGAAACGCTGGTGGTCAACGCCCGTAGCGATGATGGCCACGTCATGGGATTTCGCCATGCGAGCCTGCCGATCCACGGCGTGCAGTTCCACCCGGAATCGATCGCGACCGAACATGGCCATGCAATGCTGGCGAATTTCCTGAAAATCTGCGGCGTGGCTGCACGCCTGCCCGCCTGATCGACCCCGCCGGTCCAGTTCATGAAGCTGCGCCGCATCCTGATCATCGCTTTCGTCGGGCTGGTAGCGGTCCTTCTCTACCGGAACGTCGGCACCAGCGCCGCGCCCGCAAAGCCCGCGGGTAACGCCGCCTGCAATTCCAGCACTTTCGAGGACAAGGCGTTTACTGCGTGCCTCGCCGTTCCCGGCAAGCATCGCATAGCCATGAAGGTCACCGGATCGGACAAGGTGATCTATCGCGGGTTCCCGCTGCTGGCGAAGGATCTGGATGCGCGGACGGTTGCCTTCGCCATCAATGGCGGCATGTACGACACGGGCAGCCGCCCGATTGGATACTATGTCGAGAATGGCGAGCGACTGCATAAGCTGAACACGGCGAATGCCGAGGGCAATTTCTACCTCAAGCCCAATGGCGTGTTCTTTGGCGATGCCGATGGCAACTGGCGCATTCTGACCAGCGAGGACTTCGCCGAAACCGTGACCAAGCGGCCGAACTTCGGCACGCAATCGGGCCCGATGCTGCTGATCGGCGGCAAGCTGCATCCCAAACTGGCGGAAAACGGTAATTCGCTGAAGCTGCGCAACGCAGTCTGCGTCGATGGCGCGGGCGCGGCACACTTTGCCATTTCGGACGAGCCAGTGTCCTTCGGCCAGATTGCCCGGTTCATGAAACAGGCCTGTGGTGATGCGAATGCGCTGTTCCTTGATGGAACGGTATCCGCGCTGTGGCACCCGGCCGGCGGCAGAATGGACGTGCGCTATCCGCTCGGCCCCTTGATTGTCGTGACGAATGTTCCCAAGGAGCCTGCGAAATGACGCTCGCTGCCACGCCTTTGTCCTTTGACCAGGCCCGTTCACTGTTCGGCACCATGCTGGACGGCGGGATGAGCGATGCGGACATCTCGGCCATGCTGATCGCCATCGCAGACCGCGGCGAGACAGCGCCGGAAATTGCCGGTGCGGCAACGGCCATGCGTGAACGGATGATCGCGATCGAGGGGCTGGAGAACGCGCTCGACGTCTGCGGGACAGGTGGTGACGGGCAGCACAGCCTGAACGTATCGACCGCCGTTGCCGTGGTCGTCGCTGCCTGCGGAGTCCCCGTGGCGAAGCACGGCAACCGCGCGGCATCGAGCAAGGCAGGCACCGCCGACACTTTCGAAGCGCTGGGCCTGAACCTCCAGAAGGCCGGAGAAATGGCGGCGATGACGCTCGAAGAGATCGGCATCGCGTTCTTCTTTGCCCCGTCCCATCACCCGGCGCTTGGCCGCATCGCGCCGATCCGCAAGGCGCTGGGCCGGCGGACGATCTTCAACCTGCTCGGCCCGCTGGCCAACCCGGCGCGCGTCAGGCGCCAGCTTGTCGGCGTGCCGCATCCCAGCCTGATCGGGCTCTACCGCGATGCCATGGCGCTGCTCGGCATGGAGCGGGCGATGATCGTTTCGGGCAACGAAGGGCTCGATGAAATCTCGGTATCTGGCACCAGCACCTTCGCGACGATAGGCATGCCCTTGCCCGGCGGCGAGATATCGCCCGACGTCGTGCTGATGGAGCGCCATGACCCCGAAGCGCTGCGGGGCGGCGATGCCGAATACAACGCGGCGGCCCTTACCCGCCTGCTGATGGGCGAAACGGGCGCCTATCGCGATGCCGTGCTGCTCAACTCCGCCGCCGCGCTGATTGTCGCGGGCGAGGTTGAAGATTGGCACGAAGGCGTCGAGGAAGCCGCCGAAGCCATTGACAAGGGGCTGGCCAAGGGCCTGCTCGACTGCTG
>JBJTLW010000119.1:0-28369 GCA_046063225.1 Novosphingobium sp. | reverse complement strand
GAACACGGCGGCCCGCTGCGCGCCGGGGTGGCCATGGCGGACCTTTCGACCGGCATGTATGCCACGGTGTCGATCCTGATGGCCCTGCGCCATGCCGAACGCACCGGCGAGGGTCGGCAGATCGACGTGTCGCTGCTCGATACGCAGATCGCGATGCTCGCCAATCAGGGATCGAACTGGCTGGTCGGCGGCGTCACGCCCGGCAGGCTGGGCAACCGCCACCCCACGGTGGTGCCCTACAAGACCTTCGAGGTGGCCGATGGCATCATGATCATCGCCATCGGCAACGACGGCCAGTTCCGCGCCTTCTGCCAGGAAATGGGCGTGGCCGAATGGGCCGAGGACGACCGCTTCCGCACCAGTCGGCAGCGCCTGATCCACCGCGACACGATCGAATACATGGTGCAGGAGCTTGTGCGCGGCCACCAGAGCGGCGACCTGATCGAACGGCTGTCCGCCGCCGGGGTGCCCTGCGGCCCGGTGAACACCATTCCCGAAATCTTTGCCGATCCCTTCATCGCGGCGCGCGGGACAGTGCACCACTACCGCCGCGACGACGGAGTGGAAATTCCGACGGTCGCCTTCCCGGGCAAGCTTTCGGCCACGCCGGCCGACTATCGCTATCAGCCGCCCAAGGTGGGCGAACACACGCAAGACCTGCTCCGCGAATGGCTTTCGCTGAGCGAGGACGACCTCGCCGGGCTGGAAGCGGCCGGAACGATCGTCCAGCGCAAGGAAGGATGAGGCCGATGTCTGACACCCCCGCCGAGCCGCAGTACGTTTCCTACACGGTCGAAGGGCCGGTCGCCTGGGTGATGCTGGACCGCGCGCAATACTCCAACGCCCAGAACTATCGCCTGCTCAACCAGCTGGATGACACCTTCCGCAAGGCGGTGGAGGATCCGGAGGTCCGCGTCATCGTGCTGGGCGGCGAGGGCAAGCACTTTTCCGCCGGGCATGACATGGGCACGCCCGAGCGTGATCGCGATGCGCCGCGCAGCCGCAAGCTGCTGTGGTATCCGCACAACGACCTTCCCGGCGCCGAGGCGCAGTACGCGCTGGAACAGGACGCCTATCTGGGCTTCTGCCGCCGCTGGCAGGAAATCCCCAAGCCGATGATCGCCATGGTCCAGGGCGCCTGCATCGCTGGCGGGCTGATGCTCGCGTGGGTCTGCGACATGATCGTTGCCTCGGACGACGCCTATTTCCAGGACCCGGTGGTGCGCATGGGCTTTCCGGGCGTGGAATACTATGCCCACGCTTTCGAACTGCCGCCGCGCATCGCCCGCGAATTCCTCATGCTGGGTGAACGGATGCCGGCGCAGCGCGCGCATCACTTCGGCATGGTCAACCGCCTGTTCCCGCGCGAGGAGCTGCGCGAAGGCGTGGCCCAGATCGCCGCCGATATCGCCACCCGCCCCCGCTTTGGCCTGGCGTTGACCAAGCAGGCGATCAATCTGGTCGAAGACACGCGCGGCAAGCGCACGGTGATGGACGGCGTGTTCCACATGCACCACCTTGCCCATGCCCATAACCAGCTGACCACCGGCACGCTGGCCGGCGGCTTCGACGCCAAGTCGATGGCGAGCGCGAACAAGAAGGAAGCCGGGGAAGGCTAAGCCTTCCCTTTGCGAAACTACTGACCCTCGTCGCGGCAGATCACGAAACCTGTCGACTTGGTCGATCCGTTGGAGATCGTGGCGATCGCGCGTTTTGCGCCCGGCACCTGCCGTGCGCCGGCGCGGCCGGTGACCTGCACCGCGGCTTCGGCCAGCTGGGTCATGCCGTGCAAGCGCCCTTCGCCGAGCGCGCCGCCGCCCGTGTTGATCGGCAACTTGCCGCCAAGCGCCCCGTTCCCATCGCGCAGGAAGGCCAGGCCTTCGCCCTTGGGTACGATTCCCAGCCCTTCCAGCCAGATGAAGACGAAGGGCGAAAAGCCATCGTAAAGCTGGGCGTTGTCGAAATCCTGCGGTCCAAGGCCGGTCTGGGTCCACAGCCGCTGCGCCACCTGTTCGCAGCCGGTCATCAGGTCTTCCAGCGTCATCGGCACCGAGAACGGCGGCGACACGGTTCCCGCCGCAAAGCCGGACAAGAGCGCCGGCACCTGCTGCAAATCGCGCGCGCGTTCGGTGCTGGTCAGCAGCAACGCCGCGCAGCCATCTACCGGGATGTCGCAATCGAGGATCGACATGGGATCGGCGATCATGCGGGCGCCAAGGTAATCCTCCCGCGTCAGCGGCTTGCCGCGCCAGTAGCCGTTCGGGTTCAACTGGCAGTTCGCCCGGTTATCGACGATGTAGCGCGCCATGTCTTCGCGGCTGTAGCCGTACAGCTCGAAATAGCGGCGCAGCACGGTAGCGGCCCAGGCGGGCGGTCCGGAAAAGCCATAGGGCGCGAAATACTGGAACTGGTCGGCCGCGTATTTGCTCTCGTAATTGACGTAGGAGCCGGGCGGCACGTGCAGCGCGCGATAGACGACGGCATGCGTGCAGGCGCCGCTCGCCACCGCCATGGCCGCATCGATGAACCCTTGCGTGACCATGCCGTTGGTCGATCCGGTGTAGAGCACCCGGTCGGCAATCCCCAGGTGTTCGCCCAGAAACCACGGGTTGACCACGTCGACGCCTTCGACCGTGCCCTTGACCCCGCCGTAGCGCGGCATGCCGGGAGAGGTGACCAGCGCATCGACCGCCTGGCGCGTCAGCCCTGCGTCGGCGCAGGCCGCGTCGACCGCATCGGCGGCGAGCGCCAGCAGCGGCGTTTCGGAACGGCGCGTGAGCGCGGAATAGCCGACCCCGGCGATGGCGACCTTGTTGGAAAATGCCCACATGGTGTCAGCCCTCCGCCCGGACGAACTGCGGCAGGGTGCATTCCTCGCACACCGTCTCGAACGTCACCTGCAGGGGCATGCCCAGTTCAAGCTCCGCCTCGGTCACGTTTAGCAGGTTCGCCACCATCAGCAGGTGCGGCTGTTCGGCCAGTTCGACCACGGCCACGATCAGCGGCACGCGGCCCTGGAAACCGGGTGCCGGCGGTTCCTTGATCACTGTCCACGAAAACAGCGTGCCCTTGCCTGAAGCCTGCTCATAGCCAAGATCGAGGTTGCCGCACGACGGGCAGGCGAGGCTGGGGGCGTGATTCCATTTGCCGCAGGCCGTGCAGCGCTGCAATTCCAGCCGGTGTTCGCGCGCGGCGGCCCAAAAGGGTGCGCTGGCATCATCGGGCAGGGGCAGCGGCCTTAGCGGCACCGGTTCGGCAAGGTCGGACATTCCATTCCCCGATTTAGCACTTGAGTGCAATTTTGTTAGCGCCTCACCGCGTCACTTGCAACTGCACTTTATCGCGATGAATCATTGACAGCGCTGCGCCCCGCTCCATAAATTACACCCAATTGCAAAATTAGGAGAGTGTTTTGGCTGAAGCCCAAACCCTGAGCGGCGTGCCCGATCACGTGCCGCCCCATCTTGTCGGTACCTTCAACCTCTACACCTCTCCGCAAATGGTGCCCACCCCAATGGGCGAGCCGCAGGCCGCGCTCAGCCATCTGCTCGAAGGCCCGCCCGTCTTCTACATCCCCAACAACACCCGCAACGGCGAAGGCACCTGGATCATCGTGCGCGCTGAAGACCAGCGCCGCGTGCTGCAGGACGCGGAGGGCTTTTCCAGCCACCGCGCCCTGTTTTCATCGGCGCTGGGCGAGAACTGGCCGCTGATCCCGCTGGAGATAGATCCGCCAGACCACACCCATTGGCGCTCCATGCTGAACCCGCTGCTCAGCCCGAAGCGTGTCATGGCGCTGGAGCCGATCGTCCGCGAACGCGCCGCCTTCCTGATCGACCGGATCAAGGCCAAGGGCAACAGCAGCGACGTGATGGAGGACTTCTGCTTTCCCTATGCGGTCAGCATCTTCCTCCAGTTTCTCGGCATCGAATGGGACATGCTGGAAACCTTTGTCGACTGGGCGATGGACCTGCTCCATTCCACACCGGAAAACCGCACCAAGGCGGCGCGCAAGTTCATCGCCTATCTCGACGAACTCCAAGCCAGGCGCCGTCTCGAGCCGACCGACGACTTCATGTCCTATGTGACGCAGGCCGAGGTCATGGGCCGAAAGATGACCGAAGCGGAGGTCCGCTCGATGAGCGTGCTGCTGCTCATCGCCGGCCTCGATACGGTGGCGGCGGCGATCGGCTTCGATCTCTATTACCTTGCCCGCAATCCGGACGACCAGGACCTTATGCGCCGCGAACCGAAGCGCCTGGTCCTCGCCACCGAGGAACTGCTCCGCGCCTATCCGACGGTCACCCCCACCCGCACCGCCACGCGCGACATCGAAGTGGCCGGCGTCCTGATCAAAAAAGGCGATCTGGTGGCCTGTCCGTCGATGACCGCCAACCGCGATCCGGCCGAGTTTGCCGAACCGGACAGGATCATCCTCGACCGCGAGGACAACCGCCACGTCGCCTTTGCCTATGGCCCGCACCGCTGCCTCGGATCACACCTGGCGCGGCGCGAGATCGTGATCGGGCTGGAGGAATGGCTGTCGCGCATCGGGCCGTTCCGCATCAAGGAAGGGACCGAGCCGATCACCCACGGCGGCTTCGTCTTTGGCGTCCACGACCTGATCCTGACCTGGGACTGATCGCGTGCGCCGGGCGATCCGCAGCGTCACGGCCGGCGTCGCCCTGACCGCGCTGGCGGCATCGGCCTGGGGCGCGGTGCCGCCACCGCCCGCCGGCGCGACAATTGAAACCGCGCCCGCCGCGCAGTGGCCCGAACCGGTGCGGGCGCCCGCTGGTGCCCCCAATGTGCTGATCATCATGACCGACGATGTCGGCTTCGGGTCCAGCTCCACCTTTGGCGGGCCGGTGCCAACGCCCGCCTTCGACGCCCTGGCGCGCGAGGGGCTGCGCTATAACCGATTTCACACCACCGCGATCTGTTCGCCGACGCGCGCCGCCTTGCTCACCGGGCGCAATCCGCAGGACGTCAACGTCGGCTATGTCACCAACTGGTCGAGCGGCTACGAAGGCTATACCAGCGACATCCCGAAGAGCGCGGGGACCCTGCCGCAGATCCTGCGCAGCCGCGGCTATTCCACGGCCATGTTCGGCAAGAGCCATGTCACCCCCGAATGGGAAATGGGCCCGAACGGCCCGTTCGACCGCTGGCCGACGGGGCTGGGCTTCGATTATTTTTACGGCTTCCTTGGCGCCGATACGAGCGCGTTCGAACCCTCGCTGGTGGAAAATACTCGCCCGGTCCCTACACCGCGCGGCGTGGACTATCACCTCGACAAGGACCTTGCCGACCGGGCGATCGCCTGGATCAACGAACAGCGGGCGACATCGCCGCAAAAGCCATTCATGGCCTATTTCGCACCGGGCACGGCCCATGCCCCCAACCATGCACCCGATGAATGGCTGGCGCGGTTCCGCGGCCAGTTCGATGCCGGATGGGATGTTCTGCGCAGCCGCATCGTGGCGCGGCAAAAGGCGCTTGGCGTCATCCCCAAGGGCACCGCCGACGCCCCGCGCCCCGCCACCCTGCCGCGCTGGGACAGCCTCTCGCCCGAACGCAAGCGGCTCTATGCGCGCTACATGGAAGCCTATGCCGCCAGTCTGGCCTATGCCGATTTCCAGATCGGCCGGCTGATCGCCGAGCTGAAACGCACCGGCGCCTACGACAACACGCTGATCGTCTATATCCAGGGCGATAACGGCGCTTCGGCCGAGGGCAGCTTCGATGGCAAGCTGTTTGAGCAATCCGCGCTGGCCGGCGTCACCGAAGACCCCGCCTATGCCGAGGCCCACCTCCAGGATATCGGCACGGCCCGCGCCTATAACCTCAACACCGGCGGCTGGGGCTGGGCGATGAACGCGCCCTTCCCCTGGTCGAAGCGTTATGGTTCGCACTTTGGCGGCACGCGCAACGGCATGGTGATTTCGTGGAAAGGCCACATTGCCGATCCGGGCGGACTGCGCAGCCAGTTCCTGCACGTCAGCGATGTGATGCCGACCGTGCTGGAGATCGCCGGCATCGCGGCGCCCGCAACACTGGGCGGAGTGCCGCAGCAGCCGATCACCGGGATCAGCGCCGCCTATACCATAGGCCAGCGCGACGCGCCCTCGCGGCGGACCAGCCAGGTTTTCGCGATGGCTGAAAATCTCGCGATCTATCGCGACGGCTGGGTTGCGGCGACAACGCCCAGGGTGACCCCTTGGGAAGCGACACCGCCCAGGCCCGTGCCCTTGGCCGAGCGGCGCTGGGAACTGTACAACATCGATCGCGACTTCAGCGAGGCGCACGATCTGGCCGCCGCTAACCCGGCCAAGCTTGACGAACTGGTCGGCGAGTTCTGGCGGCAGGCGCAAGTTGGCAAGATGCTGCCCATCCACACCAGCGAGGGCCGCCAGCAGGGACGTCCCGATCCCAACCACGGCTTTGCGCGCTTCACCTATTATTCGCCGGTCGAGCAGGTAGCGGAAGGCGCGGCGCCGGCGATCGTCGGCAAGGCTTTCACCATCGAGGCCGAGATCGAGACCGATGAGCAGAGCGAGGGCGTTCTGGTCGCCCATGGCGGCCGTTTCGTCGGCTATTCGCTGTTCCTCGATCGCGGGCGGCCAAGCTTTACCTATAACCTGACCCCGGCGCGCATGGTGCGAATAACCGCTGCGGAAGTCCTGACGGCTGGCGCGCACCGCGTGACCCTGGCCTTCACGCCCGAGCGCCCGGCGGCGGGCAGCGCGGCGCAGGTGGTGCTATCGGTCGATGGCAGGGCAGTGGCGCAGGGCCGCGTGCCGCAGACCTTCGCTCGCGTCGTATCGCACAGCGAGGGTTTCGATGTCGGGCAGGATCTGGTCACGCCCGTCGATCCACAGGCCTATACGAGCGAAAAGAGCCGGTTCAGCGGAAAGCTGAACCGGCTCGAATTCGTGATCGGCAACTGATCTCAGTCCGGATAGGCGGAGAGATTGGGCGACCCCGAAGGGTCGCCCGCCCCTCATCCCTCAGAACTTGAAGCGCACGCCGCCCGTGAAGGCCATGCCCAGCACATCGTAGGTCGAGATGTTGGTCGGCAGGTTCACGCCCGGGGTCAGACCCGGAATGATCGGCGGCTTCTTGTCGAACAGGTTGTTGACCGTGACGAAGGCTTCCACGTCACCGCCACCAGCCTGGAACTTGTAGCGCAGGTTGAGGTCCGTGTAGGCATAGGCGTTCACGCCCGGATTGACGAAGTTCGACAGCAGCGGGTTGGCCGCGTTGGTGAACTTGCCCATGCCGCCGATGAACTGTTCGGACACGTTGATGCCCCAGGTTTCGGTGCCGTAGTCGACCGACAGCGACCCGCGCCAGTGGGGATAGGCCACCGGGTTGGACCCGACAACGTTCGATCCGGCATACTTGATCACCGGCTGCCCGGCGAAGGCCTGCGTGTTGAACTTGTCGAGGTAGTTCGCATAGAGACGCACGGCCAGCGTGCCGTTGCCCATCGCCTTGCGGTAGCTCATGTCGAAGTCGATGCCCGACGTCTTGATGAAGGCGATGTTGGCTTCAGCGATGCGGATCAGCGTCGGGAACGCCGTCGGCGAAGACCGCGTGATCAGCGCGCATTCCGGAGCACTGGCCCCGAAGTTGGCGCAGTTGTTGACGATCTGCTGCGAGGTCAGCGCGTCAATCGCACCGGC
The DNA here is from genome assembly GCA_046063225.1 of Novosphingobium sp. Classification (GTDB taxonomy): domain Bacteria; phylum Pseudomonadota; class Alphaproteobacteria; order Sphingomonadales; family Sphingomonadaceae; genus Novosphingobium. The sequence goes on along the minus strand of JBJTLW010000119.1, from coordinate 20,681 downwards.
CAGGTCGATCTTGTAGAAGTCAACCGACAGGCTGAAGCCCGGCATCTGACCCGGAGTCAGAACGGCGCCGACGGTCAGCGTCTTGGCCACTTCCGGCTTGAGGAACGGGTTGCCGCCGCTAAGCGTGGACGCGTTCTGGTTGAGGCCGGAAACCGGATCGTTGACGATCGAGATGCCGCTGGTGTCGCCGCGGAACAGTTCATACAGGTTGGGCGCACGGATATCGCGCGACCAGGTGGCGCGCAGCGTCAGATCGTCCGCCGGCTTCCAGCGACCGCCCACCTTCCAGGTCGTGACCGAACCCGAGGTGGAATAGTCGGTCAGACGGACCGCACCGTTGAGGCTGAGTTCGCGGAAGAAGGGCTTGTCCTTCATCAGCGGGATCGCGACTTCGCCGAACACTTCCTTCACGTCCATCGAGCCATTGGCCACGCCGACGTTGGTCAGCCAGTAGAACAGCGAAGCGGCCTGAACACCGCGCAGACCGGCGAAATAGGCGCTCCTTTCCGCGGCCGTGTCGAGCAGCGCCGGATCGGCGTTCGACGTCAGGTTCAGCGATTGCTTGCGATATTCCGCACCCAGCACGACATCCACCGGGCCGGCGGGCAGTTCGAACGGGCTGCCGCTGATCGAGGCGACAACCGAATCGTGCTTGAAGTTCGCCCGGTAACGCGACGTGCCCGTAACATAGGCATAGGCTGCGGCCTGCGAATTGATCGGGGCACCGTTGAACAGGTTGATCGGCGTACATCCGGCGTACTGCGCGGCGACGGTCGGATCGGTAAGGACACGGCAGGTCGGCGTGGTGCCAACGGTTACGACGTCCACGGCAGCGAAGAACTTCTTCCAGTCAAACAGGCCGGAATGGGCCATGTTGTGGATCGATTCACCGTGGGTGTAAGACACGGCGCCCTTCCAGCCGCCGCCGAAATCCGCATCGAGGCCAGCGGTGGCCTGCCAGAAATCGTTCTTTTCCTTCACGCGGGTCGGCTGTTCGTTGCCCCAATAGGCGTTGAAGCCGATCGATCCGCCGACCGGGATGGTCGCCGCGAGCGCCGCCGGGATGAAGGGGTTGCCCTGATAGAGCGTGACGGTCGGGTTGCCCTGAACCAGGCTGTTGGCCAGCGGTTCATAGTCGAGGCTGGTCTGGGTGTAGATGCCCTGAGCGTAGAAGTTGACACCTTCGGTCAGATCATAGCTGAGCCGCGCGAAACCCTGGTAGGTCTTGAACGGCGAAATCGCGGTGGTGCGATCGGGAATGCGATAGCCGTCGCCGCCCAGCTGGATGCCGGCGGTACCACTTGCCGTGCCGGTGTTGAACGGCGAGAGCGTGCCGTCGGCATTGACCTTGTAGTTGTTGAACGGGTTGCCGGTCGCCAGGATCTTGCCGAATGGCGCCGAAGCGGTGATGCGCACGTCCTGGCCGATGGTCAGCGGGTTGAGCGAGCCACCCGGCGTACAGCTGCCGGTGCTGCCGGTGGGAACCGTGCAGCCGACGACCGAACCGACATAGGCATAACCGCCGGCAGCAATGTCACGCTGGTTGCGCAGCAGGCCGTTGTTCTGGAAGTATTCGGCGCTGGCCAGGAAGTGGCCGCGGTCTTCGGCGAAAGAGGTGCCGAAGGCGAGACCGAAGCGCATGTTTTCGGCATCGCCCTTGGCCGTGACGCCGCCCTGGGCAACGCCCTTGAGGCCCTTGAACTTCTTGTCGAGGACGAAGTTGACGACGCCCGCGACGGCGTCCGAACCCCAGGCGGCCGATGCACCGCCGGTCACCACGTCAACGCGCTGGACCAGCATGTTGGGGATGACGTTGGTATCGATCGTGCCGATATAGGTGGTCGGCGCAACGCGCACGCCGTCCATCATGATCAGAGTGCGCAGCGGCCCCTTCGGGTTGGAGGTCGGCGTACCGAGGCCGCGCAGGTTGAGCACGTTGCCGTGGATCGGAATGGCCGAGAAGTTGTGCGCCGACTTGGTCGGGCTCAGCGAGTTCTGAAACTGCGGCAGCTTGTTCAGCGCGTCCGGAATGTTTGACGGCGTGGACTTTGCCAGGTCTTCGGTCGTGGCGACCGTAACCGGGGTCGGCGCTTCATAGCCATCGCGCACGATGCGCGTGCCGGTGACGGTGATCGGGCCATCGGCACCGTTCTCTTCATCGGCGGACTGTTGCGCGAACGCCTGGCTGGACAGAGCCAGCGCGGAACCCGCAAGCAAAACTGAAATAGCGCGAAGACGCATCCTTACCTCCCTTGTGACCGCACCAGCCCTTTAGGCCGACAACGATATTTACCCTCTTGTGCAACTTTGTATGCCCGCGAATTCTGCCAGTCAATGCAAAATCTGTTCATTCCCTTAGGGATTGCGTCGATTTCCATTTCGCCCACCAATGTTGCAACTGGGCATCACGAAAGCCGGAAACCGGCACAAATCCACTATTCACCAGCAGCACCGGGCCGTTTTGGTGCTGCGTTTGCGGCCAGACCGGCAATCCGGCACCGTTCGGATCACCGTGGGAAATGAAATTGTACCAATAGCCCTGCATCGCTTCGGCCAGAGACTGCGACGCCGGGTCGTCGCGTCGCACCTGCGAGATCAGATAGGGCATGTCGGCGCAGTGCTGCGCGCCGGGCACCTTGGCGACGAGCGCGGCCGGAACGTGATCGAAGTGATAGGTCCAGGCTGGCGCCCGGGCCGAAGCGAAGCCCGACAGGGCAAGGGCGGCAGAGGTGAACAGAAAGTCGGTTTGCACCTGGCGCAACAGTTCCGCGTCCGTCAGCGCGGCGTTGGCCTGATAGATCGGCCGCACTGCATCGAGATCGATCCCGAAGCGTGCCTTCATCGCTACGGCATCGAAGCCCATCAGGCCGAAAACGCTCGCCTCGTTCGAGGTCGAGCCCATGATCAGAGGCACGGAAGCCTGTTGTCCTTTCGCATAGGCGTTGGCGATCGGCTGCGGCAGATAGTGGCCGTCAATGATGGCGCCATAGTCCGGCGGCCCCGGATCGGCGGCCAGCACCTGCTGCACCGACAGGCGGCGCAGGGCAGATAGCGCCTGCCGGTCGGTGCCGCCCACCCCGGCGCGCAACGCAAAGGCGCGTCCCTGCTCCTCGGCCAGTGCCAGCGGGCGATTGGCGTTGAACAGGCCGCCGCCCGAATGGACCGCCGCCCGGGCAAACAGGCCATGCGCCGCCGGGCTGGTCATCAGCGCGTTGGCCGAAGAGCCTCCGGCCGAACAGCCCATGATCGTCACCCGCGCCGGATCGCCACCGAAGCGGGCAATGTTGGCCTTTACCCAGCGCAGGGCGAGAATCTGGTCGGACAGCCAGAAGTTGCCGGTGCCGCGCCCCGCCTCCGCAGTGAGCGCGGGGTGCGCCAGAAAGCCGAAGCGGCCGACCCGGTAATTGGGCGTGACAAGAACGACGCCGCGCCGAACAAGCGCCGACAGCCCCTGATCCGCGCCATAGCGGTTCGAGCCGAAGGCATAGGCACCGCCGTGGATCAGGACAAGGACCGGCAGGTTCCGCGCGTGCCGGTTCGGCGTGATGACGTTGAGGTTAAGGCAATCCTCGCTCTGGACAAGTGGGGGACGCCTGGGCTCGCTGCGCTGTGGACAGGCCGGCCCAAACGCCGTGGCATCACGCTGCCCTTTCCACGGAGGAGCCGGCGCGGCGTCGCGCCAGCGCACCGCCGTGCCGAAGGGAATGCCACGAAAGGCTGCGCCCGGGCCCAGCGCTTCGCCGCGCACAGTGCCGCCGGCGGTGTGCGCCAGCGGCGGCGCGCGATTGGCGCAAAGCAGCGCGGCCAGGGCCAGCGCTGCTCCGGCCCGTTTCACCGGTTGAGGTCCACCATCTTGGCGTCGACCAGGCGCGGCAGCACCTCTTTTTCGAATAGCAGCAGGCTGGCCCAGGACAGGTCGGGATCAAGCCCGCCAAGCAGGGCGTGGAAATTGATCCCCGAATTGGCCGGCTGGGTCTTCAGCCATTCGAAGCACTGATCGGGCGTCAGCACCTTGATGTTAGGCATTGCCTTCAACGCCTCGACCGTCTCGGCCGCCTTGTACAGCGTGTCACCGCCGCCCCGCTCCTTGGCCCATTCGGCATAGGTGTTGGTGGCATAGGCAACGTGCGGCGCGACACGCGGCCAGTCCCGGTCCGGATCGTCGGTAATGTAGAGGAAGCTGGCGATCGACTTGACCAGCGGTTCGGGCGGCGGAAAGCCCAGCGCGGCGCGTTCCTCGGCATAGATGTCCCACAGGCCGGGGTGGCCGGGGAAGTACTGGTAGCCCCCCTTGGCCGCGCGTATCGCCGACTTGTCGGTCGATCCGCCCATGTAGATTTTCGGCCCTCCCGGCTGCACGCCCTTGGGCGTGACGCGGACGATGCGGCCTTCGTATTCGAACTCCTCACCACCCCAGGCCTTCTTCAGGGTGTCGAGCGCCTTGTTCATCAGGCCGAGCCGCTTGGTAATGTCCTTGCCGAACATTTCGAATTCGTGCGGGCGATAGCCCATGCCGGCGGTCAGCCAGATGCGGCCGTTGGAAATGTTATCGAGCACGGCAAGGTCTTCGGCCAGCCGCAGCGGATCGTGCATGGTCACCACCAAAGCCGAAAGGTGGACGAAGATCTTCTGCGTCACCGCGAAGATCGACGCGGCCTGCACCATCGAGCTGGGGCAATAGCCGTCTTCCGCCCCGTGATGTTCAGCCAGGAAAACCTGCGTGAAACCGAGCTTGTCGGCCCAGGCGGCCTGTTCGATCGCCGTGCGGTACAGCGCGGGATGCGGCGCCCCAAACGTGGGGCTGTTCATGTCGTATCGCAGGTTCAGTTGCATTGAAAATACCCTCAGGCGTTGACGGCAGAATCGATCCGCCCGGTGATGTCGCTGGGCTGGATGGCGATCCGGCGGGCGATCAGGTCGGCGATCTGGTCGGCCGAATAGCCGACCTCGGCAAGCAGGTCGGCGGTGTGCTCGCCCAGACGCGGCGCATCGCCCTGCGCCAGACCCGGCGTGGCGGAAAGGCGGTTGAACAGGCCGTATTCGCGCACGTGCCCGTACATCGAATCGCGGTTTTCGACCACGCGGTTGGACGCTTCCATCCAGTCGAAATGCAGGGCATCGTCGATCCACATCGTCTCGCAGACAATTTCCGCCGCCACGCCGCCGGTATCGAGCGCGGCAAAGGCATCCGTCGATGTGCGGGCAGCAAACCAGCCGTCGAGATGGGCCTTGATTGCCGCATCGTTGGCGTTGCGCGTCTGCACCGTGGCGTTGGCGCCGCCCTGGGGCAAGCCGGTGACGGCAGCAAGTGCGGCGAAGCGATCGTCCTGACGGCAGGCGATGGCAACCCAGCCGTCCTGCGTCCTGTAGATGCGGTCGAGCGCGTTGAAACCCTGCTGCTCGGCATCAAGCGTTAGGCCGTAAACCGGCTTCATATCCGCATCGAGGAAGTGTTCCGAGGTGGTCCACAGGCTGGAATGCAACTGCGGGCATTCCAGATATTCGCCGCCCGAATGGCCCCGCGCGATTTTCTGATCGCGGTTTTCCAGCCCCATCATTACCGCCGCGGCGGCAAGGAAGCCGTTGTTGTAATCCTCGTTGCCGAAGGCCGAGCGGTTGGGCGGATTGCCCTTGCCGCCGACTTCATAGAGCAGTCCGACCCAGCCCGAGATAAGCGGGGCAAAGGCCTTGAGCAGCGACTTGGGCCCTGCCGAGCCGTAGCCCGGCAGGTAAAGATAGACCAGATCGGGCTTGATCGCCTTCAGCGCAGCGTAGCCGATGCCCAGTTTGTCCGCCTTGCCCGGACGCAGGTTGTGCGTGACGACATCGGCCGTGGCGACGAGCTTGAGCGCCGCCTCAAGCCCTTCCGGAGTCTTGAGATCAAGCACGACGTCGCGCTTGCCCCGGTTGGCGGCATCGAACACGTCCGGCAGCGGGCGCATCTGGTCACCCGAGGGGGTTTCGATCTTGATGACATCGGCGCCAAGATCGTTGAGCAGGCGCCCTCCGAAGCCGACAGCGAAGAACGAGGAGAAATCGACCACGCGCACCCCTTCGAGCGGGCGGGCAATGGCGCGCTGCGGAGCGCTGGCGGTCTTGGCCGGCGCCGCCGCCAGATCGGCCAGCGCGGCGTTGTGCGCGCCCACTGCCGGCGCCGGGGCCGGTGTGTCGCACGGGGTATCGGCAAAGCGCACGGCCGGCGCAGCCTGGTAGATTGTGCCGTAGTCCGGATCGGGCATGGCGATGCGCATGCCGGCAAAGTCCACTTGCTCATCAAGCAGGATTTCGCCCGGCTCCAGCACCGGCAGCACGGCCACGTCCGCCGCCTGCATCAGGGCGATCCATTCGTCGCGCGGGCGCGCCTTGAAGGCATCGAAAATCTCGACACGCGCGCACTGGTATTCATCGTCGGTCAGCGGCACGGCCATTTCCAGTCCCTTGCAGGTCTGGATCCGGTCCCCGAAGCCGAGGATGTCGAAGGCCGGCTTGAACCCGCCCGACCCGGTGTGGATCTGCAGGAACTTGCCATCGCCACATTCGAACATGCCGGTGACGAGGCGGACGTTGCCGAACCGGTCGACCGCGCCGGAATCGCCCTTCTTGATGTAGGAGATGCCGTCTTCCTGCCACCAGTGGTTCATCGGGCTCTGCGCAAGGAAGGCGTCGAGCACCGAGGCCTCGCAGGCCTGGCCGGTGCCGATCGAGCGGCGCGCGCGAATGGCGGCGAGGACGTTGATCACGGCAAGGAAGGCCTGGCCATAGTGCAGCGCCGGATGGCCGAGATACATCGGTCCGGGGCGGTGCGAGGATCCCTTGTCGACCATGGTGCCGAGCCGGGCGGCGACCAGCGATTCGGCGTGCGGGCGTCCGGCGAACGGCGTGTCCGCGCCATAGGCCGTGATCGCGCAAGACACGAGCGCGGGGAAATCGCGCGACAGGCTGGCCGGATCGAGGCCAAGGGCCGCCGCCTCGTCCTCGCTCAGCGCATGGATGAAAACGTCGGCCGTGCGCAGCAGGGCGCGCAAGCGTTCGATGCCTGCCGGCAGGTCGATCTCGACGCTCTTCTTGCCGCGATCCCAACCCTTGCGCGTCAGGTCATGGGCAAAGCAATCACCGCCCGACGGTTCCACCTTGATCACGTCGGCGCCGTGATCGGCCAGCATCATCGACGCGATGGCGCCGGGTGTTTGCGTCGAAGCTTCGATAACGCGCAGGTGCGCCAAGGGGCCGGCCACGATTCTCTCCCTGAAGGTCCGGACCAATTTTGCACTAGAGTGCAGCAAAGCGCAACAGCATTCCACCGACGATGATTGCATTGCCGTGCATAATCACCCTTGGCGCACTCCCGATTCCGTGACAGGAACGCCCCATGCTCGATCGCGCTGAAGAAAACGCGCCCGCAGAGGCAGCCAACGGGGGCGGCACCCGGTCATCGGGCTATGCCAGTCCGTCGATCATCGCGCGCCGTCACCGTATTCTGGACGAGACGCGCCGGATGATCGGCGAAGTTGGCATCGCCAACCTGTCGATGGATGACGTGGCCAAGCGCGCCAATGTCGCCAAGCGTACCCTGTACAACGCCTTCCAGTCGAAAGAGCACCTGATCGCTTCGGCCATCAGCAAGTATTTCGAGGATTACGCGGTCAAGATCGACTATTCGACCGAGAGCGCGACGCTGGAATGGATGATCGAGCGGCTTGTCATCGTCGCGCGGCGCAACCTGTCGATCCGCAATTACACCCGCGCGCTGATGAACATCTATTTCTCATCGGCGGTCGATCCGGAAATCCGGCAGGCCATTCATGAGATCGCCAGCAAGAGCCACGAACCCTGGGTCCTGGAACTCGATCGCAAGGGGCAGCTTGCCCCGTGGATCGACGCGGAAGACCTCATCGCCATGCTTGTGCGCCTGCGCTATGCCACGGCCCACGCCTGGGCCGAAGGGCTGATCCCCGACGACCAGCTGGTCTATGAACTGCTGCGCAGCTTCTTCACCCTGATGGCCGGATCGACCCATGGCACCGCTCGCGACGAAATCGTCGAGGTCCTGGCGAACCTCGAAAACCATCCGCTGTTGCAGGCCGCCTGATCAGGCGGTCCGGATCCAGACGCCCTTGGTTTCCAGATAGCTGTCGATGTGTTCGCTGCCGCCCTCGCGGCCGAATCCGCTCATCTTGAAGCCGCCAAACGGCATGGCCGGGTCCATCGCGCCATAGTGGTTTACCCAGACAGTGCCGGCGCGGATGCGCTTCACCGCCTGATGGGCGCGGGTGATGTCCTTCGTCCAGACCGCGGCGGCAAGGCCGAATTCGGTATCGTTGGCCCGGGCGATCACCTCGTCCAGCGTATCGAAGGGCATGACGCAGGCAACGGGGCCGAAGATTTCCTCCCGCGCGATGCGCATCGAATCCTCGACACCGCCGAAGATCGAGGGCGGAATGTAGAAGCCGTCGGCATAGCCGGGATCGGACAGCGCCTCTCCGCCCAGCGCCACGCTGGCGCCTTCCTGCGGCCCGAGCGCAAGGTAGGAGCGCACCCGGTCAAACTGCCCCTGGCTGACGATCGGTCCGATCTGGGTAGCGGGATCGAGCGTGTGGCCAAGCCGCAGGGCGCGGCCCGCTTCGGCCAGGCGGACGATGAATTCGTCATGGATCGCCCGCTCGACATAGATGCGCGATCCGGCGCTGCACACCTGACCCGAATTGTTGAAGATGGCCATGGCCGCCGCCGGCACCGCCAGATCAAGATCGGCATCGGCGAAGATGATGTTGGGCGATTTGCCGCCCAGTTCCATCGTCACGCGCTTTACCGTTCCGGCAGCGGCGGCGATGATCTTCTGGCCCGTGCCGCACGAACCGGTGAAGGTGATCTTGTTGACATCCGGATGGGTGGATAGCGCCGCCCCCGCCGCACCGTGTCCGGTCACGACATTGACCACGCCGGGCGGGATCCCCGCAGCAAGGCACAGCTCGCCAAAGCGCAGCGGCGTCAGCGCGCCCTTTTCCGATGGCTTGACTACCACGGTACAGCCTGCCGCCAGCGCCGGCGCGCATTTCCACGCGGCGCAAAACACCGGCCCGTTCCACGGAATGATGGCGCCGACCACGCCCACCGGCTCGCGCAGGGTGTAGGACAGCAGGTCCACCGGCGAGGAGTTCGGCGCGGTCGCCCCGCGCACCGAGGTGGCAAGCCCCGCGTAGTGGCGCAGGGCACGCAGGATCATCGAAGCGAAGTTGCGCGACGGCGTGATCGGCCGGCCCATTTCGAGCGTATCGACGAGCGCGATTTCCTCGAACTCGGCTTCGACCAGATCGGCGAGCTTCAGCAGGCAGGCCTGCCGCTCGCTGGGTTTGAACCGGCTCCACGGCCCTTCGAAGGCGCGCCGCGCCGCCTTGACCGCCAGATCGATGTCGGCCGCGTTGCCTTCGGCAATCTGGGCGATCACCGCCCCGGTGCAGGGATCGACGGCATCGAACCATTCGCCGCCCGACGGTCCGACAAGCTTGCCGTCGATCAGGTGCAGCGAGCGGGCGCGGTAGTTCGCCGGCAGGGCCGGCTGCGCGATCTGGGGGAATGCGGGGGCGTTCATGCGAATATCCTCAGGCAGCGGTCATGCGCCGCATTTCGCCGCGGCCTTGCGCGAACAGCAGCGCGGCGACGGACAGGACGGAGACGATCAGCACGATCAGCGAAGTGCCGATCTGTTTGGGATCGCCAAGCACGTGGTCGGTGAAGAAGCCGACCAGCAGGTTGCCCAGCACCATGCCAATGAGGCCGGTGACGAGCACGAAGATCGCGGAAACGCGGCCGCGCAATTCGGGCGGCGTCACCACCTGCGCGGCGGCCGGGCCGATCGACGAGGTGGACAGGATCAGCACCATGTAGACGCCGAACAGCGTGACAGTGACCATCGGCGAGGCGACGAGATAGGCCGCCACGGCAAAGGGCGCGGCCAGCAGCATCGTGCCGAGGCACCAGACAAGGTGCGCATCGCGCTTGCCGCGCGAGAACATGCGATCCACCACCCAGCCGTGCAGCGGCAGGCTCAGTGCCGGCAGCATCTGCGCCAGTCCCATGGCAAGGCCGATCTGCTTGGGCGTCCAGCCATGCACGCGGCCGAGATAGGCCGGGCTCCACAATTGCAGGCCGATGGTCACCGAATAGACGAGGCCGATGCCCAGGATGATCCCGGCAAAGGCGCGCTTGTTGGCCAGGATGAAGCGCGTGGCCTCGCCATATCCGCCGCCCTGCGCGCCGGCTGCGCGGTGGCGCTTGGGTTCGGGGAACAGAAACACCAGGAAGGCGGTGAGAATGCCCGGAATGCCGGTGACGATGAAGGCCTGCTGCCACGGCTTGAACCCCGCCATGCCCGGCCAGTCGGAAATCGCCCCTTGCAGCACGGCGCCGACCAGCGGCCCGCCCAGCAGGAACACGATTCCCGCACCCATCACCCCGCCCATGACGAAGATCGACATGGCAAAGCTGACTTTGGTGGGAGCGAAACTGTCGCCGATTATGGAATAGGCGCCGGTGGTATAACCGGCTTCTCCGGCGCCGACGAAGCTGCGGCCGAGCGCAAGCATCATGAAGGTGCCGGCAAGCCCGCAGGCCGCCGCACCCGATGACCAGACGATGATGCAGAAGAACAGCACCCAGCGGCGCGGCTTGCGATCCAGCATCAGGCCCACGGGGATGGCGCAGACGGCATAGAGCACAGCGAAGGCGAAGCCCTGGAGCAGGCCCATCTGGGTATCCGACAGGCCAAGGTCGCGCTTGATCGGATCGACCATCAGCGCGATCAGATAGCGATCGGCAAGGCTGCGGATATAGAGCAGGAAGAGCACGGCCACGGTGAGCCAGGCGACGAATTTGCCGGGATATTGCGGAGCCGAAGCCGGATCGCCGTCGCTCATATGCTGTTTTTCCCTTTGGTTTTTGCGGCATGATCCGCATCGAAGCGCGGGCGCTCGATGGAAAACTGGTCGCTGGTGCGGGCATACCACCCTGCCCCGTGCGTGCGCCCGACCAGCTGCATGGCCGGCGTGTCGAGATAGAGCCGGGCCGGATCGGAAATGAATTCATCCTTGATATGGGTGACAAGGATTTCGCCGATCAGGACGGTCTGAAGGCGGCCGATGTCGAGCATTTCGACCTTGCGGCATTCGAAGCTGACCGGCGCGCTGGCGATGCGCGGCGGCGCGACCACGTCGCTCGGCACGGTTTCGATCCCGGCGTAATCGATTTCGGACACGTCGCGCGGTGCATCGACGCTCGACAGGTTCATGGTTTCGACATCGGCTTCGGACACCAGGTTGACCACGAATTCGCCGTTCGCCGCGATGTTGGTAGCCGTGTCCTTGTAGCCGCCGGTCTTCATGTCCTTGAGCAGGCCGACCATCAGCAGCGGCGGCTCAACCCCGCAGGCGTTGAAGAACGAATAGGGCGCGGCATTGACCACGCCGTTTTCCCCGCGCGTCACGATCCAGGCGATCGGGCGCGGCGTGACCGTGGAATTGACGATCTTGTAGCGCGCGCCAAGATCCAGCTCGCGCATGTCGAACTTCATTGCGATCAGTCCTTCTTGCGCGCGGCGGAGCGGGCGATGAAGGCTTCGCGGGCGCGGGCCAGTTCGTCACCACCCTGGGTGATGTGGCAATAGGCCAGCTCGAGCGCGTGGCTGGCCGCCCGGTCCGAGCTTTCCGCTTCATGCACCATGCGCTTGGTCAGTTCGATCGCCTGGACATTGCCTTCGCCCATGCTGCGCGCAAAGGTGAGCGCGGCGTCAAGCGCCTGACCATCGGGCACCACCGCGTTGACCAGGCCGAGCGCCGCGGCCTCTGCCGCCGGGATCGGTTCGCACGACAAAAGGATTTCCATCGCCTTGCGCCGGCCCAGTTCGCGGGTCAGCATCCACGCTGTGCCGCCATCGGGCACCACGCCAATCTTCACGAAGGGCGCGCCGAACTGCACGCTGGCGCCGGCAAAGGTCAGGTCGCAGGCAAGCGCGATGCCCCAGCCGACGCCATAAGCGCCGCCCTCCACTGCCGCGATCACCGGCATCGGCAGCGCCTGGATGCGGTTCAGCACCCGCTGGCCGATTTCCAGCCGCTTGCCCCGCGCCAGCGCGCCTTCCCCACGCGCCGGCGGTATCTTCACATCGCCACCGCTGGAAAAATAGCCTTCCGCCCCTTGCAGGATCAGCGCCCGCGCCGGGCTTTCGTCCTCCAGTTCGGCCACGAGCCGCGCCATCGCTTCCCACATCGGGAACGAGACAGTGTTGCGCGCACGCGGGCGGTTGAGCGTGGCGATGACGATGTTGTCATCGGTCCGTTCAACCAGCAGATCGCCATTTTCGGTCATCGTCCGGTCACTTCTTCGGCAGGGTTTCACGGGCGCGCTGGCGGATGAAGTGGCGCAGGCCCTCCATCTCGTCGTCGCTGAGGTGAGCGAAGCGGCCCATGCCGCGGCTCATCAGCGCACCATCGCGCACGACGCTGTAGAAGCCATCCTTTTCCATCGCGATGGCCGACTTGCGCAGATCGGGAGCCGCGCCGCCCGCCACCATGCCGGCGCCGTGGCAGATGTTGCAGCCGGTGTTGTAGATGCCCGCGCCGACGGCTGCCTTCTTGGGATCGATGACGAAGGCGGGATCATCCAGCACCGGTTCGGCCACACGTTCGAACTTGGGCAGGCGCGCCTTGCCGCCGAGTGCAAAGGTCAGCAGCCGGCGCTTTTGCTGGCGGTAATCCCAGTTGGGCGAATTGGCGAAGCTCGACCGGAAGCTGGCGATCACGCTGACGTACTGCTTGCCGCCCACCGAATAGGAGATCGGCGCGGAAAGGATGCCGTTCTGCGCATCGAAGGCCCACAGCTTTTCACCGGTCGCAGCGTTGTAGGCACCGAAGTCGCCAGTGTTCAGCCCTTCGAACACCAGCCCGCCGGCCGTGGCCAGAACGCCGCCGTTGAAGGTTCCGGGCTGCGGAATGCGCCAGGCTTCCTTCTGCTTGACCGGATCCCAGGCCAGCAGGAAGCTCTTGGCCGGCGGCACGACGATGTTCGCCGGCGCCGCGCCGAGACCGGTGTTGACGAACATGCCGTCGCGCACCTTGAAGTCCTTGACGTTGGGCGGATCGATATGGACGCGCCCGCCCTCCATGACCGGAATGTAGGTCAGCCCCGATTGCGGGCTGTGCGCCATGGCCTGCACGCCGTGCGCGCCGTTGGGGAACGGGTAGAGCACGAAGGGCTTGCCATCGGGATAAAGCGAATCCGGATTGATCACCGGACGCCCCGTGGCCATGTCGATCTTCTCGGCCCAGTTGACCGGTCCGAACTTCTCGGCCGAGAGCAGCTTGCCCGTTTCACGGTCGATCACATAATAGAAGCCGTTCTTCGGCGCGTGCAGGAGCACCGGGCGCTTGCGCCCATCGACGACCATTTCGGTCAGTTCGATGTCCATGGCGTTGTTGAAGTCCCAGGTCAGTTCCGGGTTGGTCTGGTAATGCCAGACATATTTTCCCGTCTTCGCATCGAGCGCGACGATGGAGGCGAGGTAGAGGTTGTCCCCGCCGCCGGGCGAGCGGATCTTCTGGTTCCACGGAAAGCCGTTGCCGGTGCCGAGGTAGATGCGATCGTACTTCGCATCATAGGTCATCGAATGATAGACCGCGCCGCCGCCGCCGAACTTCCACCATTCCCCGGTCCAGGTGCTGGCGGCCTTGAGCGTCGTTTCGTCCTTGTCGACCGCCGGGTTGCCGGGAACGACGTACCAGCGCCAGACGCGCTTGCCGGTCTTCAGGTCATAGCCCGAGACATAGCCGCGCACCTTGGAATAGTCCGCGCCGCCAAAGCCGATGACGACGACATTGCCGGCCACGAACGGCGGGCCGGTGATATAGGCGCCCTTCGAACCGTCCTCGTCGAGCGTCTGTACCGACCAGGCCAGCTTGCCGCTGCGGGCATCGACCGCCAGCAGCCGCCCGTCACGCGTGGCGACGATGGCCTTGCCATCGCGGTAGGCCATTCCGCGAATACCCCAGCCGGCGCGCATGCGCCATTGCGCCTCGGGCGCGTCCTCAACCTTGGGATCGTATTTCCACAGCAGTCTGCCGCTGCGCGCATCCACCGCGTGGATCACCGAATGGCCTGCCGCGAAATAGACGACGCCGTTCACGGCCAGCGGCTGCGTATAGGCATCGAAGGCATCGATATCGTAGGCCCAGGCCAGTCCCAGGCCGCCGACATTGGCCTGGTTGATCTGGCCGAGTGCGCTGTAATGCATGCCATCGTCGTCACCGCCGAAGCTGAACCAGTCGCGCCCGGCGACGGGTGCGCCAGCGGGGGCGGCAGCGATGAGCGCCGTGCCTCCGAACATTGCCAGCGCGGCTGCGGTCGAAGCGAGCGAGCGCGCGAAGAACTTGGCCATTGAGCACCTTCCCGATTATTGTTCGTCGCCAGCAAATTTGGCGTTGCTTGTCCCGCCGAAGCAGGCATAAATGCACCTTCGTGCAATTTTGGCAGCAAGTCAATGCGCCCGAACAGGGTTTTGGGGCGAAGCGAGGAGGATGCAATGAGTGAGATCGACCGCCGGGGCGCGCTGGGTGCCGCCGTCTTCGTCACCGGGCTTGCCACCGGAGCCGCCAGCGCTTCGGCCGCGCCCAAGGCCCGGCCGCTGAGCCTGGCCGAACAGGTGGACGTGCTGGCATCGCGCGCCGCCATCGAAGAGGTGCTTTACGACTATGCTCGCGGCAACGACCACGCCGACGAAGCGATGATCCGCGCCTGTTTCTGGCCGGAATCGAAGCACAAGCACGGCGGCTTTGACGGCACGTCCACCGGCTTTGTCGACTTCGCGATGAAGATCCTGCCGCTGCTCAAGTATTCCAAGCACCACATCAGCAACGTGTCGGTTCGGGTGAAGGGCAACCGCGCCTTTTCCGAATGCTATTATTACGCGCATCACCAGCGCAATAAGAAGGACGGCAGCGGCGAAGAGGACGTGTTCTTCGAAGGCCGCTACATCGATCTGTTCGAGCGGCGCGGTGGGGTGTGGAAGATCATCCGCCGGCGCGGCATGAG
The DNA here is from genome assembly GCA_046063225.1 of Novosphingobium sp. GTDB lineage: Bacteria > Pseudomonadota > Alphaproteobacteria > Sphingomonadales > Sphingomonadaceae > Novosphingobium. The sequence goes on along the minus strand of JBJTLW010000119.1, from coordinate 5,603 downwards.
CGACTGGACCTCGACCCCCGCGAACGCTCCGGCGCCCTATGCCTCGCTACCGGCGGGCACGGCGGCGATCCGATCGAAGGAGGATGAATACTACAAGATGCTGGCGATCTTCGAAGCGGGCTGATGCCGCACGACATGGCGAACCGTCCCGGATCGGCGCCGGGACGGCCAGCGCCTATTGCCCCTTTTCGACCACCGCCTTGGCCTTTTCGCTTGCCGCGACCGCGCGGGCGCGCTCGCGCAGGTAGTGCGCGATATCATCCACCGCCGCGTCGCTGACTTCGGCAAAGGCGGGCATCCCGCGCGTCACCAGCGGCCCCTCTTTCACGATCTGGCGGAAGCCGGCAAAGTCCAGCGGCACGGGCGAGCGCAGCAGGTCCGGCGCCGATCCGCCCGACATTGCCCCTGCCCCGTGGCACCCGGCGCAGTAATCGGCATAGGCCGCGCCGCCACGCTTGGCGCGCACTGCATCGACGCGGATCGCCGCATTGTCGGGGATCGACCGGTCGGTGACCGGCGGTGCCGGCAGGCGATCCTTGCCGCCGATGGCAAAGGCCAGCACGCGCCACTGCTGCGTGCGATAGTTCCATTCGCCCTGCGGCAGACCCTGCGCGGTCGGCATGCGCGATCCGGCGACCACGGCAATGTATTGCTTGCCCTTGGCGCGATAGGTGATCGGCTGGGCCATGACGGCGGTCTGCGCCACGAAGGACCACAGCATCGTGCCGCTGAGGGCATCAAGCACGGTGAACTCTCCGCTGCCGCGCCCTTGCAGCACCAGCCCGCCCGCCGTGCTGGCCGTGCCGCCACCGCCGCGCGGGCCGATCATAGGCAGGCGCCAGGCCTCGGTCTGGGTGCGGGGGTTCCAGGCGATTAGCATCGATTTGGGCGGCTTGAGCGCGATGTTCGCCGGGAAGGGGCCGGTGCCGTTGGAAATGCGCTGGCCGTCCTTGAACTGCCATTGCCCCAAGGGCCCGGGCGCATCGACATAGACCCATTCGCGCTCCATCGCCGGAATGTAGACGAGGCCGGTGCCGGGGTTGAAGCTCATCGCCTCGATATTGTGCCCGCCAAACGGCGTCGGGGTCATCACGAAGGGCTTGCCATCGGGATAGCGCGCGGCCGGGTTTTCGATCGGGCGCCCGGTTTTCGGATCGATGCCGCTCGCCCAGTTTACCGGGACGAAGGGCTTGGCCGACAGCAGCTTGCCGTCCTTGCGATCGATCACATAGAAAAAGCCGTTCTTTGGCGCGTGAAGGATCACGTCGTGCGCCGCGCCGCCGATCTCCATGCCGTCGGCCAGTTCGATGTCCATATCGGCGTTGAAGTCCCAGCTTTCGCCAGGGTTCACCTGATAGTGCCACTTGTATTCGCCGGTATCGGCATCGATCGCGACGATCGAGCAGACGAACAGGTTATCGCCGCCGCCGGGAGAGCGGATCTTCTGGTTCCACGGCGCACCGTTGCCCGTGCCGATCAGCAGGGTGTTGTACTTGGGATCATAGGCCATGGCGTTCCACACCGTGGCGCCGCCGCCGAACTTCCACCACTGGCCGGTCCAGGTCTTCGCCGCCATTTCCATGGCCTTGTTCTCGAAACCCTTGGCGGGATCGCCCGGCACGGTCCAGAAGCGCCAGGCCTGCTTGCCGGACTTGACGTCATAGGCCGTCACATAGCCGCGCACCGGCGCATAGTCCGCGCCGCCGTGGCCGATCACCACCTTGTCCTTGTAGACCCACGGCGCGCCGGAGATGTAGCGCTGGTCGCCCGGCTCGGTGGTCTGGACGGACCACACTTCCTTGCCCGTTTTGGCATCAAGCGCGACCAAACGTCCGTCCATCGTGCCGGTGAAGACCTTGCCATCCGACCAGGCGATGCCGCGGCTGCCCCAGGCACCGCGCAGGGTGATGCCGGCCTTTTCGCGTGCGCCGGTATCGTGATCCCACAGCTTTTCGCCGGTCGCGGCATCGAGCGCGAAGACGTGGCTGGCCCCGGCGGCAAGATAGAGCACGCCGTCGACCGCGACCGGCGCGGTCAGGCTGGCCCCGCCGACGTCCAGATCGAAGTGCCAGGCAAGGCCCAGGTCCTTGGCATTGTCGCGGTTGATATCGTCAAGCGGGCTGAAATGCTGTGCGCCCGGGCCATCATAATCGGCCCAGTCATCACCGTCTGAACGGCCACCACCCGCGCAGGCCGACAGGGCAAGCGCAAGAACCAGGATCGATCGTCTCAGCACGGCAGTCTCTCCCACGGCCCGTTGGTCTAGTTGCGGCCTCCGGCCAGCCCTTTGGCAATCACCTGGGCCTGGATTTCGGCTGCCCCTTCGAAGATGTTGAGGATGCGGGCGTCGCACAGCACGCGGCTGATCTCGAACTCCAGCGCATAGCCGTTGCCGCCGTGAATCTGCAGCGCGGCATCGGCGTTGGACCATGCCGCGCGGGCGCCGAGCAGCTTGGCCATGCCCGCCTCGATATCGCAGCGCTTGCCCGAATCCTTGGCGCGTGCCGCCGCATAGGTCAGCTCGCGCGCCAGCACCATGTCGACAAGGCTCATGGCAATCTTGTCGGACACGCGCGGGAAATTGACGAGCGCTTTGCCGAACTGCTTGCGGTTCAGCGCATAGTCCAGCCCCAGCTCCAGCGCGCGGCGGGCCACGCCCACGGCGCGGGCGGCGGTCTGGATGCGGGCGCCTTCGAAGGTACGCATCAGCTGTTTGAAGCCTTGGCCCTCCTCCCCGCCCAGCAGCGCATCAGCTGGCGCGCGCATGCCATCGAAGCTGAGCGCGTATTCGCGCATGCCGCGGTAGCCCAGCACCTCGATCTCGCTGCCGGCCATGCCCTCGGCCGGGAACGGGTCGGCGTCCGTCCCGCGTGGCTTGGGCACCAGCAGCATCGACAGCCCGGCATAGCCCTTCGCTTCGGGAAGCGTGCGGGTGAGCATGGTCATCAGGTCGGACCGGCTGGCGTGGGTGATCCAGGTCTTGGCGCCATTGATGACCCAGCCACCATCGGCATCGCGGGTGGCGCGGGTCTGAAGCGAGCCAAGGTCCGATCCGACGTCGGGTTCGGTGAACACGGCGGTAGGCAGAACCTCGCCGCTGGCGATCAGCGGCAGCCAGTGCGCCTTCTGCGCCTCGGTGCCGCCCAGCACGATCAGTTCGCCCGCGATTTCCGAACGCGTGCCGAGCGATCCGGTGCCGATCCACCCGCGCGACAGTTCCTCGGTGACGAGGCACATGACCAGCTTGCCCAGACCCAGTCCGCCGAACTCTTCGGGGATGCAGACCCCGAAAGTGCCGAGTTCGGCCATGTGCTGCACCGTCTCGTCAGGGATCAGGTCATTGGCCAGATGCCACTTGTGGGCATGGGGGATGATTTCGGCATCGGTGAAGCGGCGATACTGGTCGCGGATGGCGTCAAGATCGGCATCGTGGAAGGTTTCCGAAGGCCACTGACCTTCGGCCAGCGCGGCGGCAACCTCGGCGCGGAGCCGGGCATGATCGCCATAGATCACGTCGAGCGAGGCTTCGCGCAGGGCGAAGGCGGCCTCGCCCAGTTCGAGGTCACCGGGGCGGAAAATCTCGTTCTGCCCCATCGGCAGTCCGCCAATCATCTGCGAGATCGTTTCGGCGAAGGCGAGCCGCGCGATCTTTCCGTCGAGCGGGTTGGTTCCGTTTCCTGCCGTCAGCCATTCCGCCACGGCTTCCAGCGCCGCAACTGACGTCGCCACCCAGGCAAAGCCGTGGGCCGCGCGCTGTTCGGCGTCGATAGGGTTCGTTTCCAGCCGGGCGCGCAGCTTGCCCAGGGCCGCGTCGCGGAAGGTTCGCGCGCCTTCGAGTGCCTTGCTGTACATCACGCTTTCTCGAAAATCGCAGCGAGGCCCTGACCGCCGCCGATGCACATGGTTTCAAGGCCGTAGCGCGCATCGCGGCGTTGCATCTCCCGCGTCAGGTTGGCAAGGATGCGCCCGCCGGTCGCGCCGATCGGGTGGCCGAGCGAGATGCCCGAACCGTTGACGTTGAGGATGGCGTTGCGGCTGTCATCGTCGGACCAGCCCCAGCCCTTGAGCACGGCCAGAACCTGCGGTGCAAAGGCCTCGTTCAGTTCGATCACACCAAGATCGTCCCAGCCAAGGCCGGTGCGGGCGAACAGCCGTTCTACCGCCGGGACCGGACCGATACCCATGCGGCTCGGCTCGCAGCCCGCTGCCGCCCACGAATGGAACCAGGCGATCGGTTCAAGGCCCAGCTCCTCCAGCTTGTCTTCGGCCACAACAAGGCAGGCGGCAGCCGCATCGTTCTGCTGGCTGGCGTTGCCGGCGGTCACGACGCCGCCTTCGAGCGGACGCAGCGCGCCGAGCGATTCCATCGTCGCGTCGGCGCGGTAGCCCTCGTCATGATCGAACAGCACCGGATCGCCCTTCCTCTGCGGCACCGGCACGGCGACGAGTTCATCGGCGAACAGGCCGTTCTTCCAAGCATCCGTGGCGCGCTGGTGGCTGCGAACGGCATAGGCGTCGCAGGCCTCACGCGTGATGCCATAGTCCTTGGCGCAGTTTTCCGCCGTCTCGATCATTCCCGAAATCACGCCAAAGCGCGCAATCGGCTGGCTCATCACTCGCCCGCGCGTCAATCGGTCGTGCAGTTCGAGGCTGCCGGATTTCACGCCCTTGCGGATCTGGGTGGTGTAGTGTTCGACGTTGGACATCGATTCCACGCCGCCCGCCAGCACGACGTCGCTGGCGCCGGTTTGCACCATCATCGCCGCATCGATCACCGCCTGCAGGCCCGATCCGCAGCGCCGGTCGAGCTGATAGCCGGGCACCTCGATCGGATAGCCAGCCGCCAGCCACGACCAGCGACCGATCGCCGGCGCTTCGCCGTTGCCATAGCCCTGCGCAAAGACGACGTCGTCCACCCGGGCGGGATCGATCTTCGTGCGCTCGACCAGCGCCTTGATGATCACTGCCCCCAGATCGCCCGCCCCCATTGAGGACAGCGCGCCGCCGAACTTGCCGACGGCGGTGCGGATGGGGGCGACGATGGCCGCGCGGCGAAGTTGGGTCATTGTGCGGTTCCTACGATGCGGGAGTCGATCAGGCGGGCAATCTCGCCCGGGGAAAGGTTGAGGCGTTCGGCCAGCACCTGTTCGCTGTGTTCGCCGTTGCGCGGAGCGCTGCGCGGGGCGCCGCGCGGCTCTTGCGGCACCGAGGCGAAGGCGCCGGCGGCGGGATAGATCAACCGGCTGGGATTGGGTGCTGCACCGAAGATCGGGTTGTTAGCCACCAGCGCCGGATCGTTCACCGCATCGAGCATGGTTCGATAGGCGGAATGGACAACGCCCCCGGCATCGAGCGCAGCGGCCAGATCGGCGTGGTCACGCTGGGCGATGGCAGCTTCGAACAGCGGGAAAAGCGCGTCGCGGTGCGCGAAGCGCAGGCCATCGTCCTTGGCAAAGCTGACCTCGCGCGCCGCCTCGATTCCGGCAATCGCCTCGCCCAGTCCCAGCGCCGCGATCAGGTTCGCCCATTGCCGGTGGGTCACCACCACGATCATCGTGCGCTGGCCGTCGCGGGTGACGAAATCGCGCCCGAACAGGCCGTAG
>JBJTLW010000118.1:0-5185 GCA_046063225.1 Novosphingobium sp. | reverse complement strand
CACCCTGCGCGGCAACCACGATGAAGTGGGCGTCGAACTGCGCAAGGAACTGATCGCGCGGTTGCAGATGGCCGGCATCACGGTGGACGAATGCGGCTTCACGCACCTGGCCTATGCGCAGGAAATCGCCGGGGCCATGCTCCGCCGCCAGCAGGCCGAAGCCGTGGTCGCGGCGCGCAAGACGCTGGTCGAAGGCGCGGTCGGCATGGTGGAAATGGCGCTGGCCATGCTGTCGGAAAAGGACGTTGTTCACCTCGACGACGAGCGCAAGGCGGCGATGGTGTCCAACCTGATGGTCGTGCTGTGCGGTGAACGCGATACCCAGCCAGTGGTCAACGCAGGCTCGCTCTACCAGTGATCTGACCCATGGCTCCCCCGGCGCGCAAATCCTTTCCCCTGCGGCTCGATCCGGCGCTCTACGCGGCGCTGGAGCGGGCGGCGGCGGCAGACTTTCGCTCGGTCAACGCCGAGGTGGAATTCCTGCTGCGTGAAGCCCTGGCGCGGCGGGGGATCAAGATCGCGCCGGCAGAGCCGCCCCGCCGCGGCCGGCCGCCCAAGGAGACGGAATGATGCGCGAAGAAGACAAGCCTTTCGTCTGCTACAAGCGCGGCTGGCAGATGAACATCCAGCCCCGCAACGCCGAAGGCTGGCGCCAGTTCGGCCTGTGGATGCTTGGCCTGCTGCCGATCGTCCTGCCGTTCGTCTGGGTCATGAAGGACCATCCCAAGCCGGCGCTGGTGGCGGTCTATGTCATCGCCTTTGTCGCAGCGATGGGCGCCTGGGCCTTCAACATGGTCCGCTGGATGCTGCCGCGCAGCCAGATCATCGAAGGCAGCCCGCCGAACCGGCGAAAGTGACGCCGGCCAAGGCATTTACCCGTTCTTGACCGTCGCGGCCCTATGGTGACGGCATGAAGACGATACCCCTTCTTGCGCTGGCTGCTGCCACGATCGCCATCACCGCTGTCCCGCTCCTTGCGCAAAGCGGCGCGCCCTACACCGTGGTCGAAACCGGGCGTGGCTATGCCCGCCTGCAAGACGCCGTCAACGCCATCGGCAATGGCCGCGGAACGGTGCAGATCGCCTCGGGCCGTTTTGCCGACTGCGCGGTGCAGGAGGCGGGCGACGTCACCTTCCGGGCCGCCGTGTCCGGGCAATCGGTGCTGGAGGGCGAGGCCTGCGAAGACAAGGCCGCGCTCGTCCTGCGCGGACGCACGACCCATGTCGAAGGGCTGGTCTTCGCCAACCAGCACTCCAGCTCGGGCAACGGCGCGGGCATCCGTGCGGAAAAGGGCCTGATCTCCGTCTCGCAAAGCTGGTTCCGCGACAGCCAGCAGGGCATCCTTTCCGCCGACGATCCGGCCGGCACGCTGACCGTGGACAAAAGCACCTTTACCCGCCTTGGCACCTGCGCCTTCAGCGCCGGCTGCGCCCATTCGATATACGTCAACGGCTTCGGCGCGCTGACCGTCACGCGCAGCCGGTTCGAGATAGGCCGGGGCGGCCACTATGTGAAAAGCCGCGCGGCAAAAGTAGCGATCCTGGCCTCCAGCTTCGACGATTCGCAGGGCAAGTGGACCAACTACATGATCGACCTGCCCGCCGGTGCGACGGGCCGTATTGCCGGCAACTGGTTCGTCCAGGGTCAGCACAAGGAAAACTATTCCGCCTTCATCGCCGTCGGTGCGGAAGCGCGCAAGAACCCGTCCGCCGGGCTGAAGATCGACGGCAACGATGCGCGCCTCGTCCCCGGGCTGGACCGCGATACGGTGTGGGTGGCTGACTGGTCGGGCGAACCGCTGGCGATCGGCCAGAACACGCTGGGCGCCCGGCTGAAGCCGTTCGAACGAAGGTAGGCCTTTCGCCGATCCTCCCTATTTTGCGAAGCCAAATGGGGAGGGGGACCGTCGCCGAAGGCGATGGTGGAGGGGCAATCTAGCCCACCAAATGGCCCCTCCGTCAGCCCTGCGGGCTGCCACCTCCCCATTTGTCCTTCGGAAAAATGGGGAGGATCGATTAGAGCAGGTGCCCCGTCCGGTCCCGCTTTGTCGCGAGATAACGGGCGTTGTGCGGGTTGGGCGGCAGCTGGTGCGGCACCCGTTCGGCCACGTCCACGCCCTCTGATTGCAGCGCGGCAACCTTGGCCGGATTGTTGGTCATCAGCCGGATCGCCCGCACGCCAAGCAGCGCCAGCATGCGCGCGGCGACGGGAAAATCGCGCGCCTCGGTCGGCAGGCCAAGACGGTTGTTGGCATCGACCGTGTCGAAGCCCTGATCCTGCAATTCATAGGCGCGCAGCTTGTTGCCGAGGCCGATGCCGCGCCCTTCCTGCCGCAGGTACAGCAGCACGCCCCATCCGCCCTGCGCGGCCTCCTCGGCCATAGCCGCAAGCGCGGCGTCGAGCTGCGGTCCGCAATCGCACTTGAGGCTGCCCAGAAGATCGCCGGTCAGGCATTCGGAATGGAGCCGGACGAGCGGCGCGCGGTCGCCATGCTGCTGGCCGATCACCAGCGCTACGTGTTCGCGCATGTCATCGGCGGACCGGAACGCGACAATTTCCGCCTCGTCGCAAGCCGCGACCGGCAGGCGCGCCCGTGCGGCGATGGCGAGGTGGCGGGTGTCGCGCCATTCGGCCAGATCGCCGCTCGACACGACCTGCGCTTCGCCGCAGCTGGCCGGATCGACCAGAAAGGCGGGAAGGATGCCGGCGAGCAGCGCCAGCTCCATAGCCGTGCGCGCCGACTGCGCATGATCGAGATGCTCGGCAAGAAACGGCCCCTTCAGCGGATTGGCCAGATCCAGCGCCGGATCGGCAATCACCCGCGCCTCGCCAAGCGTGAAGGGGTCGCCGCCACGGATCAGCACCGGGGCGTGCGGTTCGGCCGCCTCGCGCTGGTTGGCGAGTTTGAGCGTGATGGCGCGGGCGGAGGAAATCAGCAGGCGCTGGGCGGTGACATCGGGGCCGAAGCCGGTTTCGGCCGGCAGCAGGCGCAGGACGCCGTCGACCTCCACCGGCCAGCCGTGGCGCAGCGCATCGAGCGCCAGCGCGACGCGCCGTGTCGCCCTCACCGGCTTGCCCCGTTGGACACCGTCCTCAAACGTCGAACTCCGTCACCAGCGGCACGTGATCCGACGGCTGCTCCCAGCGGCGGGTTTCCTCGACAAAGCGGTGGCTGCGCGATTGCGCGGCCAGATCGGGCGAGGCCCACATGTGATCGAGCCGCCGTCCGCGATCCTTTTCCTGCCAGTAGGTGCGATAGGACCACCAGGTCCAGTTGCGCTCCGGCGCGGGGATATGCTTGCGCCCCAGATCGACCCAGCCATGCGCATCGGCAAAGCGGGTGAGCGTTTCGACTTCGATCGGAGTGTGGCTGACCACCTTGAGCAGCGCCTTGTGATCGTAGACGTCCTCGGGCAGCGGGGCGATGTTGAAATCGCCGACGATCAGGGTCGTGCGATCGATCTTGTCGGCCCAGCGCGTCATGCGTTCAAGAAAATCGAGCTTCTGGCCGAATTTCGGATTGGCCTCGCGGTCGGGAATGTCGCCGCCGGCGGGGATATAGACGTTCTCGACGATCAGGCCCTGTCCGGCAGGGCCGAGCAGTTCCACGCCCACGTGGCGCGCTTCGCCATTGTCCTGCCAGTCATGCCGGCTGAACTCGCGCAGCGGCACCCGGCTCACCGTGGCAACGCCGTGATAGCCCTTCTGTCCGTGGACGACGCGGTGCGTGTAGCCGGCCGCCTCAAAGGCTTCGTGCGGGAACAGGTGTTCGGCGCACTTGATCTCCTGAATGCACAGCACGTCAGGGGCCTGCTCGCTCAGGAAACGGGTAACCTGATCGGCGCGCAGGCGGACGGAATTGATGTTCCAGGTGGCAACGGACAGCATGGGAATGGCTTTAGTGCGGAATTTTGACACCGCAACCGCACAACGCGCGGGATGAGTCTGGAATGGCTCAGGCTGGAGCGAGAATGCAGGTCGTCGAGAACCGGAGCGGAACGACCTTCAAGGTCGTGAGCACCGGAAGCGCAGACAGACTGTATTCGCAGCCCGGCCTGAGCCATTCCAGGCCATCACAAAAGAAAACCCCCGCTCCGGGGGCATTGGAGCGGGGGTTCCTTTGTGCGTTCGTCACGCTTGACGGGGCAGACCCTTGAGGAGGCCAGGGCAACAGGGGGGAAACCCGCCTCCGTCCGCGCCGTCGGATATCTATCTAGGATAGGTTCGCTTGCTGTTCAATGAACGGAACTGGCAGCTTGCCGCAGGAAATGGGCGCAAGCGGGCCGAAGCGTTCCCCCTTATCGACGAGTGGGACGGCGCGGATCGTTGAATTTGAACATCGCGTCCGACACCGCAATTCCGTACCGCTGGTTCGAAAGCGAAACGATGGTGCGCTTGTTCTGCGAATCGATCTGCGTCCAGCCACCCAGTTCCAACCCGCCGGGCGCACCAGCCTTGCGGTGGAAGCGGAAGGTCATGGTGCCGAATTCGGGATGCGAACGGTCACGCACTTCCACGGCAATGGAATTGGCATCGCCCGAGGGGACGAGGCTGGAATAGCGCTTCACGTCGCGAGACGGATCGAGCAGCGCGCCGAGCGGGCTGTTCTTGATCGGCCAGCGCTGCACCTGGCGCACCTGGTAATCGATCAGGGTAAGCGCCGCGCCATCGGAGACGATCAACATCGGGATGCCGGGCGAATACTGGAAGCGGATGCGGCCAGGACGCTTGAGCGTGATCGTGCCGGTGGCACGCTGGCCGTTGCGGTCGGTCTGGACGAAGCCTGCCTGCATGGTCGAAATCGAGCGCAGCGCGGTAACCGCGCGGTCAAGATCGCCAGCCTGGGCCTGTGCGATTGCAGGTGCGGGAATCAGTGCGGCAGGCGCACAAACGGCAAACGCCGCCCAAAGGACGGCGCCGCTGCGAATTAGGATCGAGGGCTGTTTCATGTGTGCCGGACTAATAGACCGGGTTTGAACAGCTTGTGAACCCGCCCCGGTAAGGGGCGCGGAATTCACTTGATCTTGGCTTCCTTGAACTCGACATGCTTGCGCACGACGGGATCGTACTTCTTGAAGCTCATCTTCTCGGTCGTGTTGCGCGGGTTCTTCTTGGTGACATAGAAGAAGCCGGTGTCGGCGCTCGACACGAGACGGATCTTGACGGTTGCTGGCTTCGCCATGGG
>JBJTLW010000013.1:0-3084 GCA_046063225.1 Novosphingobium sp. | reverse complement strand
TCGACCGTGATCGTCAGCTTGTCACCCGTGGTCAGCTCGATCCGGTCCGGCCCGAACATCATCAGCTCGCCCGGCGCCTTGCCCGACAGGTCCAGTTCGGACAGTTTCTTGCCTTCTTCGCCGTTGATGTTGATCTTGGCCCCATCGCAGCCCGATACGCCAGCCGCCATGGCCAGCGCGAATACCGGGGCGAGAGATTTGAACAGGTGGCCTAGCTTCATGGCACGTCTCCGTCATTGTGTATTACTGAAATAATACGGCAAAGCGGATTTGACAAGAGGACAGGCTCTGGGCGCGGAATCAAAAAAGGGCTGCCCGGTCAGGCAGCCCTTTTGGTTTGCAAAGACGCGGGCGATCAGACGGTCGCGGCGGCCTCGGCATAATACTTCGGCGCATGCTCGTTGAGGATCGCGAGGATCTTCTTGAGTGCGGCCGGCTCGTCGGTCTTTTCCATCGCGGCCAGTTCGCGCGCCAGGCGCGAGGAGGCGGCTTCAAAGATCTGCCGTTCGGAATAGCTCTGTTCCGGCTGGTCATCGGCGCGGAACAGGTCGCGAGTCACTTCGGCGATCGAAACCAGATCGCCCGAATTGATCTTGGCTTCATATTCCTGGGCGCGGCGCGACCACATGGTGCGCTTGACCTTGGGCTTGCCCTTCAGCGTATCGAGCGCTTCACGCAGGGTCTTGTCCGACGACAGCTTGCGCATGCCGATCGCTTCGACCTTGTTCATCGGAACGCGCAGGGTCATGCGTTCCTTTTCGAAGCGCAGGACATAGAGTTCCAGCTTCATGCCGGCGATTTCCTGCTCCTGCAGTTCGATCACCCGGCCGACACCGTGCTTGGGATATACGACGTAGTCACCAACATCGAAGGCGTTCGCCTTGGCCGACATCATGCGTCCTTTCGTTCGGCAAGTTTCGTAAGACAGGGATTTGGGCGAATGCGGAGAAATGCCGCGCCATTGGCGAGCCGGGCCCCGAACCCGATCAACCCCATCCTGCGACCTGTGCCTTTCATGAACTATCTGTGCGACGTGGCGAAATCCTTCACCACTCGCAGCATTATATAGCATCACTGTAACAAAATTGCCAGACCCCGGAATCAGAACGCGGCGCGGCCCTCCGAAGGGTTGCTTCGGAAGGCCCCACTGTCCAAGTGATTCAAAGGTTTACAGGCCGGAAACCAAGCGCGGCTTCCGCCAACGGATCAGTCGCCTTCGCCGGGTTCGGCCGAGAAGAACTTCTCAAACTTGCCTTCGACGCCCTTGTACTCATCCGCGTCTTCCGGCGAGTCTTTCTTGGTCGTCAGGTTCGGCCATTCGCCCGAATACTTGGCGTTCAGCTCGAGCCACTGCTCAAGGCCGCTTTCGGTATCGGGCAGGATCGCTTCGGCCGGGCATTCCGGTTCGCACACGCCGCAGTCGATGCATTCGCTGGGGTTGATCACCAGCATGTTTTCGCCTTCGTAGAAGCAGTCCACCGGGCATACCTCGACGCAGTCCATATACTTGCACTTGATGCAGGCGTCGGTGACGACATAGGTCATGGCTCGGTATCCCCTTCGGTATCTTGCTTCGTTTCCCGTGCTGCTATCGGCATTGGGGAGCGCTCGTCAAGCACGCGATAACATGCTTGTGCTTCGGGAGCCGGTCCGCGCCGCTGTGGCAGGCATTCGATGGCAATAACTTTGACTGCCGTGCGGACCGGCAGCGTAAGGATATCGCCCGGCGCAATATTGGCGCTTGGCTTCTCGATGCGCCTTCCGTTGACCCGCATATGCCCTTCAAGGACCCAGTCGTGCGCATGGCTCCGGCTTGGGGACAGGCGCAGAAACCAGAGCAGCCGGTCAATCCGCACGGCCCCCGTCAGTCCTTTGCCGCCAGTCGCATGAGATCGGCCAGCCCGGCAAAGGCGCCACCGCCCGCTGGCGCAGGGGACGGCCGGGATTTCGCCGGTGCGGTGCGCTCGTCCGCGCGGCCGGGCGGCTTTCCCTTGCTCTTGCCTTTGTTTTCACCGTCACCTTTGCGCGCCGCATCGCCAGATGTGTGTTTGCCGCCCGGCTTCGTCCGGTCGCGCGGCGGTGCCTTGTCCGCCTCGTCGAACCGGGGCGGGAACCAGGTCCACGTCTTCGGCGCTTCCGGGCCGAATTCGCCGTCCTTCAGCTTGCGGCGCGAGCGCGGCCGGAAACCGCCGCTGCGCAACAGCGATTCAAGGTTTTCCTCGGTCAGCCCCATCGACCGGCCAAGCGCCTCGTCAATGGCAAAAGGCTTGCGCCCGGCCGGCACGCGCAGGCTATGCGCGGCACGGAACAGGCGCTCTGCCAGATCCACGCGGATCGCCTGGTGGCCGGCGCGCCGGTAAGCAATCGGTGGGCGTTCCTTTGTGGCAGCAATGACCGATGGCATGCCCTCGGGTTCGGTCGGCAGGTTCCATCCTCGTGCCGCGCACAGTTCACGCCAGCGCGCCTGGGCTGCGGGCTTGAGCATGGCGTGGACGTAGACTTCCAGCGACCCGAAATAGACCTTCAGGCTGCGCAGCTTCTGCCGCTGGTCCTTGGTTAGGCCGTCCAGCCCCGACCGCGCGCGCAGCAGGATGCCGCCGTTGTCGATCAGCTTGATCAGCAGGGCGCGCAGCTCCGGCCCACCGCTTTCCTCGCGCGCCGCCGTGTCCAGCGCGATCAGGCCTGCAAGCGGCTGCATCCAGGCCTGCAACCATTCGTCGAGCCGCGACTTGAGAAGCTTGCGCTCGATTTCCGGCACGGCTTCCAGCGTCCGCTCCAGAATCAGGCGCGGGCTAAGGGGACGGCTGCGTTCGACTTCGACCCGTGCGAGCACCTCGTTGCCCAGCAGCACCTTGCCATCGGCTATGCGCAGGGCGACCGCGCCGGTGGGAAGCCCCTCCGCCAGTTCGCGGGCGCGATCGGCAAAGATCTGCGGCAAATGCTTTTCGGCGGCAGCAAACAGCAGCTTGTGATCGGCGTGATGGGTTGATGGATCGACCTTGAACCTGAATCCTTCCAACTTTCCGATAGGTTCTCCGTCGACCAAGACTTCCTCTCCCCGTGTCGTAACCGGCAATAGCGCCG
>JBJTLW010000117.1:0-9241 GCA_046063225.1 Novosphingobium sp. | reverse complement strand
ACTGTCCGCCAGTTTACCGTCCAGGCCGATGATGACGGCGTGCGGCTTGACCGCTGGTTCAAGCGCCATCTGCCGCAGGTCAGCTTTGCCATGGTCAGCCGCTGGGCGCGCACCGGCCAGATCCGCGTCGATGGCAAGCGCGCCGGGGTGGAAGACCGCCTGACCAAGGGCCAGGTGCTGCGCGTGCCGCCGGGCGGCGCCAGCCCCGAACGCGGCCCCCGCGCCCGCAAGCCGCTGACCGAGGAGCAGATCGCGGCGGCCGATGCCATGCTGATCCACCGCGATCGCGCCGCGCTGGTGCTCAACAAGCCGCCGGGCCTTGCCACGCAGGGCGGTTCCGGCACCTTCGAGCATGTCGACGGCCTGCTTGATGCCTTTGCTGGCGATGGCCCGCGCCCGCGGCTTGTCCACCGGCTGGACAAGGATACTTCCGGCGTCCTGCTCGTGGCGGCGACGCCGGGCAGCGCGGCCTATTTTTCCAAGCGCTTTTCCACGCGTTCGGCGCGCAAGATCTACTGGGCGCTGGTCGCCGGCATTCCCGAGGTCAAGGAAGGCCTGATCGACCTGCCGCTGGCCAAGCAGCCCGGCACCGGCGGCGAAAAGATGATGGTCGACAAGAGCGATCAGGGCCAGCCCGCCAAGAGCCGCTATCGCGTGATCGACCGCGCCGGCAACCGCGCCGCCTGGGTGGAACTGCAACCCTTCACCGGGCGCACCCACCAGTTGCGCGTCCACATGGCGGCCATCGGCCACCCGATCATCGGCGATGGCAAATACGGCGGGCCTGAGGCGTTCCTTTCAGGATCGATCAGCCGCAAGATGCACCTGCACGCGCGCCGCCTTATCATCGATCATCCCGATGGCGCACCGCTGGACATTACCGCCGAACTGCCACCGCATTTCGCCGCCTCGCTCGCGCAGCTGGGCTTTGACGAGGCCGATGGCGATACCGAAATCGAAATGCCGGTGCGCGACACCAAGGAGGTCGAGAAATCGGCTGCCAAGGCCCATGCCAAGCAGTACCGCAAGGAACGGCGCGGCGAACGGCGCGGCCGCAAGAGCGGCGAACGCGCGCCTTCGGGCAAGGCGGGCACCCGCACCGAAGCGCCGAAGAAACGCGGACCGACCAAGGGCAAGGGATCGCCAGCTCCGGCCGCCAAGCGCGCCGCACCCGCAGGTGCCAAGGCTCCGGCACGGCCCATTGCTCCGGCACGGCCCAAGGGGACGGCAAAGCCCGGTGGTGCGCCGCGGAAGCCGCGCTGATGCATCCCAACAGCCTTTTCCGCAGCGAAGACCGCGCCCTGTTCGAAACGCTGATCGAAGAGATCGGCTTCGGCATGATCTTTGCCCCGACGCCCGATGGCCTGCGTGTTGCCCACATGCCGCTGCTCTACACCGGCGACGGCGCCGTGCAGTTTCACCTGTCACGCGGCAATGCCCTGACCAAGCACCTGCCGGGCATGACGGCGCTTGCCGCGGTCAACGGGCCGGACGGCTATGTCTCACCGCGCTGGTATGACGATCAGGCGCAGGTACCGACCTGGAACTATATCAGCCTGGAAATGGAAGGCCCGGTGCGGCGGATGGATTCCGACGGACTGCTCGGCCTGCTTGAGGGTTTGAGCGAGCGGCAGGAGGCGCGCCTTATGCAGGGCTCGCCCTGGACCATGGACAAGATGCCGCAAGACAAGCTGCGCCAGATGATGGGCGGTATTGTCGGTTTTGAAATGGAAGTGCTCGGCTGGCGGCCGACGCTGAAACTCAGCCAGAACAAGCCCGCCGAAGAGCGCGAGCGGGTGGCCGCCGGGCTTGAATCGGAAGGCGCCTTTGCCATCGCCCAACTGATGCGGACGCTCGCCCCGTGAGCTTGCAGCTGGCCGTGTTCGATTGCGACGGAACTCTGGTCGATGGCCAGGCGTCTATCTGCGAGGCGATGGAAGCCGCCTTTACCGAAGCCGGACTGCCCTGCCCCGATCGCCATAAGGTGCGCCGCATCGTCGGCCTGTCCTTGCCGCAGGCGGTGCGCCGGCTGGCTCCCGATTGCGATGCCGAGGTGCATGCGTTGGCGGTTGACGCCTACAAGCGGGCCTACCGCACCGCGCGCGAACAGGGGCGCATTGCCGAACCACTGTTCGATGGCATTGCTCCGCTGCTCGATGCCTTGCGCGCCGCGGGCTGGACGCTGGGCGTCGCCACGGGAAAAAGCGACCGGGGGCTGGTCCATTGCCTGGCCACCCATGGGCTGACCAGCCACTTTGCCACCCTGCAAACGGCAGACCGGCACCCGTCAAAGCCGCATCCTTCAATGATGGAAGCGGCGCTGGCCGAAACGCTGGCCGATCCGGCGCAGACCGTCATGATTGGCGATACAGCCTTTGACATGGCGCTGGCGATCAACGCCGGGGTGCGTGCCATCGGTGTCGATTGGGGCTATCACGGCGCGGATGAATTGATCGCCGCGGGTGCGGAATGGGTTGCCGCCAGCCCGCAGGAACTTGGGGAGTATCTATTGCAATGAGCACACCGGAAGAAGACGCGCTGGCCAAGAAGCGCTTTCTGGCCATGAACCTTGTCCGTATCTGCGGCGTGGTGCTGATCCTTGTCGGCCTGCTGTGCGCGCTCGACAAGATCGACATTCCCGGCGCGCGGCTGATTGGCGTCATGTTTATCCTGTTCGGCATGATCGACACCTTCGTCGTCCCCGTGATGCTGGCCAAGCGCTGGCGGAGCTGACCGGGTGAAGCGGTTCTGGAAGGACGCCACGGCGGCGCCGGTGGATGGCGGCTGGCAGGTGATGCTGGATGGGCGCCCCCTCAAGACGCAGGGAAAGCGCCCGCAGGTCGTGCCAGGCGAAGCGCTTGCCACTGCGCTGGCGGCGGAATGGGCGGCGCAGGGCGAGGAGATCGACCCTGCCGGTTTCGTGCTGCGCGACATGGCCGACTATGCGATTGACGTGATCGCGCCCGACCGCGCTGCCGCCATTGACGCCCTGCTGCCCTATGGTGACACCGACACGCTGTGTTACCGCGCCGATCCGGGCGAGGCGCTCGCCCGCCGTCAGGACGCCGCGTGGGAGCCGCTGCTCAAGGAAGCGGAAGCGCTGTGGGGCGTGGCGTTCAACCGGGTGAGCGGCATCATGCACCAGCCGCAACCGGCAGCCACCATGGAGCGGCTGCGCGCGGTACTCGACGCGCAGGACGATCTCACCCTGGCCGCGCTGCGATCGCTGACGGGCATTTCGTCATCGCTGACGATCGCCCTCCTCGCCGCCGATGGCGCGCATGGAATCGACGATCTTTGGCAGGCGAGCGAGCTGGAAGAGCTCTATCAGGCCGAACTGTGGGGCAGCGATGCCGAGGCGGAGGCCCGTCAGGCCAAGCGCCTGCGCGATTTCACCGCCGCTGTCCGCTTTGCCGAACTGGTGCGGGCCTAGCCCACCCAGTCCGCCACCTCCGTCGCCACCTTGTTGGCCGCGCGGTTGAGCGCCGGGGCGACCAGTTCCGCCTTGGGGCCAACGCCCGCGACCTTCGCTTCGAAGCGCCGTGTGGAAACGGCACCGGCCGGGCCGGACAGCACGGCATCGAACCGTACGATCACCGCCTGTTCGCGCGCATCATAGCCAAAGGCGGATAGCCGTCCGCCGAGCCGGTTGCGGCTGGAGGCCATGCCATCATCCCCCACGAAGACGAGGCGCTTGCCGCCCGCGCGGATCGTTTCCGCCATCAGCGTGCCGAACAGCCGCGCGGGGCGTTCCACCCAAGCGGCTTTCGCCAGATAGGCAACGTTGGTTTCATCGACCTGGACGGCAATGCGCGTGACGCCAAGGCTCTGGTCGGTTTCGGGATCGAGAACGACGAGCGAATTGGCGGCGTTGCCGGACAGCGCCGATCCAGCGGGCAGGATGCGATCCGGCGTCAGCGAGAACAGCGTTGGCGGCGGTTTGCCGCCCCCCAGCCCCAGGCACCCCGAAAGCGCCAGAAGAAGCGCGGCCGCCCCCGTGGCGCGCAGGCTTGCGGCGTGCCGCAGCGTCATGGCTTTCCCCTTTTTCGCCAGGTCGATCATGGCTTGTAATCCGGCAGCTTCGGCCCGCCGAGCAAGGCGCCCGCGCCCTGTTCATCGATCTTTTCGGTCACCCCGCGCAGCGCCTTGCTGGTGGCGCGCAGATCGCGGATCGCCGCCTCTGCCTGCGGCAGGGTGCTTTCGGAAAGCTGGCGAAGGCCGGGCTTGGCTTCTCCCAGCGCACCTTGCAGTTCATCCGCCGCGCGCTTGGCCGAACCCAATGTTTCGCGCAGCTGGCGGGCGAGTGACTGGCCGTCCGAGCCAAGAATGGTGTTGGCCGATCCGGCCACCTGTTCGAAGCTGGCCAGCGTTGCGCTCGCCTGTTTCAGCGTCACCTGCAGTTCCGCCAGCGTGCCCTTCACCTGCGGCGAGGCATCGGCAAGGTTGCCGGTAAGCCGGTCGGTATTGCCAAGGATATTGCGGATCGACCGCTGATTTTCATCCGACAGCAGCATGTTCAGCCGCTCGGTCACGGTCGCCAGACGCTCCATCAGCATCGGCGCGTTGGACAGCAGTTCGCCAAGGCCGCCGCGCCGTGTAGGGATGACGGGAACCTGCCCCGGCCCCGGTCCCGGCTCGGTAATCTTGGGCGCGCCGCGCACGCCGCCGTTCAACTGGATGGTCGAAACGCCGGTGAAGCTGCCCTGGATCGTTGCCGTGGTGCCTTGCAGGATCTGCACCTTCTTATCCACTTCGATGCGCACGCGCACGAAGCTGGGATCGGCCGGCCACAGTTCGATCTGTGAGATCTGCCCGGCCGGAACGCCGGCGTAATTGATCGAGGTGCCTTCGCTCAAACCGTCAACCGACTGCTTGAAGAAGATGTCGTATTCCTCGCGGTTGCCCTTGCCGAGCTGCGCGATCCAGATGACGAAAGCCGCCACCATGGCCAGCAAGACCAGGGTAACAGCCCCTACCCAGACATGATTGGCCCTGGTTTCCATTTACCGGTCTATGCCTTTCCCGACGGGGTCTTGTCTACAGCCGCAGCCTTTGCCGCCCGGCCGCGTTCCTGACTGGCCTGCGCCGCCCGTCCGCGCGGGCCATTGAAGTATTCCTGTATCCACGGATGGTCGGTGGCCAGCAGTTCGGGAATGGTTCCCACGGCAATCACCTTCTTGTCGGCCAGAACGGCAATGCGATCGCAAATCTCGTAAAGAGTATCGAGATCGTGCGTGATCAGGAATACCGTAAGTCCCAGCGTTTCCTGAAGTTCCTTGGTCAGCCGGTCAAACGCGGCGGCGCCGATGGGGTCGAGCCCGGCGGTCGGTTCGTCAAGGAACAGCAGATCGGGATCGAGCGCCAGCGCGCGCGCCAGCCCGGCGCGCTTCTTCATGCCGCCCGAGAGTTCGGACGGGTACTTGTCGGCCGCTTCCGTCGGCAAGCCCGATAGGCGCACCTTGTAGAGCGCAATCTCGCGGCGCAGCCGGTCGCCGATTTCGGGATAGAATTCGCGCAAGGGGACTTCGACGTTCTCCGCCACGGTCAGCGTGGAAAACAGCGCGCCGCCTTGAAACAGCACGCCCCAGCGGCTGCGGATGTCGATATCGTCATCGTCGTGGGCTTCGGTGATCGATTCCCCCAGGACCTCGATAGACCCTTCCTCGGGGATTTGCAGGCCGATGATCGAGCGCATCAGCACCGACTTGCCAGTGCCCGATCCCCCGACCACGCCGATAATCTCGCCCCGATTGACCGTCAGCGCGAGATTGTCGTGAATGACCTGGCTGCCAAAAGCGTTGCGCAGGCCGCTGATGACAATCGGGTGATCGCCCTCGAACCGGTCGTGCACCACGTCGGTGCGGATATCGTCGGGGATCTCGTTCATCCCCAGCCCACTTCGGTAAAGAACACGGCGAAGAACGCGTCCATGACGATGACCATGAAGATCGCCTGGACCACGGCCATGGTCGTACGCAGGCCCACTTCCTCGGCATTCGCCTTCACCTGCATGCCCTGGTAGCACCCGGTCATCGCGATCACGAGGCCGAAGAACGGCGCCTTCACCAGCCCGACCCAGACGTCGTGGATCGGCACCACTTCCTGAATGCGGGTCAGGAAGGTCATGAACGGAATGCCGAGCGTAAAGGCGGAAATCACCGCACCGCCGACAATCGCCATGATCGCGGCGTAGAATCCCAGCAGCGGCATCATGAACACCGCCGCCATGATGCGCGGGATCACCAGCGCCTCAATCGGTGAGACGCCGATGGTGCGCATGGCATCGATTTCTTCGGTCAGCTTCATCGTGCCAAGCTGCGCGGCGAAGGCCGAGCCCGATCGGCCCGCGACCATGATCGCCGTCATCAGCACGCCCAGTTCGCGCATGGCGATGCGGCCGGTGAGGTTGATCGTCAGCATTTCGGCGCCGAATTGCTGCAGCTGCACCGCGCCCTGCTGAGCAATGACGATGCCGACAAGAAAGCTCATCAGCCCGATGATGCCGAGCGAATTGATCCCCACCAGTTCAAGCTGGTGGACCATCGCCTTGGCGCGGATGCGGCCCGGGTGGCGGATCAGGTGGCCCAGATCGACAAGGATTTCGCCTAGGAAGCCCGTGATATTGACCGTGCCGCGCCAGGTAGTGACGGTGAACAGGCCGGTGGCGTTGAGCACGCGGTAGAGCACACCGGGACGCGCCGGCTTTTCGTGCTCCACCCCGGCTTCGGTGCTGACGGCGGCAATCAGGCGCTTCGCCTGTCCACTGGCGCCGACGATGGCCGCGCCGTGTTCCTGCTCAAGCCGGTGCAGCAGCCAGGCGCCAACCGTGTCGATCGCGTCGATGCCGCCAAGGTCCAGTTCGCTGACCGGAACGCCGATTTCCCGCAAGCGGACGTCCGCCGGACCGATGGACGAAACCGTCAGCGGTCCGGAAAAGACGATGCGGATAGCGCCGCCTTCGGTTTCCTCAGTTGTGAAATCGGCCCATTTGCGCATTGCCCGGCGTGTCTGCCCACAAATTGTGGCGCCCGCAAGATGGCATGCCCGCCGCAAACACGCGCGCGCTGTGGAATAGGCAACATGGGTTGCGCGCTGCTCCCCCCGCTGGCAAAGGCCCGGCATGGCTCTCGACAAGACTTTTGATCCCGCCGCCATCGAGGCGAAATGGTATTCCCACTGGGAGGAAAACGGCCTGTTCCGTCCGGAACGGCCCGATGCGACGCCCTATACTATCGTCAACCCGCCGCCGAACGTGACGGGCAGCCTCCATATCGGCCATGCGCTCGACAATACGCTGCAGGACGTGGTGATCCGTTACGAGCGCCTGCGCGGCAAGGATGCGCTGTGGGTGGTCGGCACCGACCATGCCGGTATCGCGACGCAGATGGTTGTCGAACGCCAGATGGAAGCGCGCCAGGACAAGCGCACCAACTATTCGCGCGAGGCTTTTGTCGACAAGGTCTGGGAATGGAAGGCGGAAAGCGGCGGCCAGATCACCCGCCAGCTGCGCCGCCTCGGCTGTTCGATGGACTGGAGCCGCGAGCAGTTCACCATGGACCCGCACTTCACCCGCGCCGTGGTGAAGGTGTTTGTCGACCTGTATAACAAGGGCCTGATCTATCGCGACAAGCGGCTGGTGAACTGGGACCCAAAGCTCAAGACCGCGATTTCCGACCTTGAGGTGGAAACCCGCGAGGTGAAAGGCGGCTTCTGGCACTTCAAGTATCCGCTGGCCGATGGCGTGAAGCGCGATGACGGGCACGACTATATCGAGGTCGCCACTACGCGCCCCGAAACCATGCTGGCCGATATGGCCGTGGCGGTTTCGGCTGAAGACCCGCGCTACAAGAGCGTCATCGGCAAGGAGATCGTCCAGCCGCTCACCGGCCGCCGGTTCAAGGTGGTGGCAGACGAGCACGCCGATCCGGAACTCGGCTCGGGCGCGGTGAAGATCACCCCGGGGCATGATTTCAACGACTTCGAAGTGGGCAAGCGCGCCGGGATCAAGGCCGCCGATATGCTCAACATGTTCGATGCCGAAGCCAAGGTGGTGCAGACCGCCGATGGCCTGATCCCCGAGAAGTATCTCGGCCTCGACCGCTTCGTCGTGCGCGAGCATGTAGTGGCCGACATGAAGGCGGCGGGCATGCTGATCCCGCACGTGACCAAGGACAAGGACGGCGAACCGGTTGAGACCGATGCCGAACCCCGCACGATCCAGACGCCGTTCGGCGATCGCGGCGGCGTGGTTATCGAACCCTGGCTGACCGACCAGTGGTATGTCAACGCCGGGGAACTGGCCAAGGCCCCGCTCGAAGCGGTGCGCTCTGGCGCGGTCGAGATCGTGCCGAAGACTTGGGAAAAGACCTTCTTCAACTGGATGGAGAACATCCAGCCGTGGTGCGTCAGCCGCCAGCTGTGGTGGGGGCACCGGATTCCGGCTTGGTTCGGACCCGAGGCCATCGGCGGGCACCTAATGTACGACACCAGCTTCGCTAGGTCCAAGGTCTTCGTCGCTGAGACGGAGGCCGAAGTGCTGGCACTGGCCGAGGCCTATTACCGCGAAGCTGGATTTGCCCTGCCATTGGAAGTGGTCGCCATCGACGATTTCGAAACCTGCGCGCTGGAACACCCGCGCGACGAAGCCATCTATCTGGCGCAGGACGAAGATGTCCTCGACACCTGGTTCTCCTCCGCCCTGTGGCCCTTCGCCACGCTCGGCTGGCCGGAGCAGACCGATCTTGTCCAGCGCCACTACCCCAACGACCTGCTCGTCTCGGGCTTCGACATCCTGTTCTTCTGGGATGCCCGCATGATGATGATGGGGCAGGCGATGACCGGGCTGAACCCGTGGAAGCGCCTCTATCTCCACGGCCTCGTGCGCGCCGCCGATGGCGCGAAGATGTCGAAGTCGAAGGGCAATGTGGTCGATCCGCTGGGCCTGATCGACCAGTACGGCGCCGACGCGCTTCGCTTCTTCATGGCGGCGATGGAAAGCCAGGGCCGCGACATCAAGATGGATGAGCGCCGGGTCGAGGGTTACCGCAACTTCGCCACGAAGCTGTGGAACGCCGCACGCTTCTGCGAAAGCAACGGAATTGCTGCAAGCCAGAGCCTTGCGGCACCTGCAGCAAAGTCTGCGGTAAACCGTTGGATTATCGGTGAAGTTGTCGAAACGCTGGCCGAGCTGGACAAGGCCATGGCCGACCTGCGCTTCGATGCCGCAGCCAACGCCGTCTAC
>JBJTLW010000012.1:0-25846 GCA_046063225.1 Novosphingobium sp. | reverse complement strand
GTTGACCGCCGCGATCACCGGCTTCACCAGATCGTGCCGCTTTATCAGCCCGGCATAGCCATGTTCGGGATAGGGCGGGGCGTTGCTGATCTTGAACGCCTTCAGATCGCTGCCTGCGCAGAACGCCCGCTCTCCCGCGCCGGTAACGATGGCGACTTGCAAACCGTCGTCAGCGGCAAAGGCGTTGAACGCGGCCTCCAGTTCGCCGTGCATCTGGGGAGTGATCGCGGGTGAAAGCGCGCGCTTCGGGCTGGTGGAACCGAAAGTCGGCCTTATTGCCATTGCCGGGGGCATCACGCGCCTTGTCCGCGCCGTGGGCCACAAGCAGGCGATGATCCCGCTGCTGACCGGCTGCCAGATTTCTGCCGCCGATGGCTTCGCGCAAGGCTTCGTCAGCGAAGTGGTGGCCGATGCAAGCCTGATGCCCCGCGCCCGCGCGCTGGCGGCAGAGATCATGGCCTGCGCGCCGCTGGCGGTGCGGGCAACCAAGGAAATCGCCTACAAGTCCATGGACGAGCCGGATCTGGCCAGCGCCATCACCGCGCAGGACGGCTATCCTGCCTATCAGGCATGGATACAGAGCGAGGACGCCGCCGAGGGCATGCAGGCCTTTGTCGAAAAGCGGACCCCGCAGTGGAAGGGCCGCTGAACCCAGGCCTAGAACTTCGCCGGAAGATCCCTGATCCGCTTGCCGGTGGCCGCGTAGATCGCGTTGGTCACCGCCGGCAGCACCGGCGGCAGGGCCGGTTCGCCAAGGCCCGAAGGCGGATTGTCGCTCATGACCCAGGAAATCGCGATGTCCGGCGTCGCGCTGATGCGCGGCAGATCGTATTCGTCGAAGTTCTTCTGGTCGATCACGCCATCGGTGAAGGTGATCTGGTGGTGCAGTGCCTCGGCAATGCCATCGATCACTGACCCGCGGACCTGCGATTCCGCGCCGAAGGGATTGACGATCTGCCTTCCGACATCGGCGGCAACCCACACCTTGTGAACCTTTGCCGCACCGCCTTCGACGCTGACTTCGGCTACTTCCGCGAAATAGCCCAGGTGGCAGAAATAGAACCCGAAGCCAAACCGGCGGCTGCCCGATTGCGGCCGTGCGGCCCAATTGCTGTCCTGCAGCACGCGCTCAACCACGCCGCGTGCCCGGGCGGTGACGAAGGCGGCAGATGCGCGCGACCTGTCCCCCGCATCGCCGACTGTGCGATCCTGCGCGCACAGTTCCAGCACCAGCGTGGGCAAGTCCTTGCCCGCCATTTCCGCCACTTCATCAAGGAAGCCGTTCATCACGAATGCCATGGCATTGGATTCCGGCGCGCGCATCGGGCCGGTCGGGATCACCGAGGGGATGACGCTCTGGACATAGAGCAGATCTGGCACCAGCCCGGCCGGGAACTGGCTTTCGCGCATCCCGGCGGAACGGCCTGGTTTGCCGCCCTGCCCGACGGTGACGAAGTGATCGGCAAGGCCAACCAGCTTGCCCTGCGTGTCGATGGCGGCGCGCAGATTGTGCCAGCCGCCGGGGCGGAAATAGTCCCGGCCCAGGTCTTCCGTGCGGTTCCACAGCAGCTTGATCGGCTTGCCCGGCAGCGCTTTGGCAATGGCTGCCGCCTGGAGCATGAAATCACCCATCAGCCGCCGTCCGAAGCCGCCGCCGTTCCGCGTGATGTGGATGGTCTGGCTGGCCTGCGGGATGCCCAGATTGCGCTCGATCGCGTCGGCGCCAGAGGCGGGGTTCTGGGTTGGCGCCCAAAGCTCAAGCTTGCCGTCCTGGAACAGCGCCGTGCAGTTTTGCGGCTCAAGCGGCGCGTGGCTGAGGTATTGATAGGAATAGCGCTGGGCAAGCTGGCGCGAACCGGCGGCGATCCTTGCCAGGGCATCGCCATCGCGGCGCAGGTCGGCTGCCGGGCTGTCCTTGTGCAGGCGGGCCGCTTCTTCGGCATAGACGGACCAGCTAT
Organism: Novosphingobium sp.; assembly: GCA_046063225.1. Taxonomy (GTDB): domain Bacteria; phylum Pseudomonadota; class Alphaproteobacteria; order Sphingomonadales; family Sphingomonadaceae; genus Novosphingobium. Next base: position 23,888 of record JBJTLW010000012.1, on the reverse strand, counting down.
GGCCCTTGGCCGCCGACCTATCCCAATCGAGCACCAGTGCCTTGCGCGCCTGTTCGGCGTACCAGTGGTTCGTCGCCACGATGGCCACGCCGTCGACAAGTCCATCGGCAACGGCCGTCCCGGCAATCTGCACTACGGCCACCACTCCGGGCGCTGCCCGGGCGGCGGAAAGATCGGCCTTGGCCAGCTTGCCGCCATGCGCCGGACAGGTTTCGAACACGGCATGCAACATGCCCGGCAGGCGTGTATCGATGCCGAACAGCGCCTCACCCCGCAGCACCCGCGCGCTGTCCACGCCGGTGGTCGGCTTGCCGATGATGCGGAAGGCCTTGGCATCCTTCAGCGGCACCGTGGCAAGATCAGGGGCGGGCATGGTCGCGGCAAGCGCGGCCAGTTCGCCGTATGACCACCTGCGGCCCGAGCCAGCGTGAATCACCCAGCCCTTGTCGGTCGAAAGCTCGTTTGCCGGCACGCCGCCTTTGGACGCCGCCGCCGCCAGCAGCATGGCCCGCGCTGCTGCCCCGGCCTGGCGCATGAGCAGCCAGTTTTGCGGCGTAGACTGGCTGCCGCCGGCAAATTGCCGGCCATAGAGCCTGGGATTGTAGTCTGACTGAAGGACGGAAACCTGCGCCCAGTCGCAATCCAGCTCCTCGGCAATCATCATCGGCAGCGAGGTCTTTATGCCCTGCCCGATTTCAGGGTTTTTGCTGGTGATCTCCACCTTGCCGCTGGCGTGGATCTTCACCCACACCGAAAGCGCCGTGCCTGCGGCAGCCTCTGCCGCCAAGGCTCCCGGCATGGTCACGGCCAGAGCCATGCCGCCGCCGGAAAGCGCCGATACTTTCAGAAAGGCGCGGCGGTTGATGACGGGCGCGTTCATCCCGCGCCTCCCTGGCCAGAAGCATTGCGGATCGCCGCGCGGATTTTCGGATAGGTTGCACAGCGGCACAGGTTGCCTTCCATCGCGGCATCGACCTGCGCTGCGCTGGGCTTCGGATTTTCCCGCAGCAGGGCATGGGCGGTCATGATCTGGCCGGCCTGGCAATATCCGCACTGCATCACGTCGATGGCAAGCCAGGCCTTGCGCAGCTTTTCCGCCAGGGCATCGTTCAGCCCTTCGATGGTGGTCACCTTCGCCTTGCCAACACTGCCAAGGCTGGTCTGGCACGATCGGACAGGCTGGCCATCGACATGGACGGTGCAGGCACCGCACAGCCCCGCGCCGCAGCCGAATTTCACGCCCGAGAAGCCAAGCTCATCGCGCAGGGCCCACAGCAGCGGCATGTCAGACGGCGCGGCAACAGTCTGCGCCTTGCCATTGATCGAAACGGCTATTTTCCGTATTTCGGCCATGTGCCTGTGCCTGCCTCTTCATGCCGGCAGGCAAAGGGCGATCAAGGCCCCTTGCCGCCCAGCTTGCGGTGATCCCAGGACATGATCTTATCTGACCTCACGCGGATGACTACCCGCTTTTGCGCCATGCGCGACGACATTTCGTCAAGCGACGTGGCATCCTGCCCCGGAAAGTGGTGATCGACCAGTACGCGCATCAAGGCCGTGCGTTCGGGGTTTTCCTCAATCACTTCGGCATGGCCGTTGATCGAAACCCCGCGCAGTTCGTCATAGGTCTTGCCGTCTTCGGCCAGGACCGCAATGCGCGGATCGCGCATCAGGTTCATCACTTTCTGCGATTTGCCATAGGTTTCGAACAGGATATCGCCATCATGCACCGCGAACCATACGGTGGTGAGATGCGGCGCGCCATCCTTTCCCAGGGTCGCCACCTGAAGCGAATGGGCGGAAGCGAGGAAGGCGGATATTTCCGCCTCGCTCATGCGGACAGCATCGCGGGATTTGGCCATGCGCCGATGGCTAGGCGCTGTCAGCCGGCCGCGTCAATCGCGAGCAGGAACGAAAGCGATCCCGCAGCGGCTTCGGCCTTCATCGAATCGAAGACATTCTCGAACGTGACGCCCGGAATGGTTTCCTTCACCCGGTCATTGCCGGTGGACCAGACGACGCGGCAGACCCGCCTTGCACAGCGCCAGCCACCGCGCGTTTTCACCCAGTCATCGTCGTACCAGCCCGAGCCGTCCCACAAGGGGCTGCCTTCCGCCGCATGGCGCACCAGCCGCCACTGGCCATAGGTGAAGGAATGGGCGCGTTCGCCCGATACCCGCACCTGATGATTGGTCATCACGTGCTGCGTGGCATCGAAGGGGGCGTGGAAGGCGGCGAAATCCCCCTTCCATTGCTCCAGCCCCTGCCAGTGCGCCGAACCGCCGAAATCGGCATCGACATCGCCTGTGAAAACCCGGTCGAACAAGTCCCAGCGCTGGGTATCGACCGCGAACCCGTAAAGGTTGATCAGCTGGATGATGTCATTGCGGTCTGACATAGGCCTATCCCCCCAATGAAACGTCTGCCGTGCCGGTAAGGATGGTGTCGCCGTCCTGCGTCGTCATCCTCGTCTTCACTGTCACGATCGGCATGCCATAGGCGGACGTATCCTGCTTATCGACGATTTCTGCATCGACATAGGTGACGTCGCCTTCAAACGCGGGGCTGCGAAACTGCGTTTTCGAATGCCAGATGTAGCCATCGAGCCCTGCCCAATAGGCAATCGTATCCATGTGCCAGGCATTCATTGACGAGCCATAGCCATAGGCGCCGCCCATGCCGACATTCTCCGCCTTTTCGGAGTTGATGTGGCCTGATGACGGCCCGTGGAACAGCCCGTCGCCATGGCGCGGGTCAATCTTGCGCATGGCGAAATCGTAGGTCATGTCCTCGGCGAAACCGGCGTCTTCGGTTGCCGGATCATAGGCACCCTCCGGCACGTTCCAGCGCCAGGAACCCCAGATGTTCTGCCGGTGGGCGCGGCATTCCAGCGCAAAGGTGACGACCGAATGCGGCCCGATCACGCGGCGGGGCAGCTTGTCCCCCACATTGACCGAGGCATAGGCGGGCGTGATGCCTTCGCGGTTGGACAGGATCCATTCGTGACGCAGCTTGTGGATTTCGGCCAGTTCGGCCTTTTCCCACTTCTTTGGGCTGCGCTTTTCCTTGCCATAGACGCCGCGCTTGTTCGCTTCCTCGACCAGGTAGCGGATCGAAGTGGCGCGCTCCTTGGCGACCAGGGCGCCATGCTGGTTGCGGTGGACGGTATCGCCGTTGGCGAACATGGTCGGCCCGGCAAAGGCGGTTTCGGTCACCTTGTAACCGGCAAAGCGGCGGTCCTGGACCAGCTTGTCGCCGGGACGCACCGGCGTGCCATAGAACCACCATTCCTCACCCGCGAAGATCAGGTGCGATCCGGGAATCTTGCCCACGCAGGACGGGTGGCAGCCGTGGCCATAGTCCATGGCAACGGTGAAGCTCTGCGGCGCGACAATGCCGCCGAATTTCGATGCGCGGGCGAAATTTTCATCCCAGTGCAGCGGGTTGGCATAGTCCATGGCCTGCACCCAGCGGCGAATGTCTGTCGCGTTGCAGGGGTCCCACATTTCGGCATAGACGATCTGCTTGCCGATCCACTTGTCGACATCGCTGGTGTCCAGCACAGGTGCATTGTTGTGGCCGGTTTCAGCCATGGCATCACTCTCCCGAAGGTCGCACGAAGTGCGTGTTGTCCCGGTTCATGGGCAGCCGCCAGCGCCTTGCCAATGGACTCAGCCGCAGAGCCAAGTGCCGCATCCGGCAATCAGCCGTCGGTGTTGGAAATCGCCGTCTCGAACAGGCCCTGCGGGCTGACCCAGTCCTTGCGCACCCGGCGCAAGGCGATCAGCCATTGATCGCCAACCTTGCGGAAATCATCGATGTAGACGCCGCAATGATCGGGGCCGATATCGGTCCATGCCGCCCAATATGTACGCACTTTTGCCGTGTCCGGCCCGGTCAGGTCGATCTTGCAGGTGCCCAGGTGATGGCGCACGAAGCTGGCCTTGTGCACGGTGTCCTGCCCGGGTTCGCGCTTCAGCCAGCGGTTCTGCCAGGCGCGGATCGCCTCTCGCCCTTCATAACGGAAGATGAAATCACCCGGCGCGCGTTCGGACTGGATGATCCCGTCTTCGGTAAAGCATGCGGCGTAATCGTCCACCTTCAACCGGTCGCCCGATACGTTGTATTTGGCCAGCGTATCGCGAATGGCCTCGCGCGACAGAAGCTCTTCCAGCGTCATGCCGGCCGTTCGCCGATGGGCGAGACATAGACGTGCAGCCGCTTCAGCTTGCCGGCATCGTTGAATTCATAGATCGTCACCGTGTTCGAAACGTGGGTCATCCCGCCGCGCGTGTTGCGCTCTTCAAGCTCCAGGAACACCAGCCCCGGCACTTCGGTGATCCGCCGCAGCGTGCCTTCCCAATGGGTATGGCCGCCATATTGCGTGACATAGTGGCGATAGGTCGGCCAGTCGATCACCTCGGCCTCGGCGCCCAGGAACACGCCTTCGCGGACGAAGCCCTCGACATCGACGAGCGTTTCCATCTCTGCCCAGTCGGCGTCGGACAGAGTGCCGGCCCTCGCCTTTTCGGCGATGCCGCTGAATGCCTCGCTATAGGCAATCACGCTGCGCGACAGTTCGGTGAATGTGCTCGACGGCGGCATTTCGTTGGCCATGGTTTTCCTCTTGCGAAAGCGGCGAATCAGGACATGACATGCCCGCCGTCTACATTGATCGATTGCCCGGTAATCGTGCGCGCCTCGTCAGAGGCGAGGAACAGCGCGAGGTTGGCAACATCCTCGGCAGTGGAAAAGGTCTTGAGCGCCACGGAGCCGGTCAGCCCGGCCTTGATCTCTTCCGGAGTCACGCCCTTTTCGCCTGCGATGCGCTTCATGTAATTGACCATCAGTTCGGTCTCGATCGCGCCCGGAACCACGCAGTTGCAGCGAATGCCGAATTCGCCGACTTCCTTGGCAATCACCTTGGTCAGCACGCGCAGCGCGCCCTTGGCGGCGGAATAGTGGCTCTTGCGGACCATGCCATCCCAGCCCGCGCCCGACGAAAAGTTGACGATGGCCCCGCTCCTGCGCTCCAGCATCGAGGCGTTGAGCACGGCCTTGCTGCACAGCATTGCGGCCATGCAATCGACCTTGTAGGTATCGAGGAAATTGTCGACCGTCTGTTCCCAGATGAACTTGTCCGAGCCGGGAACGGCGGCATTGTTCATCAGAATGTCGACCTGCCCCCAGCGGCCCATGGCAGCATCGACCATGGCGGCGACATCGCCCTCATCGGTCACGTCTGCCTGAACCGCAACGGCATCGGCTCCGATGGCCTCGGCCTCTGCCTGGACAAGTTCCAGCCGCCGCGCCGCCATGACAACCTTCGCGCCCTCATCCACCAGCATCCGAGCCATGATCGGGCCCAGTCCGGTGCTGGCGCCGGTGACGATTGCCACCTTGCCGGCAAAGCGCGGGGGGCGGGTCATATGTCCATCACCTTCTTCATCGTCGCATGGCTTTCCGGTGACCCGTCAAGCGCGCAGTTGAAGCGTTCGACAATGCGCCAGCCCGCTTCGGTGCGGCGCAGCGTCCAGTGATTGACCGCCGCACGCCACAGGAACCAGCGGTCACCCTCTTTCAGGATGACGACGGAATATCCAAGCGCCTGCGCGTCATCGCCATTGACGGTGATCTTCGGCGTGCCGGTCATATGGGCGCAGCCGGTATTCACCAGATCGAGATGCCCCGGCCAGGAATACATGCCGGCGATTTCATCGGGCGCGGACAGGCGCTTGGTGCCGCCGTCGGGCAAGGTGAAGCTGTATCCCCCGCCGTCCACCCACAATGCGCCTGCCGGCTCGGCCGTGGCGCTATCCACCAGCGGGCCGTAGCTCATCAGCAGGTTCTGGATTTCAAGCTGGTCTTCCGCCCGTTGCAGGCGGCGCTCAAGCTCTAGTAGCCGCGCTTCTCGATCCAATCTTCGCTCTCCCCGGGCCGATAGGTGATGCCGGGCGTCTTCCCGGACTTGGTGCTGAGATCGAAGCCGATGGCATCAGCCCCGCCTTCAATCGGCACGCCAAAAGCGGACAGCGCCCAGCTGACCATCACATAGTGACCGATCAGGAAAGTCAGGTCCATCATCTGGTTCTGGTTCAATGACTTGGAAAGCGTGGCCCAGGTTTCATCAGAGATATTGTTGTTGCCGATCAGTTCGCCGCACGCGGTGAGCATGGCGACTTCCTCTTCGGAGAAGGCATGATCGCATTTCGGGAAATCGCGAATCTGGGCGATCTCTTCCAGCGTGATCCCGGCATTCACCGCATAGCCCACATGGTTGTGCCATTCATAAGGCGAATTCACCAGGACGGCGACGCGGAGCACGACGAATTCAAGCTGGCGCGTGTTCAGTGTGTGCCCGGTCATGAAATACTTGCCGAAATGGCTGAAGGCCATGCCAAGCGGCGGATGGTTGGCCATGATCTGGATGATGTTGGTCCTGGACCCCTCTTCCCACGAATTGGGCTCGCCCCAGAACGATTGCACTTCGCGGGTGGCGTCGGTCCAGGTTTCCTTGGGCGGCCACTTGATGCGGAATTCGTTGGGTACGGATGACAAAGATACTCTCCCGGGAAGGCTGGAACGATTTGAACGGAGGTTCAGCGCGTCCGGCCCGCCGGGTCAAGCATGTTTGATCGGCTATCGCCCCTGCGTCAGGTTACCGACCAGCCGGCATCGACGCAGATCGTCTGGTTGGTGGCGTAACGCGCGGCGGGAGAGACGAAATAGGCCACCGCCGCGGCAATGTCCGAGGGCTCGCAAAAGCCCAGCGCCGGCATCCGGCGGGCCGGGCCTTCTGCCGGCGGCCCCTTGGCCTGGATCGCACCGGGCGAGGCGACGCCGCCCGGAAGGACGGTGTTCACCGTGATCCCGTGTTCCGCCAGCTCCAGCGCGCTCGCCTTGGTCAGCGCAGCCAGCGCCCCTTTTGACCCCATGTAGCTGGCCAGACCCTTGATCGCCTGCCCGCGCAGAGAGCACGAAGCAAGGTTGACGATCCGCCCGCCATTTCCGGCAGCCACCATCGCCCGGCCAACCTCGCGCGTCAGCAGGAACGGTCCGCGCGCGTTGATCGCATTGTTGCGATCCCACTCCTCGGCCGTGCCTTCCAGAAGCAGCTGCCGATCCTGCACGCCGGCATTGTTGACCAGCGCCCAGGGCGTGCCGAGCCGTTCGACGACCGCCGCGGTCATGGCGACGATGGAGGCTTCATCGCCCATATCGACGGCGAATGCCTGCGTGCTTTCGCCCAGTTCGCCGGCCAGCGCCTCGGCCTTGGCCATGTCACGGTCGGCGATGGCAACCACCGCGCCGCAATCGGCGAGCAAGCGCACGACGCCTTCGCCGATGCCCATGGCGCCGCCGGTGACGATAACGATCCGGCCATCAAGAGAAAATGGATTGCTCACTGCCCGCTCCCGCAAATTGTTTGCGGGAACAGAGCAAGCGCGGCCGCCGGGTTCAATCCCCGCCCGCGCATGATCGCGCAAGCGTTGACCAGACCCGGCGCTGAACGCGTTCAGGCCGCCTTCTTCGAGCGCTCGACCGCTTCAAGATTGAGCATTTCGGCGATCAGGAAGGCCAGTTCCAGGGACTGCGCCGCGTTGAGGCGCGGGTCGCAGTGCGTGTGATAGCGATCGGCCAGCGCTTCGTCGGTGATGCCCATGGCGCCGCCGGTGCATTCGGTGACGTTCTGCCCGGTCATCTCGATATGGATGCCGCCGGCGTGCGTTCCTTCAGCGCGGTGCACGGCGAAGAAGCCGCGCACTTCGGCCAGGATGCGATCGAACGGGCGCGTCTTGTAGCCCGACGGACTCTTGATGACGTTGCCGTGCATGGGATCGCAGGACCAGACCACCGAATGGCCTTCGCGCTTTACCGCGCGGACGAGTGCCGGCAGGCCGGTTTCCACCTTGTCATGGCCGAAGCGGCTGATCAGCGTGATGCGGCCAGCCTCACGTCCCGGGTTCAGCTCGTCGAGCAGGCGCAGCAGCGCGTCAGGCTCAAGGCTGGGGCCGCACTTCATGCCGATGGGGTTGCCAACCCCGCGCAGGAATTCGACGTGGGCCGAATTGTCAAAGCGGGTGCGGTCGCCAATCCACAGCATGTGGGCGGAACAGTCATACCAGTCACCGGTCAGCGAATCGCGGCGGGTCAGCGCCTGCTCATAGGGAAGCAGCAGCGCTTCGTGGCTGGTATAGAAGCTGGTCCCCTGAAGCTGCGGCACGGTCTGCGGATCGATGCCGCAGGCCTGCATGAAGTCCAGCGCTTCACCGATGCGGTCGGATACTTCGGCGAACTTCGCGGCCCAGGGGCTGCGGCCCATGAAATCGAGCGTCCACTTGTGGACCTGGCGCAGGTTGGCATAGCCGCCGTGGCTGAACGCGCGCAGCAGGTTCAGCGTCGCGGCCGACTGGCCATAGGCTTGGACCATGCGCTGCGGATCGTTGCGGCGGGTGGCCGGATCGAATTCGATACCGTTGATGATGTCCCCGAAATAGCTCGGCAATTCGAGGCCATTGGCCGATTCTGTCGGCGCAGAGCGCGGCTTGGCGAACTGGCCAGCCATGCGGCCTACCTTCACGACCGGCTGTTTCGAGGCAAAGGTCATGACGACCGCCATCTGCAGCAGCACGCGGAAGGTGTCGCGGATGTTGTCCGGATGGAATTCGGCAAAGCTTTCGGCGCAATCGCCGCCCTGCAGCAGGAAACCGCGTCCTTCGGCCACTTCGGCCAGGTCCGCCTTCAGCGCGCGCGCTTCGCCGGCAAAGACCAGCGGCGGATAGCTCGTAAGCGTCTTTTCGACGGCTGCGAGTTCGTCAGCGTCGCCATAAGCCGGCAGATGCCGTGCTTCCTTGGCCTTCCAGCTGTCGGGGTTCCAGTTGCTTGCCACAGTCTTGCTCCTTTGCGGAGGCGGCCAATAGCCCTGCCCCCCGCAGATTGCAAAGCCTGCATTTCTGCGGCGCGCGATAGATTGGCTATTATCGCGTGGCCGGTGCCACCCCGCCTCCGTCCGCCAGGGTCTGCCCCTTGGGCAGCACGGCAAGGCGCCAGGACTTCTGCTGGACGAGGTACTTTTTCGCCAGCGCCTGCATCGCTTCGGGCGTGGTCACTGTCGAATCGACCAGGACCGAGCGCAGCGCGGCGAACAGCGATGGCCGCTGGGTCGCGCCCTGCAGCTGAACCATGTAGTAGTTCGATCCGGTGGCCGCTCGGGCGATCAGCTGGCGCAGCGGTTCAGTTACCCGGGCCAGTTCATCCTCGCTGGGCGGGTTGGCGATGAGATCGGCGGCGATCTCATCGGCCACGCTGTAGAAGGTCTTGACCTGTCCCGGCTCCAGCATGCCGAGCGCCAGAATGGTCCCGCCTGACTGGAATTCGGTCGGCCAGGTCGAATAGACCTGCGGCGAATAGCTGGCGCCCAGCTTTTCGCGAAGACGATCGAGCAGGCGATTGGAGAACACTTCCGAGAGGATGCGCAGCTGGCGGCTTTCGCGGATGCCGGACATGCCGCCACCGGTGGGCCAGTAGATCATGGCCGCCGCCTGGTTGCTTTCGCCGTTGTGCGTCAGCACCACCGGCGCGCCGCCGAGCGCGGGCACGCGCAGCGTTTGATTGGCAACCTCTGGCGAAAGCGGCACGCGCGGCTTGAGCGCGCCAAACGTGCGTTCCAGCGCCGCCGTCGTCTCGGCAAGATCGACATCGCCATAGACCTGCACTTCGACCGGGCCGGAGGCGAGGATCGGCTCCCACACCTTGCGGAAGCCTTCGGGCGTTGCCGTTTCCATCTCCGCCGGCGTTGGCGTGCGGTAGCGCGGATCGCGATCGCGCTCGATCCACTTCAGGTCGCGCTCGAGGATACCGCGCGGCGAGGTGGAATAGGCTTCGTAGCGCAGGCGATGCGCGGCCTTGGCGCGCTGCACCGGGTTCGGGTCCCAGCGCGGCATGGCGAGCTTGGCGGCGAACAGATAGAGCTGATCGGCCAGATCCTCGCGCCGGGTATCGGCGGAAAACACGAAATCGGCATCGTCGATCGAAAAGTCGAAGCCCATCTTGCGGCCGGTCGAAATGCGGTCAAGGTCTTCCTGACCCATCGGGCCGATACCCGAGCCGACCAGCGCGAGATCGGCCAGCGTGGCATAGGGCACGTCCTGCGCCGCGATGGCGCGGAAGCCTCCACCGAAGCGCACCTTGACTGTAACGCGGCCGGGCTCGACCTCGCTCGGCTTGACCAGCGCCTTCACACCGTTGCTGAAATCGATCTGCGAAATTTCCGGTATGCCGGTGGATACAACCGTGCCCTTGCCCGGCGTGCCGATCGCGGGAAGATCCGCGAAGGTCAGCTTCTTGAAGGCAACGCGGGAATTGCCATCGGCGGAAACCGGCACGGCCACGGCCATGCGCAATTGCGCATCGCTCGCCTCGCCGATGCTGGGCGTAATATAGACGGCCCTCGATACGGTGCCGACAAACTGCTTGCGGGTGGCCGCAAGTATATTCGCCGGCGTGAAGCGCGGCTTCGCCTTCTCGAAGATGTCGAGCACGGCTTCCGGATCGGCAACCGATTCCCGAATGTCGAGCGCACCGACAATCTCGTCCGCCAGCTTGGAACTGGCCTGCAGGGTGCGCTGTTCAGCATAGGCGGCATAGCCCACGCGCATTTCCGCGACCTCGCGGTCAATCTCGTCCTGTGTCGGGGCGCTGGCCATGGCATCGGCGATCACGGCGCGGACATCGCGCACGGCGGTCTGCCAATCAGGACCAAGCGGCGTCACCGTCACAAAGGTGCTGTCGGCCGATCGCAGGACCTTCTGCTGGTCGATGCTGGCGGACAGGAAGCTGCCGCCAGCCCGCGCGCGCGCTTCGAGGCGGCGATTGATGATTTCCCGCGCCAGGCGATCAACCATCAAGCCCTGGTTATAGGCAATCGTATCGTTCACCGGACGCCACGGGCGCAGCACGGCCCAGGATACGGTGCGCGGCAGGTCTGGCTCGACGATAACCTTGGCCTCGCCCACCGGAGCGCCGGCGGCCTTAACGGCGAAGGCCGGGGTAACCGGATCGCCGAAGCTGGGCGTCGGCGTCTTCGCGCCCGTGACCGGCCATTCGGAAAACCACTTGCGGATCAGCCCCGCGAACATTTCCGGCGAGCCATCGCCACTGACAATGACCACCGCGTTGTCGGGCCGATACCAGCGCTTGTGGAAGGCGCGGATTGACGCTTCGCTGGCAGCCGTCAGCGTTTCTTCGGTGCCGATCGGCGGACGCGTGGCGATGCGCTGGCCGGCATAGATGGTTTCGCGCATGGCCTTGTCGACGCGCTCTTCGGTGCCGCCACGTTCGCGCTTTTCGGCCAGAACGATGGGCAGATCGGCCTTGATGTTCGCCTGGCTGAGCGTGGGATAGATCATCATGCCGGACAGCAGCTTGAACGATTCATCCAGCCCCGATGCCGAAGCTTCGGGAAGGTCGATCTTGTAGGTGGTGGCAATCGGCGTGGTTTCGGCATTCGTGTCCGAGCCGAAGGTTGCGCCCAGCCGTTGCCACGTCGGGATCGCCTGGCCATCGCCCATGTAGCGCGACTGGCGGAACACAAGATGTTCGATGAAGTGCGCGTACCCGCGCTCGCTGTCGGTCTCGTTCATCGACCCGGCATCGATGCGCACGCGGATCGACACCTGCCCCGGAGGCACGCCATTGTTGCGCACCGCATAACGCAGGCCGTTGGGCAGTTCGCCGAACACCCAGGCCTTGTCCTGCGGAACGTCCGCCCCGCGATAAAGCCATGGCGTCGTATCCGCCGCCTTGAGCACCGGGTTGCCCGAAGATGCCGGCTTCGTCTTGGCCGAAACCGGCGTGGCCAGGACGAGCGGGACAAGGGCGAAGACATGCGCGAACGCGCGGATGGTAGACGTCATATCCCGGATATAGGCCGCACAAAGGTGAAGGGCCAGTGAATAGCCACGTGACACGATTTGTCATGATGTACCGGCCGCAACCCCTTGCCAGCAAAGGTTGAACCCGGCAACTTGCTGCCCACGGCACGTTACCCGCGCCATCCGGAATCAAGGGGCCAATCGATGAATATCCGCACTGCCGCCGTCGCCATAGCGCTTGCCAACGCTGCCACGCCGGCACTGGCCCAATCGGCGTACCCGCCTCATAGCGTCTATGGCGAATCCGACGATGCCACGCTGTCCGCCTGCAAGGTCAGCCACGCCGTCGCCATTGCCTATGCCGAAGGCGTGCTGCGGTCCTCGGGCGTGCGCACGGTAACGCATACGTCAGAGACGCTCTCACGCGATGTGATCCTGGCCTATATCAACATCAACGCCTTGCAGGTGAAGCAGAACGGCACTCCGACGGGGGCCTGCGCCTTTGCCATCAGCTATGAACTGTATGACAACACGCGCTTCATCAACCCGGTGACCAAGGGTGAGCATTTCGGCAAGGTGATGTACTGCAATCGCAGCGGGCTGCTGGTGTGGAACGCGGCCACGGCGCAGGCCGCGGTCAACAAGGACCTGCGCAGCTACGTCACCGAATGCGTGAAGGAATACGTGTCCAGCAAGGAATAGGCGAAAAGCCTGACCCGGCGGAGAGCGCCTACTTTGCCGGGGGCGCTTCGGCAGCAGCCTTGCGCATGGCTTCCAGTTCCGCCTTCGACTTGAAGTCGATCAGTTCCACCTGAAACACCAGGTCGGAATTGGCGGGAATAGGACCAGTCCCCTGCGCGCCATAGCCAAGCGCGGCCGGAATGCAGAGCCGCACCACGCCGCCCTTGTCGGCCAGGGTCATGCCTTCGCTGAAGCCGGTAATAACGTCGGCTACGCCCATCGGTGTCTGCATCGCCTGGTCGAAGACCGTACCGTCGGCGGCAAGATAGCCGATGTAGTTGATCAGGACGACGTCGCTCGCGGTCGGCTTGCCGGCACCCGCCGGGCCGGGCCGCAGCACCGTGTATCCAAGGCCGGAAGCCGTCTTCATCGTGCACTGGCGCTTGTCGGCCGCAACCACGGGATTGAGCGGCAGCGCGATGATCGGCGATGCCGGCGCCGGTGCAGGGGCCGGAGCGGCGGCCTGGGCCATGGCGAGAGTGGCAGCAAGGACGGCGGTTTTCGAAGCGATGATCATGGCGGCGGCGTCTAGGCGGTGCCATCCTCCGGCGCCAGCGAATTTTCGGTCTCTTCCTCCATGGGCACGGCATCCGGCCTGCCGGTCAGCAGGTGCGGCCACAGGCGGGCAACGATCAGCAGCAGGCTCGGGAGCGCCATGGTCAGCGCCACGTCCTTGGCCATTTCGCCAAACTGGCGCGCCACGTCGTTCGGCCAGGGCTCGAAGAAGTAATCGTTCGCCTCGTTCACCAGTTCGATAAGAAGGACGACGAACCACGGCAGAACCTGCGCCAGCGAACGGCGCAAAACGGCGGCGGCGAGCAGCGCCAGCACGACCCCGGCCATCACGTGCAGGGCATCGTTATGAAACGCGATCGAACGCTCGACGAACATCTTGGCTGCGAAAACCGTCATGGCCGCTGCGCTTACAGCCGAGCAGCGCCCACAGGCAAACGATTAGGCTTTGCCCGCCATCACCGGTCCATGCCCCAGTTGACCGTCACCTCGGTCATCCCGCCTTCGGCAGGCCGGGTCAACACCATGAAGCTGCGCTTGCTGCCATCGCGCGCCGAATACATCGGCCCCATCCCCGGCTGGGGATCGGCATTGGCGATCGAATCGGGAATTCCGGCAGCCTTGGCATTGGTCTTGTAGAACGCGATAACGGCATCGGGCGCCTCGCCCGAGGTCATGACAATCGTGCCGGAAACATGGCCCGGGCTGGTTTCCGCTCTGGTGCACAGCGAGATTCGGGCACCGGCGAGCAGCGCGACGTGCGGCGGCAAATCGCTGCACGTTACCGCTTCGCCGGCCTGGGCCTTGCCTTCCGCATCGGCCGCCGCCGAAGCCTTGCCGGCTTCGCCAGACGTGCCGCAGGCCGCGGTCAGACCGAGCGCACAGAGCGCAAGAGCCATTGCAACAGGGTTCACAGGTCCGTCTCCCTTCGCAGCGCGCAAACACCGGGTGATAGGCTGCGCCATTGTCCAAGCAACAATGCTGCCACCACCGCGCGCCAATTTCCAGCACCACTTGACCCGACCGCCCCTGCGCCTACATGCGGCAGACCATGTATATCGAAACCGAAACCACGCCGAACCCTGCGGTTCTCAAGTTCCTCCCGGGTCGGGAGGTCATGCCTTCGGGAACGCGCGATTTTGCCCATGAGGATGATGCCGAGGCATCGCCGCTGGCCTCGGCGCTGTTTTCGCTGGGCGATGTTTCGGGCGTGTTTTTCGGACGCGATTTCGTCTCGGTAACGGCCGGAGAAGGCGTCAACTGGACCGACCTCAAGCCGCAGGTGGTCGCCTTGCTGCTCGATCACTTCGTTTCCGGCGCGCCGCTGTTCGTCGAAAGCGCCGGCAATGGCATTGCGGTTCCGGCCGAAGACGATGAACTGGGCGATGACCCCGGCACCGAAGACATCGTCATTCAGATCAAGGAACTGATCGAAACGCGCGTGCGCCCGGCGGTGGCCAACGATGGCGGTGACATCATTTATCGCGGGTTCCGCGAAGGTGTGGTCTACCTTACCATGCAGGGCGCCTGCGCCGGCTGCCCCAGCTCGACGGCGACGCTCAAGCACGGGATCGAGAGCCTGCTCAAGCACTACGTGCCCGAAGTAACCGAAGTGCGCGCTGCCTGACGCGATGCGGACACTGGTGATCGACAGCGCGACGGAGGCCTGCTCGGTCGCCCTGTTTGACGATCGGAATTTGCTGGCCGGAGACTGGCGCCTGCTTGGCCGCGGCCATGCCGAAGCGCTGGTCCCAATGGTGGCGGCGCTGCCGGGCAAGGGCCGTGCCGATCGCATTGCCGTATCGCTGGGTCCGGGAAGTTTCACCGGGCTGCGTGTTGGCCTTGCCGCGGCGCGGGCGCTTGCCCTGGCCTGGCAGGTTGACCTGATCGGCTACCCCACGCTGGCGCTCGTCGCTGCACAGGCACTTGCCGGGCGGACTGACAGCGAGGTTGCCGTCTGCAACACCGGTGGTCACGGCGAATGGTTCGTCGCCAGCTATGCCGCCGATGGTTCAATTCTGGCACCGCTGGCATCGCTGGCGCCTGAACAGGCGGCCGCGCAAACCGCTGCCCATCTCGTCGCCGGGAGTCAGGCCGAGGCGCTGGTTCGTCTGCGGGGTTCTGGCGAATGCCTCTCGGTTCTGCCGGATGCGCGGCAGTTCGCCCTGCTTCGCGACGAAGCGCTGAGCGCCGAAACCGCCCTGATCTATGGCCGCGCGCCCGACGCCCGCCTGCCCGGAGCGCCCCGGTGAACGACGATCTCGACCGGATAATGGCGGTGATGCAATGCGCATTCGATCCGCTTTATGGCGAGGCCTGGACCCGCCGCCAGGTGGAAGATGCCTTGCTGATCGGCAATTGCCATTACCTGCTTGCCGGCGAGGATGGCGAAGAACCGGGCGATGGCGGCGTGGCTGTCGGTTTTGCCTTGTCGCGCCACGGCTTCGAGGAAGAGGAACTGCTGCTGTTCGCCGTCGATCCCGCGCATCGCGGCAAAGGGGTGGGCTCGCGCCTGCTTGCGCGCTTCGGCGCGGCCGCCGGGCGGCGCGGTGCGCATAGGCTGCTGCTGGAGATGCGGCGCGGTAACCCCGCAGAGCGCCTGTATCGAACCTATGGATTCGCGCCTATTGGCGAAAGGCCGAAGTATTATCGGCAAAGCAATGGCGAACGTGCCGACGCGATCACGTTTTCCTGTCCGATAGAGCGCGATTAAGACGATGAATTGTCAGTCGTAAATTTCGCCAAGTATAAATTTACGAATTAATTGCCAGCTAAAGCTTGAATTTGCGCACCCAACGGGATTATGCGCCGCGAGAACGCACGTAAAATACGGCTTTCGACGGTAAAAATGTGGTCGCCAATAGAACAGGAAAGTACGATGAATACGCCTGATACCGATATCAAGGAAACGCTCATCACGTTGACGTCTGACATTGTCGCTGCCCACGTCAGCAACAATAACGTCTCGTCCGATGAGGTTACGGTTCTTATCGCAAATGTTTACAAGGCGCTCTCCGGCCTTGGCGCCAGTGAAGCGCCGGTGGTGGAAGCGGCCAAGCCGGCCGTATCGGCCCGCGCATCGGTGAAGCCGGGCAAGGTCGTTTGCATGGACTGCGGCATGGAGCTGCAGATGCTCAAGCGCCACCTGATGACTCACCACGGCATGACTGTGGATGACTACCGCGCCAAGTGGGGTCTTTCCGCCGATCACCCCATCGTCGCGCCGAATTATGCCGAACGCCGCCGCGAACTGGCCAAGAAGATTGGCCTCGGCCGCAAGCCCGGCACCAAGATGCCGAAGAAGGCCGATGCCGCCCCCAAGGCTCCGGCCAAGCGCGGTCGGCCGAAAAAAGCCTGATCGAAACCGGTGAAGTCCAGTTGCAGAATTGCCTCGCAGGTCTAATATCCTGCGAGGCATTTTTGATTTCGGATCCGACCCTTTGCACCAAGCGATAGACATCGAAGCCCTTTGCGCGGAACGCGGCCTGCGGATTACCGAGCAGCGCCGGGTAATCGCGCGCGTGCTTTCGGAAAGCACCGATCACCCTGATGTCGACAAGCTGCACGAACGGGCCGTTGCCGTCGATCCGGGCATTTCGATCGCCACGGTCTATCGCACCGTCCGCCTGTTCGAAGAGGCCGGCATTCTTGACCGGCACGATTTCGGCGATGGCCGCGCCCGTTACGAAGCCTCGCCCGAGGCGCACCACGATCACATGATCGACGTCGAATCGGGCAAGGTCGTCGAATTCGTCGATCCCGAACTGGAAGCCCTGCAGCGGCAGATTGCCGAACGACTGGGCTACCGGCTGGTCGATCACCGGATGGAACTGTTCGGCGTCAAACTGGTTCGTGACGTTCCGGGCGGAGGATCGGGCGAAGCCTGATGGCGGCGCTGGCGCAGGCTCCGCGCCGAAAGTTCGGCCCCTTCGCGCTGCTGCGCATCGCCTTGCGCATTCTGTCCATGCTGGCTCTGCTGCTGGCCTGCGTGCCGCTGTATTACCTGTTCGCGCTGCTGCGCCTGCACAATCCCTGGCCGAGGATCTTTCTGGGCGGCATCGCGTGGATCGCCGGAGTGGACGTCCGCGTTTCTGGCGAGCGGCCCAGGCGCGGCGCTTTCCTCATTTCCAATCACGTCAGCTGGATCGACATTCCGGCGATTGCCCAGGCCACCGGCAGCGCCTTTGTCGGGCACGATGGCCTCGCCTCAACGCCGCTGCTCAAGCACCTGTGCGCCATGAACGACACCGTGTTCATCGCCCGGCATGACCGGACGAGTGTGCACCAGCAGGTGGAAGACATCCGCCGCGCCATCCGCGACACCGGGGCGCTGACGATTTTCCCCGAAGGCACGACCAGCGACGGCACCGGCCTGCTGCCGTTCAAGAGCTCGCTGCTGTCGGCGCTGGAGCCCGTGCCCGAAGGGATCAGCGTGGTTCCCGTCCTGCTCGACTTCGGCCCTGAGGCGGCCAGCATCGCATGGGTCGGCGAGGAACACGGCGTCGACAATTTCCTGCGCATCCTGGCGCGGCGGCGACCGGTGCGGCTGACGGTGCATTTCCTGCCCGCTCTGACGGGTGAACAGGTGCGCGACCGAAAGGCCATGGCCAGCGCCGCGCGCCACGCCCTGCTCAACGCCCTGCAAGCCTGAAACGCGGGCTTCAACTTTGCCTGCTTTTCGCGTAAGCGCGCCGCCCATGCGCGCTGTTTCCCCTCCCCGCACCTATCGCGTCAAAAGCTTCGGCTGCCAGATGAACGTCTATGACGGCGAACGCATGGCCGAACTCTTGGCCCAGCAGGGCATCACCCCCGCGCCCGAGGGCGAGGAGGCGGACCTTGTCGTGCTCAACACCTGCCACATTCGCGAAAAGGCGGCGGAAAAGGTCTATTCCGACATCGGGCGGCTGCGGCGCGAGGATGGCACCAACCCGCTGATCGCGGTTGCCGGTTGCGTCGCCCAGGCCGAGGGTGAGGAAATCATCAAGCGCGCACCCGCCGTGTCGATGGTGGTCGGCCCGCAGGCCTATCACCGCCTGCCCGGCATGATCGCCAATGCCGTCGAAGGCCGCCGCGCCATCGATACCGACATGCCCGCCGAGATGAAGTTCGGCGCCCTGCCCGATCGCCGCAAGGTGGGGCCGAGCGCGTTTCTGACCGTGCAGGAAGGTTGCGACAAGTTCTGCACCTATTGCGTGGTGCCCTATACGCGCGGCGCCGAAGTTTCACGTCCGTTCAAGGATCTGGTTGAGGAAGCGGCCAAGCTGGTTGATGCCGGCGCGCGCGAGATCACCCTGCTTGGCCAGAACGTCAACGCCTGGTCGGGCGAGGATTCAAAGGGTTCAGCGATTGGCCTCGATGGCCTTGCAAGAGAGCTTGCCAAGTATCCGGACTTGCACCGGATACGCTATACGACGAGCCACCCGAACGACATGACCGACGCGCTGATTGCGGCGCATGGCGAGATCGACAAGCTGATGCCGTTCCTGCATCTGCCCGTGCAGGCCGGTTCCGACCGCGTGCTGAAGGCGATGAACCGCAGCCACAGCCGCGACAGCTATCTGCGCATCCTTGAACGCGTGCGCGCCGTCCGGCCGGACATTGCCCTGTCGGGCGATTTCATCGTCGGCTTCCCGGGCGAGACGGATGCTGAATTTGAGGAAACACTCAGCCTTGTCGATGCGGTCGGCTATGCGCAGTGTTTCAGCTTCAAGTATTCGCCGCGCCCCGGCACGCCTGCGGCAACGATGGACGGGCAGGTTCCCGCCGAGGTGATGGACGATCGGCTGCAACGTCTTCAGGCCGCACTCAACCGCGATCAGCTGGCCTTCAACCAGGCCTCGCTCGGCAAGCGTTGCACGGTTCTGGTCGAACGGCGCGGGCGGCATGACGGCCAGTGGCTGGGCAAGTCCCCTTGGCTGCAATCGGTCCATTTCACCGGTGATGCGGCGATTGGCGATCTGGTAGAGGTCGAACTGGTCGAGGCCGGGCCCAATTCGCTTTCGGGCCGCCTGTTGCATCCCGCCCACGCCTGAACACTTATCCACCACGGCTGGCAGCAGCATGGCTTGCACAGGCGCTGGCATTGCCTATCTTGAGTCTCGTGGGTCCGCAGCCCCGCGGCCCCATGATCCGAAAGGAGCGCATGACCCGCAAAGCTGCTCGTGCCCACAACGTGGCGCATATCCGGCCCGAACCACCTAAACGTGCCAGGGCTGAACTGGAATTTGACGAACCGGCGGTTCTTGGAGCGCTGTTCGGACAATTCGATGCCAACCTTGTCCAACTGGAGAACAGGCTTGGCGTTTTCATCGCAGCACGCGGCAACCGCATCCAGATCGAAGGCAAACCCGATGACGTCGCCCGTGCGCGCGATGTCCTGCGCGGGCTGCACCAGCGCCTGCTCCAAGGCCACGATATCGATGCCGGCGCGGTGGAATCGCTGATCGCCATGTCGGCCGAACCCACACTTGACGGGATCGTCTCGAAGGAGCTGGAAAGCCCCTCGGTGATGATCCGCACCCGCAAGAAAACCATCGTCCCGCGTTCGACAACGCAGATCGAATACATGCAGGCGCTGGCCAGCCGCGACATCATCTTCGCGCTTGGCCCGGCGGGCACCGGCAAGACCTATGTCGCGGTGGCCCAGGCCGTCAGCCAGCTGATGAGCGGCTCGGTGCAGCGTCTGATCCTGTCGCGCCCTGCGGTCGAGGCGGGCGAGCGGCTGGGCTTCCTGCCCGGCGACATGAAGGAAAAGGTCGATCCCTATCTGCGGCCGCTATACGACGCGCTCAACGATTGCATGCCGCCCGAACAGGTGGAGCGCCGCATTGCCAGCGGCGAAATCGAAATCGCGCCGATCGCCTTCATGCGCGGCCGCACCCTGGCCGATGCCTTCGTCATTCTGGACGAGGCGCAGAACACCACGCCGGCGCAGATGAAAATGTTCCTCACCCGCTTCGGCCAGAACAGCCGCATGGTCATCTGCGGCGACCCCAAGCAGGTCGACATCCCCGGCGGCCCGCAGATGAGCGGCCTGAAGGATGCGGTCGACCGGCTGGAGGGCGTGGAAGGCATCGCCACCGTGCGCTTCGACGCGTCGGATGTCGTCCGCCACCCGATCGTCGGACGCATCGTCGAGGCCTACGAAGGAAAGGCGGACTAAGCGCCTTTGCGGCACGGCGATCTGCGCCTAGGACGCGGCCATGGACCTTGAGATCGACATCGACTCGCCCTGGCCGGGCACACACGACTGGGCGGATCTTGCCATTCAGGCGCAGGAAGCCGCCGCCAGCGTCGCGCAGGAGCTTGGCAACCCGCGTCTTTCGGCCAGCCTGTTGTTCACCTCCGACGCCGAGGTGCAGGTGCTGAACCGCGAATGGCGAGCGAAGGACAAGCCAACCAACGTCCTGTCCTTTCCCATGCTTGAGCGCGACAATCTGCTCGACCTCGCCCCTGATGGTCCGCCGGAAATGCTGGGCGATATCGCCATGGCTTTCGAAACCTGCGCGCGTGAGGCGGAGGAAAAGGGCGTTTCGCTGGAACACCACGCCGCGCACCTGATCGTGCACGGCCTGCTGCACCTTGCCGGCTACGATCACGAGATTTCCCCCGCCGATGCCGACAAAATGGAAGCGCTGGAAACAAAGGCGCTTGCGCTGATGGGGATTGCCGACCCATATTGCGATTGACGAAAACGCAAGCGCGCGATTCACTGGGGACACATTCCTGACATGGCCGATCACAATTCCGGAGAAGCGGAGAGTAGGCGCTCGTTGATGAGCAGCCTGCGCTCGATGCTGGGTCTGGCCAAGGACCAGAGCCTTCGCGCACAGCTGGAAGACGCGATTGACGAACATGAAGAGGATGCCTCGCCATCCCCAGCGGGCGATCTTTCCCCCATTGAACGCCAGATGCTGCGCAACCTGCTGCACTTTTCCGAGCACGACGCCGATGACGTGGCGATTCCCCGGCGAGAGATTGTCGCGGTTCCATCCAGCCTGACCTGGGAAGAGCTGGTCGGCGCCTTTGCCGAGCACGGGCACAGCCGGCTTCCGGTCTATGCCGAAAGCCTCGACGAGGTGAAGGGCATGATCCACATCAAGGACGTGTTTCCGTTCCTCGCCAATGGCAAGGCTCCACCCAAGGACTGGACGAGCCTGATGCGCCAGCCGCTGTTCGTGCCGCAATCGCGCAACGCCATCGACGTGCTGGCCGACATGCGCGCCAGCCGCACCCACCTTGCCGTGGTGTTCAACGAATATTCGGGCACCGAAGGCATCGTCACCATCGAGGATCTGGTCGAGGAAATCGTCGGCGAGATCGAGGACGAGCATGACGATGCGCCAACCGAACTGCTGATCGCCCTTGAAGGCGGCATGTGGGAGGCCGATGCCGGCGCGGAGCTGGACGATGTCGGCGCGCGGATCGATCCCCGGCTGGCCGATGTCGAGGAAGATGTCGACACGCTGGGCGGCCTTGCCTTTCTGCTGGCCGAACAGGTGCCGCCGGTGGGATCGATGCTCGAACACCCGAGCGGATGGCGCCTGGAGGTGACCGAAGGCAATGAACGCCACGTTTCGCGCCTGCGCCTGCATCCGCCCATCGCCATTGCCGAAGTAACCGAAGAGGACTGAGACCGACCCATGCGCCGCCTCCCCCCTCTTCGCGCGCTTGAAGCCTTCCTGCGCGTTGTCCGCCAAGGCTCGGCCAAGGCTGCGGCCAGCGAACTGGGCCTCAGCCCTTCGGCCCTGTCCCGCCGCCTGCAGGCGCTTGAGGACTTCCTTGGCAAGAAGCTGTTCCTGCGCCAGCATCAGGCGCTCAAACTGACCGAGGAAGGCCAGGCCTTCTACGATGTCGTCAGCCCGCTGATCGAAGACCTCGCCGAGGCGGTGGAAGCGCAGGTCGATACCGGCAAGCTGCTGCGCCTGCACCTGGGCGTACCATCGCTGTTTGCCGAACAGCGCCTGTTCCCGCGCCTGCTGGAGCTCCGCAAGCTGCACCCGCGCCTGCACATCGATGTCGATACCGGCCCGCACCTTGACGTGCGGCTGGGCGATACGCTGGATGCGGCGATTGTCGTTTCTGGCCAGCCGGACGAGGCGTTCTATTCGGTCCAGCTTGATCGCAACAATGTCTATGCCTTCACGTCGAAGGCGCTGGCGGAAGAGCTTGGCGCGAAGCCCGACATCGAAAAGCTGTCGCGCCAGACTTTCCTGATCCATAACGAACTGCCCGAAAGCTTCACCGCGTGGAAAGAGGCGATGGGCCTCAAGAAGCTGGAGCCTGCGGCAATCGACCATTTCGATTCGGGCCAGCTGATCCTGGAGGCGGCGGCGCAGGGGCTTGGCATCGCCATCATGCACGATGACCACTTCCGCCGTTCGGGCGATCCCCGCATTGCCCGGGTCTTCGACGTCGAAGTGCAAAGCCCCTATTCGTACTGGTTCGTCTGCCGCCCGCGCGCGCTGGATGCCCGTCCGGTACGGCTGTTCCATGACTGGCTGGTGGGAGCGGGAATATGATGCGCCGAACGACAATCGCGCTGGCTCTGTGCCTGCTGGCGCCGAGCGCCTTAGCAAAGGGGCCGGCGATGGTGCAGCCGGTGACCTGCACCACGCCGATTGGTCCGGCCGAAAGCGCCGCCAGCCTGAAAAAGCGCTTCGGCCTCGCCGCCAAGATCGAAGAGGTCTACTTGGCCGAAGGGCAGACGCAGAAGGCCGTGGTGCTGTTCGATTCCCAGCCCGAAAAGCGCATGGAAGTGCTCTACTGGGACGATGCCATGCGGCAGGTTGCCACTGTGCGCTGGGATGGCGCGCGCTACAGCCTTGCTGGGCTGAAAGTGGGCGATGGCATTGCCGCGATTACGAAGGCCAACGGCAAGCCGTTTACATTCTTCGGCTTTGACTGGGATTATGGCGGCTGGACCAACATGGGCAAGGGCAAGCTGGACGCGCTGCCCGGCGGCTGTTCCGCATCGATCCGCCTCGATCCGCCAGCCAATGCGGAAAATATGCCCAACGCCCTGATCGGCGACCGCAAGGTCAAGAGCACGGACCCGCTGCTCGCCAGGTTCCCGCCGCGCATTTCATCGCTGTCGATCGACTGGCCCGCGCCCAAGGGCCGATAGAAAAAGGGGCGGATCGCTCCGCCCCTTCATTCCGTCTTGCGTTGTCTGTACAGCGCCGATCAGCTCAGCGTTGCCTTGATGATCTTGCCAGGATTCGCCGGCGGTTCGCCCTTGGGCAGCGCATCGACGTTTTCCATGCCTTCTTCGACCACGCCCCAGACGGTGTACTGGCGATCAAGGAAGGT
This sequence comes from Novosphingobium sp., assembly GCA_046063225.1. Classification (GTDB taxonomy): domain Bacteria; phylum Pseudomonadota; class Alphaproteobacteria; order Sphingomonadales; family Sphingomonadaceae; genus Novosphingobium. The sequence goes on along the minus strand of JBJTLW010000012.1, from coordinate 450 downwards.
CGCATCGTCGAAGCAGATGAAGAACTGGCTGTTGGCCGAGTGCGGATAGCTGGTGCGCGCCATCGAGCATACGCCGCGCACGTGCGGTTCGTCGTTGAATTCGGCCTTGAGGTCCGGCTTGTCCGAACCGCCCATGCCGGTGCCCTGCGGACAGCCGCCCTGCGCCATGAAGCCCGGGATGACGCGGTGGAACTTCACGCCATCGTAGAAACCTTCGTTGGCCAGTTCCTTGATGCGCTCGACATGGCCGGGAGCCAGATCGGGGCGCAGCTTGATAACCACATCACCGGAATCGAGCGAGAGGACCAGTTTTTCGTCAGCCATTGTCCAAAATCCTTGCTGTTTGCCTGCCCCTTAAGGCGCTTCCCCAACAAAGTCGACAGGGCGGCGGCGGAGGGCGGCTTTTGCCGGTTGCTTTTGCCGTTCGCTCGCCTATCCCGCGCCGATGGA
>JBJTLW010000116.1:0-8303 GCA_046063225.1 Novosphingobium sp. | reverse complement strand
ACGGCGTGCGTACGCTGGAAGTCGAAGTGAAGGGTCCGGGTTCGGGCCGTGAAAGCGCGCTGCGTGCTCTGCAGGCGGTAGGTTTCACCATCACCTCGATCCGCGACGTGACCCCGATCCCGCACAACGGGGTGCGTCCGTCGAAGCGCCGCCGCGTCTGATTTGCTGGGGACGCCCGTTGCGGTGTCCCCAAGCCCCTATCTTGGGGGACATCGAATACGTTGTCCCCGTGCCAGAACAAACCCCAAGGGGAACCATATGACCGTCAATCTCAAGAACTGGCAGGAACTCAAGAAGCCCAACAGCCTCGAAGTGAAGCCCGGCAACGATCCGAAGCGCCGCGCCACCTTCGTTGCCGAGCCGCTGGAACGCGGTTTCGGCTTGACGCTGGGCAACGCGCTGCGCCGTGTCCTGCTTTCTTCACTGCAGGGTGCCGCGATCACTTCGATCAAGATCGAAAACGTGCTGCACGAATTCTCGTCGCTCGCCGGCGTGCGTGAAGACGTCACCGACATCGTTCTGAACGTCAAGCAGATCGCGCTGAAGATGCAGGGCGAAGGTCCGAAGCGGCTTCAGCTTTCGGCCACCGGCCCGGCCGAAGTCACCGCCGGTGACATCGCCGTATCGGGTGACATCGAAGTGATGAACAAGGATCTCGTGATCTGTCACCTCGATGAAGGCGCGACGCTGAACATGGAACTGACTGCCGACACCGGCAAGGGCTATGTCCCCGCCGTGTCGAACCGTCCGGTCGATGCGCCGATCGGCCTGATCCCGGTCGATTCGCTCTATTCGCCGGTTCGCCAGGTCAGCTACAAGGTTGATAATGCCCGCATCGGTCAGGAACTTGATTACGACAAGCTGAGCCTGACGCTGGAAACTGACGGCACGGTCGCTCCCGAAGACGCCGTGGCCTATGCCGCGCGCATCCTGCAGGACCAGCTGGCCCTGTTCGTCCACTTCGAGGACGTTGCCCCGATCGGCCAGTCGCCGATGATCGGCCTTGCCGCTTCGGCGCCAAGCGACGAAGGCGATACCAACCAGCTCAACCGCTACCTGCTCAAGAAGGTGGACGAGCTGGAACTGTCGGTCCGTTCGGCGAACTGCCTGAAGAACGACAACATCATTTACATCGGCGATCTGGTTCAGAAGACCGAGGCCGAGATGCTCCGTACGCCGAACTTCGGCCGCAAGTCGCTCAACGAGATCAAGGAAGTCCTGAGCTCGATGGGTCTGCGCCTTGGCATGGACATCCCCGGCTGGCCGCCGGAAAACATCGAAGAAATGGCCAAGAAGCTCGAACAAGAGCTGCTGGGCTAAGCCTTCACGGGGTGCTTTGCGGCACCCCGCACGGCTACGGCGGGCGCCGCAAGTCCTGCCAGGACCGGGGTACCTCAGACGGCCCCCTTACGAACGAAGGAATGAGATATGCGTCATAAGGTTGGACATCGTAAGCTTCAGCGCACCAGCTCGCACCGCGCCGCACTGCTGCGCAACATGGCCGCTTCGCTGATTAAGCACGAACAGATCACCACCACGCTCGCCAAGGCGCGCGAACTGCGTCCCTATGCGGAAAAGCTGATCACGCTGGCTAAGCGCGGCGGTCTTTCGAACCGTCGTCTGGCGCACGCCCGTCTGCTCGACGATGCGCAGCTGGTGAAGCTGTTCGACGTCCTTGCTGCCCGCTACGCCTCGCGCGATGGTGGCTACACCCGCGTGATCAAGGCCGGCTTCCGCGCTTCGGACGCGGCTCCGATGGCCGTGATCGAACTGGTTGACCGCGACACCGACGCAAAGGGCCAGGATTCGGGCCCGGTGATGGTCGAGGAAGATTTCGCGGAAGCGTGATCCGCGTTTGACGGGGCGTCCACGCCTTTCGTCGAACCCTGAATTGAAAAGGCGGTTGCAGACGTTACGATCTGCAACCGCCTTTTTCATTTCAGGAGAAGCTGATGCGCCGCATCGCTTTCAAGACCATAACTGTCGCACTTGCACCCCTGCTCATGACCTCGACCGCACTCTCAGCCGCTCCTGACGCTCCCGCCTATCCTGATACGCGCAAGGGCGATGTCGTAGAAACGCAGTTTGGTGAAGCCGTTGCCGATCCCTATCGCTGGCTGGAAAATGACGTCCGCAACGACAAGGAAGTCGCGGCATGGGTCGCCGCGCAGAATGCGGCGACCAGCGAATACCTCGCCAAGCTGCCGCAGCGCGCATGGTTCGCCAAGCGCATCAAGGAACTGATGAACTACGAACGCTTCGGCCTGCCGCAGAAGGCGGGCAAGCGCTATTTCTACATGCGCAATTCGGGGCTGCAGAACCAGTCGCAGCTGTTCGTGCGCAGCGGTCTTGCCGGCAAGCCGCGGCTGCTGATCGATCCCAATGCCTGGGCCAAGGATGGCGCAACCGCACTGGATGATTGGGCGCCGTCGAAGAACGGCAAGTTGCTCGCCTATCTGATCCAGGACGGCGGATCGGACTGGCGTACGATCAAGGTGAAGGACGCTACCACCGGCAAGGACCTGCCAGACGAGATCAAGTGGGCGAAGTTTACCGACATTTCTTGGGTTGGCTCCAAGGGCTTCCTCTATTCGCGATTCCCCGAACCGAAGGCAGGCGAGGCGTTTCAGCAGCTCAACAAGAACCACGCGGTCTATTTCCACCGCATCGGCACGCCGCAAAGCGATGACCAGCTTGTCTATTCGACGCCGGACCAACCCGATCTTGGTCACTACGCCGAAGCGACCTGGGATGATCGCTGGTTGCTGATCACCACTTCGCGCGGGACGGACAACAAGTTCGAGGTGCATGTCGGCAAGCTCGATGGCGGGAAGACCTGGAACGTGCAGCCGCTGGTCAAGGGCCTCGATAACGATTGGCGCCTGATCGAGGGCTATGGGAATATGCTCTATTTCATGACCAACAAGGGCGCGCCCAAGTTGAAGGTCGTGAGCGCGATGTACCGCCCGGCGGGATCGCCAAAGCTGAGCAGCTGCGATGAACTTGTATGTTATCATACCAAGTCTGACCATGATGACTGGTCGTTCGTCGACATCGTGCCCGAACGGGCCGAACCGCTGGCGCGCGCGCAGATCGTCGGCGATCGGCTGATCCTTTCCTACATGAAGGACGCGGCGACCCGGGCGGAGATGGTCAGTCTTGACGGCAAGCCGGTTCAGGCGATCAGCCTCAATGCCATCGGCACGGCTTCGGGCTTTGCGGGCAGGCCTGGCGATCCGGAAACCTTCTACACGTTCGCCAGCTTCAACCAGCCGTCTGCCGTCTTTCGGTTCGACAGCCGCACCGGCCAATCGTCACCCTTCGCGCTGCCGAAGGTGACGTTCAATCCGGCCGACTATCTGGTAGACCAGCAGTTCTTCACTTCGAAGGATGGCACCAAGGTGCCGATGTTCATCGTCCGCAAAAAGATCTTTGCCGAGGCGGGCAAGGCTGTGCCCACGCTGCTCTACGGCTATGGCGGGTTTGACGTCAGCCAAGTGCCGAGCTTCTCGACCATGCGCATGGCCTGGCTCGAAGCTGGCGGGGCCTTCGCGCTCGCCAACATTCGCGGCGGCGGGGAATACGGCAAGGCCTGGCACGATGCCGGACGGCTGGCGAACAAGCAGAACGTGTTCGATGATTTCATCGCGGCGGGCGAATACCTGATAGCCAAGGGCATCACGCCCAAGGACGGCCTGACGATCCAGGGCGGGTCGAACGGCGGCCTTCTGGTCGGCGCTGTCGTCAACCAGCGCCCCGACCTGTTCGCTGCGGCCATTCCGCAAGTTGGCGTCATGGACATGCTGCGCTTCGATCGCTTCACCGCCGGGCGGTATTGGGTCGATGATTACGGCTATCCGTCAAAGGAAGCGGACTGGAAGGTGCTGCGCGCCTATTCGCCCTATCACAACATCAGGCCCGGCACGGCCTATCCGCCAGTGATGGTGACGACGGCGGATACCGATGATCGCGTGGTGCCGGGCCATTCGTTCAAATACGCTGCGGCGCTGCAAGCCGCCGATCCCAAGGGCAAGCCGCATCTGATCCGGATTGAATCGCGCGCCGGTCATGGTTCGGGCAAACCGACCGACAAGATCATTGAAGAGGGTGCTGATATCCTCGGCTTCCTTGCGGCGTGGAGCGGGTTGGAGCCGGAAAACTAGGGCTTCAAGCCTGGACCGGCGTGGAGGCCGGGGCGGGGGATGCGCTTTCCGCTTCGTCCACCCGGCTTTCGTAATGCGGCCAGGAAAGCAGCTCGCGGAAGCTGCGCGGCGCGGTTGCCTGCCCGGTCGGCGGCCAGCCGTCCGGACGGCGATAGGTGCCGAAGATCACGTCGAAGATCGGAAACAGCGCCGCGAAGTTCGAATCGTAATGTTCGGGCAGCTTCGAATGGTGGCGGCGGTGATAGGCCGGGCAATTCAACGCCCATGAATAGCGTCCGAAGTCGATCTTCAGGTTCGCGTGGATCAGGTAGTTGTACAGCGTGATCGTTGCATAGCCGACAATCACGGCGTGGGTCGGCTGGATGATCATGAACGAGATCGGCCAGATGGTGAACGACTTGATGAACTGATCGCCCCAGAAGTGACGGTTCGTCGTCAGTGCGCACATTTCCGGATCGGAATGGTGCAGCGAATGCATCTTCCATAGAAACGGCACACGGTGCTGCGCGTAGTGGAAACCGTACTCCACGCCATCGCGGACAAAAAGGAAGATCAGGAATCCCTGCCACCAAGGCAATTTGCTCGCATCGATTAACGATCCGCCTGTCCAGTCGGGTACGAAAACCAGAAAAAGCATCCCGGTCAGAAAGCTGATCGCCCAGGATTGAAGATTGCGCACCCAATCGAGCGGGCCGGGATTAAGTCGCTTTTCCAGCAACGTAATACCGCCGATCAGGACGATTTGCACAATCAGGAAGGTCAGCGCCAACATGGCCATGCTAAGTAACCGCAGAGGGTTAATGAATGGTGCGCAGGCATCCGTTCATAAACCTAGTCAGTTTTATGAATATTGGCTGTCGAGCAGGTTCAGTCTCGTATCAGAAGCGATTCGGTAGACAGCACTCGTAGGCCGGGAATCGTCCCGACCAGGATACGAGGAAATACCGATGAAGACCTTTACCAAAGCACTGGCCAAGGGCGCAGTCGCCACCGTAGCGGCTGGCGCAATGGTGGCTTCGACCGCGGCTCCGGCCGTCGCTCGTGATCACCGCGACCATGACGGGATCAGCGCAGGCGATGTGATTGCAGGCGCTATTGTGCTCGGCGGCATCGCTGCCGTGGCATCGGCATCGAGCAACCGCGGCGGTTACGATTACAACTACGACCGCGCGGGATACGACCGTGGTTGGGGCCGGGGTTATGACCGTGGCTACAACGGCTACAACTCGGGTTATGGTAATCCGCGCCGCGCGATCGAAATGTGCGTTCGCACGGCAGAGCGGGACGCTGGCCGCTATTCGTACGGCCGGGCTGACGTGACCGACATCCGCGATGTCGATCGCAACGACCGTGGCTACACCATCCGTGGCCGCATTGCGGTCAACTCGATGGGACGCGGCTGGCACAATGGCGATGCCCGTTACGGCCGCGGCTGGGGCAACGACTATCGCGGCTGGAACGACAACCTGCGCGGTTATGACAGCGGCTCGTTCAAGTGCCGTGTCGAATACGGCCGCGTCGTCGACATCGACTACAGCGGAATCCGCGGCCTCTGAGACCCCCTCTCGAGGCTGAAGATGGCCCCCCGCCTCATTGCGAGGCGGGGGGGTTTTCTTGAGTTGCGTGCCTATTACGCGGTGGCGACTCTAGCTCTTTCAGGCTTACTTTGCGGCGAGGGCCGCGTTGCTGGCGAGCTGGTCGGCGCGTTCGTTTTCGGGATGGCCGTCATGGCCCTTTACCCAGATCCATTCGATCCGGTGCGGGCGCGTGGCGCTGAGCAGGTCCTGCCACAGGTCGGCATTAGCCACCGGCTTTTTCGCGGCGTTCTTCCAGCCGTTCTTTTGCCAGCCGAAGACCCAGCCCGTGATGCCGTCGATGACGTAGCGGCTGTCGGTGTGGAGCTTTACGAGGCAGGGTTCCTTTAGCGCGCCCAGCGCCCGGATCACCGCCATCAATTCCATCCGGTTGTTGGTCGTGGCCGGATCGCCGCCGGACAGTTCCTTTTCATGCTGCCCCATGCGCAGGATCGCGCCCCAGCCACCCGGACCGGGATTGCCTTTGCAGGCGCCGTCGGTGAACACTTCGACCTGTTTCACGCAAACACGCCAGCGTTGGCAGGATCGGCATAGAACCGCAGGCGCCGCGCAAACGCCATCGGGTCCTTGCGGGTGACAAGGGCATCGGCCGGTGTGTTCAGCCAGTCATAGGCGCGCGTTGCCAGAAACCGCATGGCCGCTCCTTGCGCCAGAAGCGGCATGGCGGCCCGTTCGGCCGGCAAAAGTGGGCGCACGGCTTCGTAACCGCTAAGCAACGCTCGTGACAATTCGGGTCGAAAATGCTGCCCCTTCGCGTCGAAGCACCAGGCCGCGTGCGTAACCGCGACGTCATAGGCCAAGGTGTCTGTGCAGGCGAAGTAGAAGTCGATCAGGCCAGTCACCGTGTTGCCCAGCATCAGCACGTTGTCCGGGAACAGATCGGCATGAACCACGCCGCGCGGCAGGTCTGACGGCCAGTTGCTGGCCAACGCGTCAAGCTGAGCAGCGACAAGATCGGCCAAGTCAGGGGCAATCGATGCCAGTTGATCGGCGCTGCACGAGCCGAGCAGATGTTGCCAGGCCTGCGGTCCCATGCCGTTTTCGCGCGCACCGTCAAAATCGGCGGCGGCAAGGTGGATCTGCGCCAGCGCCCGGCCAACCGCTTCCGCCTGGCCGACGGTGGGATTGCTTACGGAAACTCCGGGGAGGAATTCGATGAGCGCCAGCGCCTTGCCTTCCAGCGTGCGAAAGGCATTGCCAGCGCGGTCGTGGATGGTTGCCGGAACCGGGCAGCCCTTGGCCGACAGGTGATCGAGCAGACCCAAAAAGAATGGCAGATCGCCAACTTCGGTACGCTCTTCATACATGGTCAGGATGAAGCGCGCGCCAGCGCCGTCGGCACCGGTCGTGTCGATCAGCCAGTTGGAATTCGAGACACCCTCGGCGATGCCTTTGGCCGAAACCAGCGCGCCGACATCAAATTCCGCAATAAGGCCGGCAAGTTCCTCGGCGCCAAGATTGGTATAGACCGCCATGGGATCACGCTTCTTCCGTCAGCTGCCGGGGCAATTTGAAGATCATCTTTTCCTCGGCAGTGACCACGGTTTCTTCAACGAGCGGGCGAATCGCAGCAATGCAATCCACCACTTCGCGCACCAGTTCCTCGGGAGCCGAAGCGCCCGCGGTCAATCCTACGGTTTCGACGCCTTCAAACCATGCGGGGTCGATGTCGCTGCCGCGCTGGACAAGGCGGGCAGGGGTGCCGCACCGTTCCGACACCTCAACCAGGCGGACGGAGTTCGAACTGTTGGGCGCGCCGATCACCAGCACCAGATCGCAGTCGGGCGCGATCTGCTTCACCGCCGCCTGCCGGTTCGACGTAGCATAGCAGATGTCTTCCGCCTTTGGTCCGGCGATCTGGGGATAGCGTGCGCGCAACGCTGCAACGACGGCGGCCGTATCGTCGACCGACAGCGTGGTCTGCGTCAGGAAGGCAAGCGGGGCATCATCGGCAAAGGTCAGCGCTTCCACATCGTCGACATTTTCAACCAGGGTGATCGTGCCATCGGGCACCTGACCCAAGGTGCCGATCACCTCGGGATGCCCGCGATGGCCGATGAACACGATGTGCCGACCCGCCTCTATCTGGCGCTCTGCCTGGCGGTGGACCTTGCTGACCAGAGGGCAGGTGGCGTCCAGCCATTGCAGACCGCGTTCGGTGGCAGCAGCGGGGACCGATTTGGGCACGCCATGGGCGCTGAAAATGACCGGCACGCCGTCAGGCACTTCATCCAGTTCCTCGACGAACACGGCGCCTTTGGCCTTCAGACTGTCCACCACATAGCGGTTGTGGACGATTTCGTGGCGAACGTAGACCGGCGGTCCATAACGTTTCAACGCAAGTTCGACGATGTCTATGGCGCGGTCGACCCCGGCGCAGAAGCCACGCGGGGCGGCGATGACGAGGCGCAGCGGACTTGCGGATAATCTGGCGTTCATTTCATCGCCACTAGCGCTTCCCTCGCTCTGCCGCTAGGGCAGCAAAACGAATTTGAAGGAACCGGATTGCGATGACTGCCCGCACTCGCCTGATTGCCGCCACTGC
>JBJTLW010000011.1:0-26877 GCA_046063225.1 Novosphingobium sp. | reverse complement strand
AAGGGAGACGATGATGGCAGCAGGCAGTTTTGCAGTGGGCTGGCGGCAGGTTGGCGCCAGCATGGCCCTGCTGGCCATCACCGCCATGATCACATCGTCCTATGGCGTGATCGCCGTGCCGCTGGGCAAGGAATTCCATCCGAGCCGCATGGTCCTAATGCTGGCGATGACCGTGGTTTCAGGCGTTTCCGCCGTGATCTCCCCCTTTGTCGGCACCTTGCTGGACAAGATATCGCTGCGTTTCGCCATGGCGCTGGGCGGGCTGATGCTGGCGGTGGGCTATGTCGCGATCAGCTTTGCGCGCGATTTCGATTCGGTGCTCATCGTCTATGGCCTGCTGATTGCCCCGGCGAACCTGCTGATCGGCCCGCTGGCCTGCAGCGTTCTGCTCACCCGGTGGTTTTCCAAACGGCGCGGCATGGCGCTTGGCATTGCCATTGCCGGCATCGCGCTGGGCGGCGTCATTTTCCCGCCGCTCATCCAGTATCTGCTGAGCGCGTTTGAATGGCGCATGGGCATGCGGATGATCGCTGGCATCGTCATCGCCATCGCCTTTGTTGCGGCGGCGCTGGTGGTGAACCGCCCGGCGGACCTGGGGCTCTACCCCGATGGCGCGGATGCCGATCCTGAATCCTCGGTCGGAGAGCGCGGCAACAAGGACAAGTCATCGCTTGGTCTGGCGCTGGCGCTGATCCGCGATCCCACCTTCTGGATGGTCGCCGTGCTGGTCGCCACGGTGACGGCTGGGTTGAAGGGCATGGTCACCAACCTGCCATCGCTGGCCAACGATCAGGGCATATCGGCGGCGTCGGCGGCCTTCCTCGTATCGATCTATGCCACCAGTGGCTTCGTATCGAAGCTCGGCTTTGCAGCCATGGCTGACCGGATGAACCCACGACACCTGATGGCGATCAGCCTGATCGGCTATTCGCTGGGCTGCACCTGCATGATCTTTGCCGAAGGCGGCTATGCGATCATCGCGGCGGGCGTGTTGCTGATGGGCTTTTTCGGCGGAATGATGATGCCCATGGAAAGCTTCCTGATCCCGCGCATCTGGGGGCGTGAAGTGGTTGGCCGGGTGGGCGGCATGCTGAACCTTGTCATCCTGTCGTTCCTGCTGGTGTCGCCGCCGCTGTTCGGCCACATCTTCGATGTCACCGGCAGCTACGACGCTATCTTCCTGACTTTCGCGGGCCTTGCCATCTTCATGCTGCTGCTGGTTCCGGTCGTGCGGATCGCGCTTAAGCAGCCAGAAGTGCAGGCCGGATAGTTTCCGCGCCAAATTTGCGTTTGATCAAAGCGGCCTTTTCCGATCGGTAATATTCACCCCTTTGAGAACAGCGTTCTCGCAGGCCGGCGAGCCGCCCCTCGCCCGGTGCTTGAACCCGGATCAGGATTTGAAAGGACCAAAAGGATGGAGCAGTTCATCGCGCAATTGCAGGAGGGCTATCAATGGCAGCTCTCGCTGATAACCGCCGTTGCCATCATAGGCATAACCATGGCCATGCGCGCGCTTGGCGTGCTGCTGGTGCCGACATTTCGCGAAAGCTCGAAGATCAACAAGGCAACCTTCCGCCAGAAGATGGAAAAGCCGCTCTATGCCGAAAACCAGGCGTGGAACCGCAAATGGGGCATGATCTTCTGGGTCGTGATCTTCGCGGCCATCGTGCCCTTCACCCTCACCAGCGCAAGCCAGCCGATCACCCGCATTTTGCGCGACTGTGTGATCATCCTGCTGGTCTATGATTTCTTCTATTACCTTGTGCACCGCTTCCTGTTTCACGACAGCGGCTACTTCAAGGGACCGCTGATGTGGGTCCACGCCGTGCACCACCGTCAGCACAATCCGTGCCGGGGGGATTCCAGCTTCATCCATCCGATCGAAGTTGCTGGCGGACTGGGCCTCTATGTCGGTACGATCTTCGGCCTGTCGTTCCTGCTGGGTGACTTCTCGATCCCGACCGTGGTCATCACCTGGATCGCCTTTTCTGAAATCAACCAGCACAACCACGATCTGTGGCAGGCAGACCGCTTCCCGTTCAAGTATCTCAACACGATGTCGGTCATGCACCACAACCATCACGCGCACTTTACCGGCGGCAACTTCGCCACGATTAGCCTGCTCTACGACTGGATGTTCGGCACGCTCGATTACGGCAAGGGCTACGGCAAGGTTGTCCATGCCCGGCCGAAGAAGGAAACGGCGCAAGGATAGGGGTAATTTCGCCGCTGTCCTACAGGCGGGGGTCAGGGTTACTCTGGCCCTCGCCCCTGTTGGAAAGCACCCCGTGCCCAGTCTCGCATGTTCATGCCCGAACCCAGCCCATGAAGCCGCGCCCGCAGCGCGGCTTTCGCGCATTTGCACGGCCCCTTATGGCAAGGAGAAAGGATGCGCTGCGCATGCACTTCATCAACTTGCATATCGCGCAAGCGGCGCAATCGAGGCCTTTACAAGGCCGGACAGCTTCCCCATAGGCCAATCCCATGACACGAATTCTCGGACTTGCGCTGCGACTTACCCGCCCTTGGGCGTGAACGGCCGTGTCGGCTCTTCCGGCGCGGCAACCGCCCAAGGGATCGATCGCCACCAGCATCGCAGACAAGCTATCCGAGTAACGCCATGACCATGTTGAAGAACCCATCGGGCAAGTACCGCCCCTTCCCGCAAATCAACCTGCCGGACCGGCAGTGGCCTTCGCGCACGATCACCACGGCGCCGCGCTGGCTTTCGACCGACCTGCGCGACGGAAACCAGTCGCTGATCGATCCCATGGGCGCGGAAAAGAAGACGCGCTTTTTCGATCTGCTGCTGAAGGTCGGGCTGAAGGAAATTGAGGTCGGTTTCCCCGCTGCGGGCGCTACGGAATACGATTTCATCCGCGGCCTGGTTGATAGCGGACGCATCCCCGATGACGTTCTTGTCCAGGTCCTCACGCAATCGCGGGACGATCTGATCAAGACCTCGTTCGAAAGCCTTGCTGGCGTTCATGCCGCTATCGTCCACGTTTACAACGCCGTGTCGCCGCTGTGGCGGCAGGTCGTGTTCGGCATGGAAAAGTCGGACATTCGCGCCATTGCCGAAAACGGCGCCAAGCAACTGCGCGATAACGCCGCGCGCTTTCCGCAGACCGACTGGCATTTCGAATATTCGCCGGAAACCTTCTCCACGGCCGAAGTCGATTTCTCGATAGAATGCTGCGAAGCGGTGATGAATATCCTGCAGCCGACGCCGGAAAAGCCGATTATCCTCAACCTGCCGGCGACGGTTGAAGCGGCGACGCCCAATATCTACGCCGACCAGATCGAATACTTCTGCCGCAATCTGCCGAACCGGGAATCGGCCGTTATCTCGCTCCATACGCATAACGACCGGGGCACCGGCGTTGCGGCGGCCGAACTTGGCCTGATGGCCGGCGCCGATCGTGTCGAGGGTTGTCTGTTCGGCAACGGCGAACGCACCGGCAACTGCTGTCTGGTGACGGTCGCGCTCAACCTCTACACGCAGGGGGTCGATCCTGAACTGGACTTTTCGGACATCGATGAAGTGATCCAGACGGTGGAGTACTGCAACCAGCTGAAGGTGCCGGAACGCCACCCCTATGGCGGCGAACTGGTTTTCACCGCCTTTTCCGGCAGCCATCAGGATGCGATCAAGAAGGGTTTTGCCGCGCAGGACAAGCGCAACGACGAGCTCTGGTCAGTGCCGTACCTGCCGATCGATCCCGCCGATCTTGGCCGCAGCTACGAAGCCGTGATCCGCGTCAATTCGCAGTCCGGCAAGGGCGGTTTCGCCTGGGTGATCGAGCAGGATCAGGGCCTGAAACTGCCTAAGCGCATGCAGGCCCATTTCAGCCGACACGTGCAGGATCTGGCCGACGAGCTGGGACGCGAATTGCAGGCGACTGACATCTGGGAAGTGTTCCGCAAGGTCTATCGCCTTGACGAACCGCAGCATTTCGCGCTGGTCGATTACGAGGAAAGCAAGGCGCCGGACGGCGCGCGCCTGTTCGCCGGCAAGATCGGCGTCGATGGCAGGGAACAGTCGGTTTCCGGCCGGGGCAATGGCCTCATTTCCTCGGTCTGCGCCACGCTGGCAGACAGCTTCGGGGTCAAGATCGAGGTGCGCGACTATTCCGAACACGCGATGGGTTCAGGCGCGGACGCGCGCGCTGCGGCCTATGTCGAATGCGCGGGGCCTGACGGTCAGGTCATCTGGGGCGTCGGCATCGACGAGGACGTGGCAACCGCCAGCGTCCGCGCCGTGCTGAGCGCCGCAAATGCCTTAAGCTGACGCCTTCTTGGGAAGCCAGATTTCAGCGGTGCCAAGGCACATCTTGGCGCCCTTCTGGTTTTCCATGAGGTGCTTGACCTGAACCAGGTGGCGGCCTTCCTCGTCCACCATCTTGTCGACCACTTCGGCGGTCTGGATGGTAACGTCGCCGGTCAGCGCGGGAGCGCGGTAGTTGGCGGTGGAATGGACCACCATGCCATGCTCGCCAGCCCAGCCGGAAAGGTAGTCCGTCACCCACGAGCCCATCGACGCGCCATAGCCATAACCGCGCGGCATACCGATACGGCGGGCATAGCGCGGAAACAGATGCCCACGTGACGGTCCGTAATAGGCGCCGTCAATCAGGAACGTGTTGTCCAGAAGCATGTCGGGATCGTTTTCATAACCCGCCATTTCCCGGGTAAAGCCCAACGCTTCCAGATCGTTCTTGCGCAGGTCCATGGTTCCCCAGTTGTTCACCAGGTAGGCGCGCCATTCGGTGGTGAAGCTGGCGACAGAATGCGGACCGAACAGGCGCTCAGGGAGCTTGTCACCGATTGCGACATCATCCCACCAGCGTTCCTTGTGGCCGAGATCGCGCAGCATCTTCACCCAGGTGAAGCGGCGTGCGTCGAAGCCGTCCATGTCCTCGTCTGACCATTCCGGCTCGTCGAAGTCCGCCTCGTTCACGCCTTCGCCGCCTGCCTTGGCGCTGTACCGGATAGAGGTGGAGCGCTGCTTTGCGATCTGTTCGCCGTTCTGGTTGATGTATTTGTTGTCGCCGCGCTGGAAGCAGGTCGGGCCGAAGCCGGTTTCCTTCACGACGTAATCAAACGGTATGCGCCTGTTCTCGATGGTATCGCCTGGCTGAATGCGCGGGCCATAGAACCACCATTCGTCGCCACCGAATAGCAGGTGCGACTCCGGAATCTTGCCGACGCAGGCCGGCCCGGCGCCATGGCCGTCATCGGTGGCAATCGCGAAGCTCTGCGGTGCGACCAGCTTGCCCCAACGACTTTCTGCGGCAAATTTCGGATCGAAATGCAGCAAGTTGGGATAGTGCATGGCATGGACCCAGCGGCGAATGTCGTTCCCCGCGATAGGCTCGCGCAGGAACGACTGATCCATCGGCACGCCAAGGTAGCGATCGATATCTGACGTGTCGAAGTCCGCCATGCGCCCTATTCCGGCCGAGCTGGGAGTTCGACTTCGGTCTTGGCAGTTGCCAGGACAGAACCGTTCTGATTGGCCATGCGAATGTCCATGGCAACCATGTGGCGGCCATCTTCATCGACGTATTTGCCGGTGACCTTGCCTGTCTGGATCGTGATGTCGCCGGTCAATGCCGGGCTGCGGTAGTTGCAGACAGAATGGCGCACCATGCCCCATTCGCTGGCCCAGCCCGAGGCGTAGTCGGTAAGCCATGCGCCCATCGATGCACCGTAGCCATAGCCGCGCGGCATGCCGATGTAGCGTGCCCAACGCGGGAACAGATGGCCGCGTGACGGGCCGATATAGGCGCCGTCAGTCTGTTCCGGATTGATGCGCTCCAGCGTTGGATCCTGTTCCTTGCCGGCCATTGGCCCAACGAAGCCAAGCGCTTCGATATCAAGGTCGGTTCGGCGATGCGTCGTGCCCCAGCTGGTGAAGAGGTACGAGCGCCATTCCGTGGTGAAGCTGACAATGCTGTGTGGGCCAAACACGCGTTCCGGCAGTTCGTCGCCAACGTTGACCGTGTCCCAGTAGCGGGGCGAGTGACCCAGATCATGCATCATCTGGATCCAGGTGAACTTGCGGTCCTCCAGCGCCTCCAGCTCTTCGTCGGTCCATACCGGATCGTCGTGACCTTCGGTGCTGCCCGACTGGCTGGCTTCACCGGCGGCCTGAAGATAACGGATCGACGTCGACCGCTGCTTGGCAACCAGATCACCGTCCTGATTGTAGTAGAAATTGTCACCGCGCTGGAAGCAGGTCGGACCGAACGACGACGTGTTCTTGATTGAATAGTCGAAAGGAATGCGCTCGTTGAATACGCGCTGGCCCGCCGTGAGCACGGGGCCATAGAACCACCATTCGTCACCGCCGAACAGCATATGCGAATTCGGGATCATGCCGATGCACGAGGGTGCCGAACCGTGGGCGCAGTCCATCACGACCGGGAAGCTTTGCGGCGCGATCAGCTGGCCGTGACGGCTCTGCGCCGCAAAAATGTGGTCATAGTGCAGCAGGTTTGGATAGTGCATGGCCTGCACCCACCGACGAATGTCGCTGTTGGCGATCGGATCGACCATGCGGGCCGGCTGCATCGGCTTGCCGATGTAGTTGTCCAGATCAGAGCAATCGAGAATTGGCTCGCTCATCGCAGAATATCTCCCAGAAAACGTGCAAAACCCTTCGGGCAAAGGGTGTGACAAGGCAATGCGCTTTGCGCCGCACTTTCGGGCAACCGTGCAAAAGCGCCGGTGCGATTGACGGGAGAGGCTCGACAATGAAAGGGCCCGCACGCTAGCAGTGGCCCATGCCTTTGCCACAACCCTTTCACCGCCTTCGGCTGCCGATCATCGGTTCGCCCATGTTCATCGTTTCCGGGCCGGAGCTCGTCATCGCTCAATGCAAGGCGGGAATCGTCGGAACCTTTCCAACGCTCAACGCTCGCCCGGCTAGCCAGCTTGATGAGTGGTTGCACCAGATTACCGAGGAACTTGCCGCGCACAACCGCGACAATCCCGATCGTCCGGCCGCTCCGTTCGGCGTGAACCAGATTGTTCACCGCACGAACGACAGGCTTCAGGGGGATCTGGAAGCCTGCGCCAAGTGGGCGGTTCCGCTGGTCATTACATCGCTTGGCGCGCGCGAAGAGGTGAACGCCGCGGTGCATGGCTGGGGCGGGATCGTATTGCACGATGTCATCGATGATGCCTTTGCCCGCAAGGCGATCGAAAAGGGCGCGGATGGCTTGATTCCAGTAGCTGCCGGCGCGGGCGGCCATGCGGGCCGGCTTTCCCCGTTTGCCCTGATGCAGGAAATCCGCAGCTGGTTTTCCGGCCTTGTGGCCCTGTCCGGCGCCATTGCCTGCGGTCGATCGGTTCTGGCCGCTCAAGCCCTGGGCGCCGACTTCGCCTACATTGGCAGCCCCTGGATCGCCACCAGGGAAGCCAATGCCGTCGATGCCTACAAGCAGGCAATCGTCGATGGTCGGGCTTCGGACATTGTCTACACCAACCTGTTCACTGGCGTTCACGGCAACTACTTGAAGCCATCGATTGCGGCTGCCGGGCTCGATCCCGATGCCTTGCCGGAAAGCGACCCCAGCAAGATGAACTTCGGTTCGGGTGGCAATTCGGCAGCCAAGGCCTGGAAAGACATCTGGGGCGCCGGACAGGGCATTGGCGCTGTCTCTGCGGTGGAAACCGTTTCCGAGCGCGTGGATCGCATGGCCGGCGAATACGCTTCGGCTGTGGCGGCACTGGCGGGCAATACCGCGCCGTTCGCCGGCTGATCGAAGGCGCTTTCGGCCCACAGGCTATCGGCCATTGCATCGATGTACGAAAAGCTGACGGACTGGGCGGCCGGGTCCTTGCGGTTGAGCGTGACTGGCGAAGGGTCCGGAGACAGCAAGCGCCGGCGCAGCGCGTTCTGAAGCAGCGTAAGGCGAAAGACAGCGACCGAATTGGCATCGGACGCCCCCGTCGCACGGGCCTGCGCCCAGTCCTTTTCGATCTGGCCAACCCGCTCGATCACCATGGCGTTATAGCGGCGATGCGGCCCGCGATGGAGCGGCAGCGCCATTAGCGTTGCCGTACGCTCCTGACTGGGCAGCAACAGTCCGTTGCGCCGGAAATCATCGAAACCGACCGTATCCTGCCCAATGGCGTCGAACAGCGTGGCGAAGCATTTGCGGCCAAGCAGTTCAAGCGGGAGCAGATGGTGCTTCTGCAATCCGCTGTCAAAACCCGGGCTTCCGAGCCGATTGACAGCACGAAAGCTTATCGGCGGCCGGGCAGTGCCGCGACCTGAATGGAGCACACAGGAAGCGCCAGGGCGCAATATCTCTTCATGCGGAGGCGTATTGTGGTTTTGTTCGTCTCCGCTCGCCGTCAGCCCCGGCGCCACAGTCGCATCAATCCATCGCTGGTCACGGCATCGGAAACGACGTGATGACCGCGCGCGTCCGCAATCCCGTCGAGCCCCTTGTCGCCGAACTGCACGATGTGGTGCATTACCCGCGAGGCGAGCTTGGCAGCTTCCTGCGGCGTTTCGCCGGACACAGGTTCAACGGTCAATTCATAGCCGGAAAACAGCGAGAATCCGCGTGTTTCCAATCCACCATCATCACGGCGGATCAACCCGGTCAACCCAAGCGCCGGGAACGCTCCACCCGAAAGCCAGGCGCGAATTGCACCCATGAAATAGGCTGGCGCCATCCGGCTGCTCGCAGATTCCCAGCTGACGGCAAGAATCCCGGGCAAGCGCGCAAGTTCGGCACCCAGCCCGGCAAGCACCCGAAGAACGGGCAGCATGCGGTTGGCACCGGACAGATGCGGCCCCGGGCACAGGCGCACGATTTCCTTCGTATCGCCAATTGCCGTGCGATCGACGCCAAAATAGTGCTCGGGCGGCGCAGCGCTGGCGGGGGCAAGCGGGACCAGTCCACTCAAGTCGAAAGTCAGGCCCATTGCCAGCAGTTCTAGCCAGCCTTCATCGGGCTCAGGCATGTAGCTGACGGAAAATGCGGTATTTTCCGCCGGCCTGGCAGCCAGACGCAGAATTGCATCAACGCCCGGGCGCATCCCCGGAGCGAAGTGCAGACAGAGCGCCGGGGGATGGGTGCTTCGTCTGTCGATCACTTGTGCGGCAAATAGTTTTGCCCTCCCTGCCTCAGCCGACAGAATTGACTGATTTTCCAATCGCGTCGACCCCCCAATCCGCAGATATGCCCCGAAAGCGCATATCTCTAGAAGATGCCCAAGCTAATCCCCTCGGCGATAGCTTTGCCTAGCTCGTGGCAGCGCGCAAGGTCATGTTCTGAAACAACTTTGCTTGCAAGGATCGATTCGGGTGTCTGGGCAGCAAGGTTGACGATCAGCGATTCCGCCACGCGACGCAACCGCCAACCTGTTGCAATGCGGTCAATTTGCATTTCGGCGCCCTGCCCGGCCGAACCGGCGGCGATCGCGGTGGCATAGGCCTTTCCCTCTATCCGCCCGAGCAGCGGATAATAAGTCCGATCGAACATCTCCTTCATCGCACCGCTCATCGCGCCAAGATTTTCGGGGCAGACGAAGATCAGCGCCTCAGCATCTGCGAGGATTTGTGGTTCAGCGCGTTCGGCCGGGATGAGCCGACCAAGCGCGCGAGCGCCCTCGGCAATCGCACCGGCCATGGCCTGCGATGCGCCCGTGCGGCTGTGCCAGATGATCGCAACGGTCATCAAGGGCAGCTAGACGCGCCGTAACCGATCAGCAACCCGTCTTGCCACCCAGCACGCCGCCCATGATCCCGCCCAGGCCGCGCGGGGGCTTGCAATCGGGTCGCGGTTGCGACGGCGAAGGACCTTCCCCTCCGCCGAAACCGCCGGGCATACCGGGCATGTCCATCCAGCTTGTCGTCGAGCGGTGACGGATGCGAGCCGTCCACTCAAGATTCCATGCCGCTTTGGGGTCGGCCGGTTTTGGCGGGTAGGCAAAGCTTTCCTCCGGACCAAAGCCATTGAGCGTGCCCATTCGGAATTCGGTCGCCGCGCGCACTTCGGCAGGCACGATGCAACTGGTCGCCGTACCCGGCAGCAGGGTCTTGTTCGCGACGAGCGGGCTGACCTGCGAGGGCGAGAGCCAGTCCTGGAACCCGCCGCCAAACTGACGGCTAGCGCTGCTGGACCACATCACCATGTCGCCCATGCCGTTGCCGCCCGGTGCCTGCTTGCCGCCGAACAAATAGACGTAGAACCCCGTTGCTTCCGGCAAGGCATTCCAGCGAAGCATGCTCGCCCCGGAAGGCAGGGTGCTGGTTCGCACGGTCAAGGGCGCCATGAAATCCTTGGCGAGGTTGAAGCTGATTTCGGGCGAATAGTTGCCGGCGATCCGGTGCGCACCGATCAGCGAGGCGTCTGACTTGATCGCCTTGTTGCCGCCCATGGCATCGTTGTTCGGCCAGCGCCCGAAAGTCTTGCTGTTGGCAAGGCTCGGCCCCCAGTCCTTGACGACGGTGCGCGACCACATGTCGGGTGGCATCTGCCCGGCCGATATCTTGGCCAGATCGATGATCACCGGCTGCCCCTTCGGTGCGTGTTCGCCGCAACCCCAGAAGATCAGGATACGGCCTTTGGGCTTCTCGTCACCCATTTGCGGAATATCATCGCGCTGCGGCCCCTGTTCGGACTGCGGCGTGACGAGCGGAACCGATTTGCCGAGTTTCGTCACGGGCGGCATGAAGTGATCCGCTTTTGGCCCGCCCTTTGCCGGGGGCTGCGACGATCCGAGCCGGAGATAAAGTTCGTGCTGAGGGCCGGAGTTACCGCCGCCCATCATCATGCCCATGGCGGAACCCATGCCCTGCCCCATGGCGCCAACGCCGGTAACCGTGCCAGCCCGCATGTCATAGCGGGCAACCGGGCCGCTTCCCGTCCGGTTTTGCGCAAAGATGGGTGACGCGAGCAAACTGGCAATCACTGTGCCAGTCGATAGTGCAATTGCAGCCTTACGTGACGCGAACATGGTTCGATCCCTCCGTCTGACGGCCCGCATGTAGTGGAAACCTATTGCCGAAAAATGTCAAATATCGACAGGTTGAGCCGCTGCCCCCTTCCCGCTGTCCCAGTGTTTGAGTAGGCCCTGCGGCATGGCATCGCGCGCATTTTCCGCAACGGCAGTCGAACAGTCCTTTTCGGGAAAATCCTGGCGTTGGCGCGCGGGCAACATGGCGCTTGGCGAATTCGGCAGCGACGATCTTGTCGCCCAACTGCTGGTAGCGCGCGGCGTCAGCCATGATGATCTTGAACTTCACCGCAATCCCAGCCTGCGCGCCTTCTTGCCCGATCCGTCGATCTTCCAGGACATGGACCAATCGGCCCGGCGGCTTGCCGATGCGGTTGAGGCGAACGAGACGATCACGATCTACGGCGACTACGACGTTGATGGAGCGACAAGTGCGGCCCTGTTGATCCGCTTGTTGCGGCAACTCGGCGTTCCCGCGCGCTATTACATTCCCGATCGCCTGCTTGAAGGATACGGCCCTTCCGGTGAAGCGCTGGTTCGCATTGCACAGGACGGGTCAACGCTGATCGTGACGGTCGATTGCGGCGCCATGGCATATGAAGCGCTTGCCATGGCAAAGGACGCGGGCGTCGACGTGGTCGTTGTCGATCATCACAAATGCGCCGCCGTTCTTCCGGCAGCCTATGCTCTGGTGAACCCGAACCGGCTCGACGAGAGCGACGAGGCGGCAAGCCATGGCCACATGGCGGCGGTCGGCGTAGCGTTCATGCTCGCGGTCGCGACAGTGCGTGAACTGCGCGGACGCGGGTGGTTTTCCGGCAAGCGCGAGCCGGATCTTTTCGCCCTGCTCGATCTGGTAGCGCTCGGCACCGTTGCCGATGTCGCGGCTATCAAGGGGCTGAACCGGGCATTTGTGGCGCAGGGTCTAAAAGTCATGGCACGGCGTGAGAACATCGGCATGTCGGCGCTGATCGATGCCAGCCGGCTATCGCGCGCGCCGACCTGCAGCGATCTCGGCTTTGCGCTTGGCCCCCGCGTCAACGCTGGCGGCCGCGTCGGCGAATCGACATTGGGAGTTCGACTGCTGACCAGCGACGATCCCGCAGAGGCGCGCGACATCGCTGCGCAATTGTCAGCGTTGAATGAAGAACGACGCGCGATCGAAGCCGCTGTTCAGGAAGCAGCAGAATTGCAGATCGAGCGCCATCACAACCGTTCCGTGCTCGTTCTGTCAGGCGCCGGGTGGCATCCCGGTGTGATTGGTATCGTGTCTGGCCGGATCAAGGAAAAAACCGGCAAGCCGACTCTTGTTGTCGCATTGGACGAGGACGGCACTGGCAAGGGGTCCGGCCGTTCCATTCCGGGTGTCGATCTTGGCGCGGCGATCATCGCAGCCAAGGAGGCAGGCATTCTCGTGGCTGGTGGTGGCCACGCCATGGCTGCCGGGCTTACGGTACAGGGCAACCGCATCGATGAGCTTGCCGATTGGCTCGACAGCCATCTGGCGAAAGACGTGCTGGCATCGGTTGCCGGCCAAAGCTTGCAACTGGACCTCAGCCTTTCGCCTCGCGGTCTGACGCCCCAAATTGTCGCCGAGATGGAACAGGCTGGGCCCTTTGGCATGGGCTGGCCGGCACCGCGCATTGCCGTCGGCCCCGTCCGCGTCGTCAAGGCCGATATCGTCGGCACCAACCATGTTCGCGTCATTGCCGCAGGGGCCGATGGAGCCAGCTTCAAGGCCATTGCGTTTCGCGCCGCGGAAAGCGAATTGGGCCAGACCATTCTTCATGGTTCGCAGGGGCGCAAACTGTGGCTAGCAGGGCGCGCCAAGATCGATGACTGGGCTAGTCGACCGCAAGCGGAACTGCATATCGAGGACGCCGCCTGGGCCGATTGAAATTAGTTTCGTTGACAGGGCTTGACCCCCGCCGCCAGTGCCCCTAATTGCGCGGCCTCGCTTCGGCGCAAGCTGGTGCGGCCCCTTCGTCTAGCGGTCAGGACGCGGCCCTTTCACGGCTGAAACACGGGTTCGATTCCCGTAGGGGTCACCAAGCCTTGTATCGAAGCTGCCTTTCGGCCCCTTCGTCTAGCGGTCAGGACGCGGCCCTTTCACGGCTGAAACACGGGTTCGATTCCCGTAGGGGTCACCAAGGCGGTTATCTTCTGAACAACCCCTGGACGAAATTGCGCGCGGCAACGCGGTTGCTGTCGTTGTCAGTCCGCTCGATTTCCACGTCGTCGCGATTGCGCGTATCGATCAGGACGGCAGGCTCCAGCGTTTCGAAGAAGCGAACGCCCATGCCTCGGCCATTGGCCCATACGATTATGCCGAAGGCTTCGTAAGGCCCCCAGCGGACGATCACTTCCCTGCCCGGCGCGAGATCGCTTTCACAGGAAAGTCGCGCCCCGAAATAGGAAAGATCGCACAACCGCGCCGTCAGCGTTCCGCCTGTCGTGACAATCTGCGCCGGCAAGCGAACACGCAAACGACTGGTCGCGCGCTTGCCGATTTCGCGCATCCGGTGATCAAAACCAATTTCGCCCATGCCCCGGCAATTGCCATGCGCGCGATCAAGGATGTGTTCGAGAAGGTCTAAGGGTATTTCCCTGGCGCGCCGTTATTGAGTGCGGATTGCGCCGGTACGCGAAAGCCAGCGTGACCACGCCTCGTCGCCAACAAATGGATTGGTCTGGCGCTCGTGACCAAAGGTTGACGTTTCGCCGTGTCCGGGCACGAAGGCGACGTCATCGCCTAGCGGTAACAGGCGTTCCCGAATGCTGTGCATCAAGGTCGGTAGGCTGCCGTCCGCGTGTTCCCAGGCGCCGATCGATCCGCGAAACAGGATGTCACCGACAAAAGCCTGCCGCCGCCCTTCGTGGTAATAGGCCAGGTGGCCGTGGCAATGGCCGGGGCAATGCAACACGGACAGCTCTTCATCGCCGAAGCGCACGCGATCCCCGTGTTCAAGCCAGCGCTCGGGCTGGAAGGTCTGCGCCCGCAATCCACGGCTTGCCGCATAGTCCGACATTCCGGCAATGAGGTGGCGATCGCCGATGTGCGGCCCAAGGATCCGCGCTCCCGTCATGCGCGCAAACTCCGCCGCTCCGCCAGCGTGATCGATGTGGCCGTGCGTCACCAGGGCAAGCTCGGGCTGCAGATCCAGCAGGTCCAGGGTGTTCAGGATTTCGCTGAGATCGCCGCCGGGATCTATGACAGCGGCCTTGCCGGTGCGGTCGCACCACAGGATTGAGCAGTTCATCCGAAAGCGCGTCACTTCAAGGATTTCGAACTGCATCAATGGGGCGTGCCCTGCTCGCGCAAGCGCCGGCGCAATTCCGCGGCGGTGCAGCCGTGCCAGCGGCGTGTTGCCCGCGACAGGGCCGATTCATCGCTGTAGCCCATACGCTCCGATATGGCGGCTACGCTCAACTGGCCGTCGCGCATCAGCATGGCACAGCGATCTTTCATCGCGCTATCGAGCAGTTCGCTGAAACAGCTGCCCTCGTTCGACAGGTGGCGTTCGAGCGTGCGGCGTGAGATGCCGAGCGTGCGGGCGACTTCATCGCAGCCTAGCCGCGCTCCGCGGCGATCGTCGAGCAGGTTCTTGACCTGCCCGGTCCAGCTTGGGGTTTCCACCTGATACAGCTTTTCGAGCGCGCCGACCAAAGCCGCATAGGCACGCGGTTCGCCAAGAACAGAGCGCGACCACATGAATTCGGCCGGAAAGGTGAGCGCGTGATGCTCCGCATTCCAGGCGATCGCGCTGCCGACCACCTGTTCGGCTTCGGCGGCCGGCACCGGGCAGGAGCCTTCCAGCCCATAGCGGATATGCGGTACGACGTGGGGGTGCGCGGCCTCCAGAATTGTGCGAACATTCATCGCGAAGATAAGGCCCATCATCTGCCATTCGGGTTGGGGAACGGCCGTCAATCGGTGGCAGGTCAGATGCACCTGGTTGTTTTCGGTGACGATCTGCCAGCGGGCGACGGGCCATCGGACTGTGCCGACGCGCTCAAGGGTATCAAGCGCCTGACCGAGCGTGGGGGCGAGGCGCATGGCCCCTTCAAGATGGCTGTGGACGTCAAGGCTCCACAGCACGGGGACGCGAAAGTACCAGCCTTCTCCCAGCATGCGCCGCACATTGGCGCAGGCACGCCACAGCGCCTGGTCGTTCAGTTCAAAATCGGGTGATCCGATGGTTTCTGCCTGGATGCCGGTGCCTTCAAGCACCAGCTCGATCGCTTCCGGCGTGGACGCCAGATGCATGAGCGTGCGGCGGAAATGCTGCAACGGCATGTTGGGCACTGGCCATCCCCCACAGTTAAGAAGAGTTTACACCTCTGTCGCGATTTGTCGTCTTGTTGGCGTAATCCGTTCTTCAAGCAAGCGTTACGTAACGGCAAGTGCCCCGTGAAGTCTGCTCTGGCCTTATTGCCTCAGGCCGGGACAGACTTCGGGTCGCGGTGGCGGGGATGGTCGATTGCGGCGGCGGGCTTTTGCCGTGCCTGCCGCTTTCGCGGGTGGCAGCTGTCCCCGCCACTTTTTCAATGAAAATCCCGTGATCGCGGAATGATCCGGGTATCGCGCGGGTGGCCGTGCGTCCAGCCACAGTCCCGATTTCCTGGTCCAGGCGGCTGCCACACTTCGGGCTGGAAACGCGATGGCAGCGGCCGGCTGACATGATCGGCGCGGGCAATGGGGCTGTTCAGCATGTCGTCCGACAAGGCGTGGAGGCTGGACGTGGCGTCGGTCAACTGGCTGACGATGACATGGATCACCTCGTCATCGTATTCCACCCGTCCGCGCACCTCCATCAGGCGGGCGCTCATGATCACCTTGCGCTGCTTTTCCATGACGTCGGGCCAGATGACGAGGTTGGCAACGCCGCTTTCATCCTCGATGTTGATGAAGCACACCCCCTTGGCCGACCCAGGTCGCTGGCGGATCAGCACCACGCCCGCCACCTGCACCATCGAGCGGAACTTGCGCGCGCGCAGATCTGCCGCCCGGACAAAGCCACGTTCGGCCAATTGCGGGCGCAGGAACGCCATGGGGTGCGCCTTCAAGGACAGGCGCTGGGTCTGGTAATCGGCCACCACTTCCTCGCTCAGCGGCATGGCGGGAAGCCGCGTCGCCTGCGCTTCGGCGCCTTCATCGCGCGCCTGCATCGCGGCGAACAGCGGCAGTTCGGGGGCGGCGATCAGGCTGCGGGCATCCCACAAGGCCTGGCGGCGCGGCAGGTTCAGCGAATGGAAGCAGTCCGCAGCGGCAAGCCGTTCGACCAGCGCGGGGGAAAGCCGGGCGCGTTCCTGAAGCTGGCGGACATCGGCAAAGGCGCCTCCATCCTCCCGCGCGGAGACGATTCGGGCCGCTGCCGCTTCGGGAAATCCGTCGACCTGGCGCAGGCCAAGGCGCAGCGCCACCTTTCCGCCCTGCCCAACCAGCGCATTGTCCCACCCACTGCAATTCACATCGACCGGCAGCACCGCCACGCCATGTTCGCGCGCATCGCGCACGATTTGCGCCGGAGCATAGAAACCCATCGGCTGCGAATTGAGCAGCGCGCAGGCGAAGGCCGCGGGAAAATGGCACTTCAGCCATGACGAGATATAGACCAGCAGGGCAAAGCTCGCCGCGTGGCTTTCGGGGAAGCCATATTCGCCAAAGCCCTTGATCTGGTTGAAGCACCGCTCAGCAAAGTCCGGATCATAGCCGCGCGCGATCATGCGGCCGACCATCATGTCCTGCAATTCATCGACCATCCCGCGCGATCGGAACGTCGCCATGGCCTTGCGCAGGCGGTTAGCCTCCGCGCCGGAAAACTTCGCGGCATCAAGCGCGATCTTCATCGCCTGTTCCTGGAAGATCGGCACGCCCAGCGTGCGGCCAAGGATACTGGTCAACTCGTCCGGCGGCCCATGCGCCGGGCCGGGCGCGGGAATTTCCACTTTCTCCGCCCCGCGCCGCCGCTTCAAATAGGGGTGCACCATGTCTCCCTGGATCGGCCCGGGGCGGACAATGGCCACCTCGATCACCAGATCATAGAATTCGCGCGGGCGCAGGCGCGGCAGCATGTTCATCTGCGCGCGGCTTTCCACCTGGAACACGCCGAGCGAATCGCCCTTGCACAGCATGTCGTAAACCGCCGGATCCTCCTTTGGCACGGTGGCCAGCGTCAGGTTCTGGCCGTGATGTTCGCCCAGCAGGTCGAGGCACTTGCGGATGCAGGTGAGCATGCCCAGCGCCAGCACGTCGACCTTCAGGATGCCGAGCGCATCGATATCGTCTTTGTCCCATTCGATGAAGCTGCGC
Organism: Novosphingobium sp.; assembly: GCA_046063225.1. Classification (GTDB taxonomy): domain Bacteria; phylum Pseudomonadota; class Alphaproteobacteria; order Sphingomonadales; family Sphingomonadaceae; genus Novosphingobium. The sequence goes on along the minus strand of JBJTLW010000011.1, from coordinate 9,581 downwards.
TCCGGCATGGCGCCGTTGCCGATCGGCACGGTTTCGGTCAGCGGCCCCTGTGTCAGGATGAAACCGCCGACATGCTGCGAAAGGTGGCGCGGCATGCCGATCATCTGTTCGGTCAGCGCCAGCACCCGGCGCAGGTTCGGATCGTCAAGATCGACGCCGGTTTCGCTGGCGACATGCGCCTCCTTGATCGAACGCCCGTGTCCGCCCCAGACCGTGCGGGCGAGCGCGCCGGTGACATCTTCGGACAGCCCCATCGCCTTGCCCACCTCGCGGATCGCCATGCGCGGGCGGTAATGGATTACCGTGGCGCACAGGCCGGCGCGCTGGCGGCCATAGCGGGCATAGATGTACTGGATCACCTCCTCGCGCCGTTCATGCTCGAAATCGACGTCGATGTCGGGCGGCTCGTTGCGGTCCTCGGAAATGAAGCGATCGAACAGCAGGGCGTGGCGCGCCGGGTCCACGGCGGTGATTTCCAGCACATAGCACACCGCCGAATTGGCCGCCGATCCGCGTCCCTGGCACAGGATCGGCGGGTCCTGGCTGCGCGCGAAATCGACGATATCCTTGATGGTCAGGAAATAGCGGGCAAGGTGCAATTTGCCGATCAGTTCCAGCTCCCGCGCCAGGGTGGCGCGCACATCGTCAGGCAGACCATCGGGATAGCGGCCCGCTGCCCCCTGCCAGGTCAGGCGTTCCAGATGCTCTTGCGGCGAAAGACCATCGGGGCAGGTTTCCTCCGGATATTCATAGCGCAGTTCATCTAGGCTGAAGGCGCAGGCATCGGCCACCTTGCGCGCCGCTTCGATGGCATGCGGCCAGCGCGCGAACAGCCGGCACATGTCCTGCGGGGATTTCAGGTGGCGCTCACCATTCGCCTCCAGCAGGTAGCCGGCCTTGGCAACGGTGGTCTTGTGGTGGATCGCGGTCATCACGTCGTGCAAGGGGCGCCGTTCCGGCGCGTGATAGAGCACGTCGTTGGTTGCGAGGATGGAAATCCCTTGCGCCCGCGCCAATGCATCGAGCGTGGCAATTCGCTGGATGTCATCGCCGACATGGAGGTAGCTGACGGCAATATGGCGCAGCGTGGGAAGCTGCGCGCAGAGGTGCGGCAGAACCACCTCCAGCGTTCCGGTAAAGGGGCTGTCATTCGCAGGCAGTGCGCCGCCGGGCAAAGGCACGACGTTGCTCTGCCCGGTCACAGTGAACGCAGTGGCCAGGTTCCTTGGCGGCACCAGCACCAGCTGCACGCCTTCCGCATGGGCGGCGAGCATGGCGAGAGTAATCTCGCACACGCCCTTGTCCTGCCATTCGCCATCGGGCCGCGCCATGCGGCCGGCAGATATCAGGCGGCACAGGCGGCCATAGGCCTGCCGATCCACCGGATAGGCAAGGAAGGTCAGCCCCTCCACCGTCTCGATCCGGCAACCGATTACCGGCCTCAGGCCCAGCGCCTTCGCCTCGGTATGCAGGCGCACCACGCCCGCCATCGAATTGGCATCGGCAATGCCCAGCGCCTCATAGCCCAGCGCCCGCGCCGTCAGGGCAAGGTCGACAGCATCGGATGCCCCGCGCAGGAAGGAAAAGCAGCTGGCCAGCCCCAGTTCGACGAACGCGGCGGGATCAGGCGGCGGCAGGCCATCCACCTCGACATGGCGGCGTTCAGGGGTAAGCGGAGCCTCTGGCACGGATCACTCCGCAAGGTCCGCAAGGCGCTGGCGAACGGCGGCGAGATCCGCGGAAAAGCGGGCCTCCTCACTCGCCCGCGCGGCACCATCAAGGCGCAGCAGATAGGATGGATGCACCGTCAGCCACAGCTCGCTGCCATCGGCAAGCGGCATTGGCGTGCCGCGCGCCTGCTGCATGGAAACGGTCTTGCCCAGCAGGGCACGGCCGGCGCTGGCGCCCAATCCCAGTACCAGCTTCGGCCGAACGAGACGGCGCTCCGCATCAAGCCACCAGCGGCAGATGTCGATTTCCTTGGCCGCCGGATTTTGGTGCAGACGGCGCTTGCCGCGCGGCACGAATTTGAAATGGCGCACGGCATTGGTCACACGCGCGAGCGACCGATCCAGGCCCGCTGCGCCCAGATGCGCGTCCAGAAGCTGGCCGGCGGGGCCGACGAAGGGACGGCCCTCCATCTCCTCGCAATCCCCCGGCTGTTCGCCAACGATCATCAGCGCCGCCCGGTCCGGCCCCTCGCCCGGCACGGCGCGGGTGCCGTTGCAGCCGATCGGGCAGCGACGGCAATCGCGGATCCCTGCGGCAAGGGTCGCCAGATCGACCGGCGGCGCCAGCCCGGCAAAGGGATCGCCTCCGGCCGAAACCATGGCTGCCTCACGCGCCTGGGCGCCGGCAATAAGGTCCGGGATCAATGCGGCTTCGGGCAGGTTCTTCCAGTACCGGCGCGGCATTTCCTTCACCATGGCGCCCACCTTGAGCCGCGCCGGGTTGAAGATCGAGGCGTAGTATTGCCGCCACAAGGCCTCCGCCGGATCGCCGCCGGGGGCATCCTCGCGCCGCGCGGGCGGGCCTTCGTGCAAGGTCTGGCCGTCCCAGTGCAGCGTGCCTTGCGGGGTCAGGATCGACCACCGCATCTGGGTGAAGCGGTTGACGAAAAAGGCCGCATTGGCGCGCAGGATGTGATGCGACGGTTCGAACCAGGCGACGTAATGTTCGTGCCCCTGATCGTCCTCGACAGCGCGAAAGCGCACGAATGCGTGCATCTTGTGGCTATCCCGCCGCACCGCGCGGGACAGGTCATGCAGGCGCCGCACATCGGCATCGGCCTTGTCTTCCAGCAGGCCGGGCCGCGCCTGCAATCGCCACAGCAGGCGATAGAGCAGCGCGAAGCGGTGCGGATCGCTGTGCAGCGCGGCGGCCTTGGCCAGGCTGAGGAAGTCCCGCGAAACGCGGGGCTGCGGGGCATCGGCGCGCGGAACCGGCAGGCGGTGCGCATGGCCGGGGCTTTCGGCGAACAGATCGCCATTGCCTTCGCCCGGCACGGTCCAGCCCACCCGATCGGGCGGCACTTCGGCCATCAGCAGGCGGCGGGCCTGCTCGCGCCAGCCATCGAAATCATCGGGCGCGGCCAGCGGAACCGCGCAGGCATCGGCAATCCGGGCATCGCGGAACGGCGTCATGCGGCGAACAATTCAAGCTGCTCTGATCGCTTCGGGGCAATCAAGCTTTGCAGGTCGGCACGGTCGGTCAGCAGCACCGGGCGCCAGTCTGCCGTGATGATGAAGGGCCGCAGTTTCGCCACCGATACGGTGAGCTTGCCCACGTCATCCAGCCGCAAGGTGCGGTGGCGACGGCTGGCAAGGATCGCCCCCACCGCCTTGGTTCCCAGACCCGGCACGCGCAGCAGCATTTCGCGCGGGGCGCGGTTGACATCCACCGGGAAGCTTTCGCGGAACTTCAGCGCCCAGGCGAGCTTGGGATCGATATCCAGCGGCAGCATGCCGTCCGCCCCCGCCGCCGCTTGCACTTCCTGCGGCGCGAAGCCGTAGAACCGCATCAGCCAGTCGGACTGATAGAGCCGGTGTTCGCGGATCAGCGGCGGGCGCTTCAACGGCAGGACGCTGCTGGCATCGGGAATCGGGCTGAAGGCGGAATAATAGACGCGGCGCAGGCGGAACTGGCCGTAAAGCGAACTGGCCTTGCCAACGATATCGGCATCGCTCGCCCCATCGGCGCCGACGATCATCTGGGTCGATTGTCCGGCCGGGGCAAAGCGCGGGGCAGAGCGAAAGCGTTTGCGGGCATCCTTTGCCTCGACGATGGCTTCCTTCAGATCGCCCATCGCGCCTTCGATCACCCCGGCGTCCTTGTCTGGCGCCAGTTTCGTCAGGCCATCGCGGGTTGGCAGTTCGACATTGATCGATACCCGGTCCGCCCAAAGCCCGGCCTGCCGCACCAGTTCGGGGTCAGCTTCGGGGATCGTCTTGAGGTGGATATATCCTCGGAAATCATGCTCTTCGCGCAAGATTCTCGCAACTTCGATCAACTGCTCCATCGTGTGGCTGGAATTCTTGACGATGCCCGATGACAGGAACAGCCCTTCGATATAGTTGCGGCGATAGAAGCTCAGCGTCAGATCGACCACTTCCTGCGGCGTGAACCGCGCGCGGCGCACGTTGGAGCTTTTGCGGTTGATGCAGTAATGGCAATCGAACACGCAGTGGTTGGTCAGCAGGATCTTCAGCAGCGAGATGCAGCGGCCGTCCGGCGCATAGGCGTGGCAGATGCCCATGCCTTCGGTCGAGCCGATGCCCTTGCCCCCCTTGCTGGTGCGTTTCGACGTGCCGGACGATGCGCAGGAGGCATCGTATTTCGCGGCATCGGCCAGAATTCCAAGGCGTTCAATCAGGCTGGGTTGCGACATATGTTCTTTATATGTTCCAACAAGGGCAATTGCCAGAACTTTCAGCCGCACAGCCCCTGCAGGAACCATTGCGGCATCCCGCCCCGGCCATCCCCCAGCAAGCCCGAGCGGTAGATCCAATAGCGCCGGCCGTGATCGTCCTCGATCCGGTAATAGTCCCGCAACCGCGCGCTGGACCGTTCGCGCCACCATTCCGGGGCAATGCGTTCCGGCCCTTCCGCACGCGAAATCACGTGCTGCTGCCCGCGCCAGCTGAAGCGGCGGGGAAGCCCGTCAGGCGTGGCGTAAAGCACGGCGATCGGTTCAGGCCGGTCGAGAATCTTCAAGGGACGGGCGTGAAAATCCAGTTCCTCCTGGCTTGGCGGCAAGGGATCGAGCGGCGGCTGCCAGCGCTGTGCGCGTTCGGGCATATGGCTGGCGTGCGCGACGGGACGGCGGACCGCGCCTTCTCCCAGTCGTACCGTCAACCGGTCGATACAGGCCGAAAGACTGGTGCCGTGGTCTTCGCTGGCGGCATCGAAATCGCGCTGCGACAGGGCGAGCGGTTCGCACCAGGGGGCGCGCAGGCGCACCATCTCGATCCCGAAACCGGCATCGATATCATCGAGACGAGCCTGAAAAAGACGTACAATATGACCCGCATCACGGCTGGCTGCCGCCAGTTCGAGGCGCCGCACCACCACTTGGCCATCGACGCGCCACAAACCGGCCTCTAGCCGGCGCGCTCCCTCCCCCCGCGCTTCGAGCAGACGCGCCATGTCCAGCGCCAGATCGGCGATCACGCGGTCGAGCAGATCGCGGTGACGGATCGGCTCCATCAGGCGGCGCTGGACCAGCGGCATGTCATGGGCGATTACCGGCAGAAGCGGCTCGGGAACCCGGCCCTGCAACTGGTCGAGCCGCAGCAGCGGGTTGGCGGCGGGATTGTGACGGTTGCGGAACCGGCGGGCCAGCGCGGTGCGCGCAACGCCGCCCAGATCGCCGATGCGCTTCAGGCCAAGCCGGCGCAGCAGCAGGTTCACCGCCGGATCGAGCCTGAGCGCGGCAACCGGCAGGTCATCGAGGCTGTCCTGCGGGTAGAGAATGGTCGAAGGCGGGCCGAAATGCGCCAGCGCCCAGGCCGCGCCGGCGGTGGGAGCAATGGCAAGGCGCACCGCTAGCCCGCGCCGCGAAAACCGCCGCGCGGCATCGGCCAGCAAGGCCGGCTCTCCGCCAAAGAGATGCGCCACGCCGGTCACATCGATAATCAGCCCATCAGGCGCATCGACCGCAGACCACGGCCCCCAGCGCTGCGCCCACAGCGCCAGCCGTTCCAGAAAGGCGAGATCCCCCGCCGGATCGGCAGGACTGGTGCCAAGCGCCGGGCAGACCGCCCGCGCATCGGCCAGCAAGGTTGCAGGGCGCACCCCGCTTTCCAGCGCCGCACGGTTGACGGCGGCAAGGCGCGGGCCATGCGCGGTTTCGGTGATCAGCGCGTGCGGCAAGGCGTCTGGCCCAACCCCGGCCCCTGCGCCTTTCTCTGCTGAATCTGCCTGGCTGCGCGAATCAGGCGCGGGAAGGCTGTGGCGCCAGCGATCGATCGCCAGGTTGGCGCACCAGATCGCCATGATGCGGCGCATCGGTGTGGAGCGTTCCACCGTCATCGCGCAGGGTCCATTCTCCGGGTGGGTGATTGCGCGCGCGGAACAGTTCGGCCTGCCAGGTGGCGGCGCCGGGTGCGCGCGGGTTGCGGTGCGGCCAGGGCGATGGCGAGGAGCACGCCTGCCAGCGCATCCGGGCCGAGCCGAGATCGCGTGCCGCGTCGAGCCGCACCAGCCACAGGGGCACGCCGTGGCGTTCCACCGCCAGACTGAGCCGGCGCGACGCGGTAAAATCCAGCGCCCGCGGGTTGCCGGCGATTTCCCCGATCACAAAGGCCAGATCGCGGCACCGCAGGCCTTCCTCGATAGCGAAAAGCGCATCCTCCGGCTTGTCGGCGCTGACATGGACCAGACGGTGGCGCAGGCTGGCCGGCAGGCCCGGACGATAGGGACGCCCCGAAAGCCGCATGGCCGCCTTGTCCTGCACCCAGAGCCAGGCGCGCTCGTCGGGAACGTCGGCCACCGGATCGCCGGCGGCAGCGCGCAGGTGATCGCGGGCAAAGGCCAGCGCCATGGCCGCGCCCGCCCCTTCACCGGACGCGGCGAAAATCTCCACATGCTGGGCAGGCGCCGCAATCGCGGGGTGCCATCGCGCGGATTGCGGGGGTGAAAGGCTGTGCTGAACGGTCATGGGATAGTTACGAAAGGGGGCTGCGAATCGGCATATGTTCTTTTTATGTTCTCATTGCCACGCTTTGGCAAGGGAACCGAATTCGGCCTCGCGGGTTGTTCACAGCACACGACACATAACCCGAGAGAGACCGGACATGAGCGACCACGACAGCAATCACGAGATCAAGGAAAAGTTCTGGCTCAACATGGTGGAATCGCCAATGGTGATGCTCCAGCTTGATGCCGATGCCGACAGCGCCGCCCCGATGACCGCGCAGCTCGACAAGGAAGCCCACGGCCATATCTGGTTCTTCACCTCGCGCAGCGGCCGCTTCGCTCCCGGCGGCCCGGCCACGGCAACCTACGCCTCGAAGACGCACGACCTGTTCTGCCGCTTCCACGGAACGCTGGTGGAAGAAACCAGTCGCGAACGGCTGGACAAGCAGTGGTCGAACTTCGTCCAGGCGTGGTTTCCGGGCGGCAAGGACGATCCGGACCTGCTGATGCTGCGCATGGACCTTGGCGATGCATCGATCTGGGATTCCGACCTTGGCCTCAAGGCCACCATCAAGATGATGCTAGGCATGGACGTGCGCGAAGACGCGCAGGGTTATCACCGCGAAACCCGCCTGGGTCACGCCGCCTGATACCTCAGTCTATCCCTAGGATCACCCAAAGAAGAAGGGCCGCTCCGTGTTGGAGCGGCCCTTCCTATATCCACTGATCGCTACCGATCAGACACCCGGCATCGGCGGAACCGAGCTGGGCGGGATATCATCGTCATCCTCATGCACTTCCACCGAACCGCGGCCGACGTGGCTGTGGTGACGGCTGTAGAAGAAGTAGATGACCAGACCGAGCACAGCCCAGCCCACGAACAGGCGCAGCGTATACCAGTCGAGGCTGAAGAACAGATAGAGACAGCCCACGATGGCGAGCGGTGCCGTGATCATCACCGCCGGCGTGCGGAAGGGACGAGCCCGGTTCGGATCGGTCTTGCGCAGCACCATCACGGCAATCGCCACCATGGCAAAGGCAAACAGCGTGCCCGAGTTCGAGATGTCCGCCAGCGCCCCCACCGGGAACAGCGCGGCGAACAGGGCAACGAAGATGCCGGTGATGATCGTCACCACGTGCGGGGTCTTGTACTTCGGGTGGATGGCCGAAAGCTTTTCCGGAAGCAGGCCATCACGGCTCATCACGAAGAAGATGCGGGTCTGGCCGAACATCATCATCAGGACGACCGAAGGCAGGGCCAGGCCGGCGGCGAGGCCAACGAGGTTGCCGATCTGCTGCCAGCCGATCTGGCGCAGCGTCCAGGCCAGAGCTTCCTTCGAACAGACGACGGCCTGGTTGCCGATATCGGCACAGGCTGCGGCCATGGCCGTGGCGTTGCCAGGGGCAATGCCATTGCCGGCGCTGTCCAGAACCGGCTGCGCACCGACCGTGCCGATCACGCCCGAGGCTACCAGAAGGTAGAACACGGTGCAGATGGCAAGGCTGCCGATCAGGCCGATCGGCATGTTGCGCTGCGGATTTTTGGTTTCTTCCGCTGCGGTCGAAACCGCGTCAAACCCGACATAGGCGAAGAAGATCGAGGCCGCAGCCGCCGAAATTCCACCGAATCCCAGCGGCGCGAAGGGCTCGAAATTGGCCGAATTCATCACCGGCACCGCCAGCACGACAAAGGCGGTGAGCGCGGTGATCTTCACCACCACCAGCACCGCGTTGACGAAGGCGCTTTCCTTCGTCCCGATCACCAGCAGCCAGGTGACCAGCAGGGCGATGACGAAGGCCGGGAGGTTGATATAACCGCCCACTTCCATCGCCGTGGTCAGTTCCGGCGTCGGCGTCGCGCCGAAGGCGATCTTGATCTGGGCAATCAGCGCGTTCGCATTGACGATTTCCTGCGGCAGCCCAATCCCGAGATATTCTCGCAGCAAGCCGACGAAATAGCCTGACCAACCGACGGAAACGGCCCCCGCGGCCACAGCGTATTCCAGCACCAGCGCCCAGCCGACCATCCAGGCCAGCAGTTCGCCCATCACGGCGTAGCTGTAGGTATAGGCGGAACCGGACACCGGAACCATCGACGCCATTTCGGCGTAGCACAGCGCCGCCACGGCGCAGACGACACCGGCGATGATGAAGCTGATCATCATGCCCGGCCCCGCCTTTTGCGCGGCTTCGGCGGTAAGAACGAAAATACCGGTGCCGATGATGGCACCCACGCCCAGCATGGTCAGCTGGAATGCACCAAGCGAGCGGTGCAGAGATTTCTTTTCAGCTGTCGCCAGAATGGCGTCCAGCGGTTTGACACGACCGAACATGCGGTTCCCCCGATCGGATTGATTTATGCGCCCGGAAGCTAGCGAGACTGGTTTCATTGGCAAGCACTAACTCGCGCCCTTCCCCAGCCTTGTTTCCCTCGCTAGAAGGCGCGCCATGTCCAGCACCTTCCAACTCGACACCGCCACGAGCCGCGCCAACCCCACGCCGGCGCCGATGAAGCGCCTGACCGTGCCGGCGATCAAGCGGCGCAAGTTCGAAGGCAAGACCCTCGAACCGCTGGTCATGCTCACCGCCTATACCGCCAGGCAGGCCCAGCTGCTCGATGCCCATTGCGATATGCTGCTGGTCGGAGACAGCCTTGGCCAGGTGATCTATGGCCTGCCAAGCTCGCTCCAGGTTACGCTGGACATGATGTGCGCGCATGGGGCGGCGGTGGTGCGCGGCAGCTACCACAGCGTTGTCGTGGTCGATATGCCTTTTGGAAGTTACGAAGCCTCGCCCCAACAGGCTTTCGCTTCGGCCAGCCGGATCATGGCTGAAACCGGCTGCGCCGCCGTGAAGCTTGAAGGCGGCGTTGCCATGGCAGAAACCATTGCCTTCCTTTCTTCGCGCGGCATCCCGGTCATGGCCCACGTGGGGCTTACCCCGCA
>JBJTLW010000115.1:0-7826 GCA_046063225.1 Novosphingobium sp. | reverse complement strand
ACGAAAGCGGCCTGCAGCGAAGGCTCTACGCGTGTAACCTTGGCGAGGTAGATATTGCCCTTGATCTGCTTGTGTTCAGCAGATTCAAAGTCGAACTCCTCAATCCTGTTCCCCTTGAGCACCGCCACCCGGGTCTCTTCCCGGTGGCGCGCATCGATCAGCATGCGCATTGACATTGTAATTTCTCCATGCGCGCCGCCGCACTTCCATCGGGAGAAGGGCGGCGCGTCCATATGCAAACACGCCAGCGCCCATGCGGCGGGAAGAACCTGCCGTTTCGGGTCTGGCGATGTGGGTGTTGCCGCGCCGCCGTGAGGCTTGCGCGGTTGGGCCAGATGGCCGTGTTGCGACTGCTGCAAGGAAAAGGCGCGGCGAATCGTGGCGCGCATCGCTATGCGATTCCAGCACCGCCATGACGCCGCGCGCCGTTGGGCGCATGGCATTGCAGGACGGTGAAAGGCTTATCATTACGGCATCAACCTGTTCGAATCCGGAACTCTTGCGGTCCGGCTTGGCGGAGACATCATGCTCCGGCGGCTGCGTGCTAGCACCGCTCGTTCATCCTCGCAAGGATTGAGGATGAATAGCGGCCAGTGATTGCCGCAAGGCTAACAAGCGCTTAACGGAATGCACCATGCGTCGTGCCTCGCAAATCCTGCTTCTTGGCTTCGTACCCTTGGCCGTGCTGGGCGGCCTTGTGTGGGTCGACCGGACGTTCGGGCTGATCGGGCGCGGGCGGGACTACGTTATAAGACTGGAATTGCCGCCGCCATCGGGCGAGGTGGGGTTGCCGAAGGTGGAAGGCCCGCTGGATTCGAGCCGCCCGCTGGTGGTGATCGATGCCGGGCATGGTGGGTTCGACCCGGGCGCCGGGCTTGCCGCCGTGCAGGAAAAGGACGTCACGCTCGAACTCGCAAAGGCCTTGCGCGACAAGCTGATTGCCGATGGCGGCGTGCGCGTTGCCCTGACGCGCGACGATGATCGCTTCCTTGTGCTGGAAGAGCGAGCCGGCATCGCCAGACGGCTGAAGGCCGATCTGTTCATCTCGATCCACGCCGATGCCGCGCCCACGCCCGATGCGCGTGGCGGCACGGTCTATGTCCTTTCGGAAAAGGGATCGAACCAGACAGCGGCCCTGCTGGCGGAAAAGGAAAACCGCGCCAACGTGATCAACGGCGTGCGGCTTTCGGACAAGAGTGATGAGGTCAGCTCGATCCTGGTCGACTTGGCGCAGCGGGAAACCACGGCCCAGTCAGAGGATTTCGCCGCACTGATCCTGCGCGAAGGGCGCGGCTCTCTGCATTTCAAGGACAGCGCGATCCAGTCTGCCGCCTTCATCGTGCTGAAATCACCCGATCTGCCTTCGGTCCTGTTTGAGGCGGGCTATATCACCTCGCCGGAAGATGCCGCCTGGTTGTGGTCGAGAGAGGGGCGCTCTGCCTTTGCCGCTTCGGTCGGCAGCGCCATCCGCGTCTATTTCGCGCGCCACCAGCCTGGTTGATCAAACAGGCTGGCAAGGAAGCGAACCCGCGTGCTAGGGGGACGGCATGGCCGATGAAACTGCCCCAGAATCAACCCGCTTGCGCATCCGGCGAGAGGCAAGCGGCGCTGCGGAATGGTTCCGTTCCCGCTGGCAGACCAGCCGCCGTTTTCGCATTGGCGGCTATGTCCTGGGCGCGTTTCTCGCACTTTACGCGATTGTCTGGCTGACCATCATCCGCTCGCTGCCATCAGCGGAAAGCCTGCTGACCTATCAGCCACCGCTGCCCACCATGGTGCGCGGGGTGAACGGCGAAATCGTCAATTCTTACGCGCGCGAACGGCGCGTCCAGCTGCGCTTCGTCGATTTTCCGAAGCCGGTGATGAACGCCTTCCTTGCGGCTGAGGACAAGACGTTCTGGAGCCACGGCGGTGTCGACTATACCGGGCTTGTCGGCGCGGTGTTCGACTATGTGGTGAAGTTCGGCTCGGGTGAGCGCGCCCGCGGTGGGTCGACGATCACACAGCAGGTGGCCAAGAACATCCTGATTGGCGATGAATATTCGATCACGCGCAAGTTCAAGGAAATGATCGTCGCGCGTCGCATCGAATCCGTGCTGAACAAGCAGCAAATTCTCGAACTCTACCTCAACGAAATTCCGCTTGGCCGGCAGAGCTTCGGTGTGGAAGCGGCCAGTCTTGCCTATTTCGGCAAGGATGTTGACCAGCTTTCCCTGAACGAAGCCGCCTTCCTCGCGATTCTGCCCAAGGCGCCGGAACGCTATGGTCGGGCGAAATTCGCCGGCATGGCCATCGAACGCCGCAACTGGGTGCTCGAACAGATGGTCAGCAATGGCTGGGCGACGCGTGAGCAGGCCGATGCCGCCAAGGCGCAGCCGCTTGGCATCATCCAGCGCCGGGTTGAAAGCTACGATCCGTCGACCGGCTATTTCGTCGAGGAAGTCCGCCGTCGCCTGGTTGAGAAATACGGCGAAAATGCCGACAAGGGGCCGAACAGCGTATACGCCGGCGGCCTGTGGGTGCGCACCTCGCTCGATCCGCAATTGCAGAAGGCCGCGCAGGACGCGCTTCGTGCCGCAATGCTTCGCTATCACGGCGGACGGGGCTGGGTAGGACCGATCGATCACCTCGATATCACGCAAGACAAATGGCTTGGGCCGCTCGTTGCCGCGAACCACACCATACATTATCAGGACTGGCGCGTAGGCGTTGTCATTTCACGGGACGGCCCGCGTGCGACGATCGGCTTCACCGATGGATCGACCGCACCGCTGGTTGGCTTCCCGACCACGATCAAGGCGGGTGATGTCACGGCTGCCGCGCCGGCCGGCAATGCCTGGGCGGTGCGCGCCATTCCCGAAGTCTCGGGCGGCATGCTGTTCCAGGACCCCGGCACCGGACGCGTTTTGGCCATGCAGGGTGGCTTCGATTCCGGCCTGGGCGATTTCAACCGCGCCACCCAGGCGCTCCGCCAGCCTGGCTCAACGATCAAGCCCTTCGTCTACGGCACCGGCCTCGATTTCGGCATGACCCCTGCGACCATGGTGCCGGACCAGTCGTTCTGCGTCTATCAGGGGGCGAAATACGGCAAGAAGTGCTTCAAGAACTTCGGCGGCGCCGGCGGTTCGGGCGTTCACACCATGCGCTGGGGGCTTGAACAGTCGCGCAACCTGATGACCGTTCACATCGCCAACGATACGGGCATGGACCGGGTGGCCAAGACAATCGAGCGCGTCGGCATCGGCAAGTACGAACCCTATCTCGCCTTCGCGCTGGGGGCCGGCGATACGACCGTGGCGCAGATGGTGAATGCCTATGCGGCGCTGGCCAACAATGGCGTGCAGTTCAACCAGTCGCTGATCGACTTCGTGCAGGATCGCAACGGCAAGGTCATTTGGCGCGCGGACGAACGCCGCTGCGAAGGCTGCAACATGGCCGAGTGGGATGGCAAGGCGATGCCGCGTTTCGCCCCACGCGGACGCGAGGTGATGGACCCGCGCACAGCCTATCAGGTGGTTCACATGCTTGAAGGCGTCGTCTCGCGCGGGACGGCTGTCACGCTTAGCGACCTGGGCGTTCCGCTTTTCGGCAAGACCGGCACCAGCACCGGGCCGACCAACGTCTGGTTCGTTGGCGGCAACCAGGAAATCATCGGCGGCGTCTATCTCGGCTACGATCAGCCGCGCTCCATGGGCGGCTATGCCCAGGGCGGCACCATGGCTGCACCGATCTTCAAGCAAGTGGTGCAGGCAACCAAGCCGCGCTGGTCGAAGCTGCCCTTCGTCGCGCCCAAGGACGTCTACATGGTCAAGGTTGACCGGGTCAGCGGCAAGCAGGTGTTCGGCGGCAACGCCAGCAACGACGGTAAGGCGCAGGTCATTTGGGAAGCCTTCAAAGCTGAGGCGGAACTGCGCGAAGCCAGCCGTGAGGACAAGCTGAAGGAACAGCGCGATGCGCTTGTCTCGGCCGTGCGGCGCGTCCGGCAGGCATCGGCGCCCAAGGCAGAAGCGGCAACACCCGATGCGCCTGCCGAACAGATGGTCGAAGAACAGGTATCGGTAGACTGATCGCAACGACAGGGGCATAAGTCTGCCCATGTCCGTCCATATCTCGCGCCGCCTTGCCACCGTTGCCGCCTTTGCGGCCCTGGCCCTGTCCACCTCGGCTCAGGCGGAACTCGCCGTGGGGGCCAAGGCTCCCGATTTCACCGCGAAGGGCGCGCTGGCGGGCAAGGAGATCAGCTTCACGCTGTCAAAGGCGCTGAAAAAGGGGCCGGTGGTCCTCTATTTCTATCCCAAGGCGTTCACTCAGGGTTGCACCCTTGAAGCTCATGCCTTTGCCGAGGCGACGCCTGAATTTGCCAAGGCCGGCGCAAAAGTCATCGGCATGTCGAACGATGATATCGCCACCTTGCAGAAGTTCTCCAAGGAAGCCTGCCGCGATCAGTTCACGGTTGCCTCCGCCAGCCCGCAGGTTGTCGCCGGATACGATGTCGCCCTGAAGCCGCGTCCGGGCATGCCCGCCAATATGCCAAGCGGGCTGACCAGCCGCACGTCCTACGTCATTGGCAAGAACGGCAAGGTCCTGTTCGTCCATTCCAACATGGACTGGCGCGATCATGTGCGTTTGACGCTGGACGCTGTCAAAAGGCTGAAGGCAGGCAAGTAAGCCTGATCCATTTCGGGACGCCTACGACAGTCCGCTTCCAAAATTGTGAAAACATGCTTTCCTTCAACGACTTGATCGTTGATCGGAGGGACGCATGAAGATTTCAGTTCATCTGGCGGGGCTTGCCATTGCGGTAATGACCTTGCCGGTAGCCGCCCAGGCACAGACGGCGCCGATTTCGCGCACCATCGATCTGACCTTCACCGGCGTGGTTTCCAGCACGGCTTCGGACACGATCCTCATCCGCCAGCCTAACGGCACGATGTCCACCTATACCGGCGCGCTTCCGGACTATCCGTACAAGGCGGGCGACGCGGTCACGATCAGCTTCAAGGCCACCGTGCCAACCAAGGCGTTCTACGAATCGCCGGCCTATCAGGGGCAGGTTGCCGCCGACGGCATCTATCGTGTCAGCGTCAGCTCGCCCTATTACAACGGCGGCACCTCGCCGGGCGGTATCGGAAATTCCACCGTGGCCGACGCATCGGGGCCGATTAATCCGGTGATGAATTTCGGCCAGCCGACCAACACACGCATGACGCTCGTCTATGATTCCAACCGGGACAGCTATTTCATCGATGGCAACGGCGATTTCAATTCGGGTGCTTATGGCGGCGTCATGGGGCTGCTCTACGACGCGGTGAACCAGGCCTATCAGGTCTGCAACACCGACACGACCTGCCGCACGAGCGGCCCCGGCGGCGTCAGCGATCCGATCACCTTCCGCCTCACCCAGAATCCCGATGGCACCATCTCTACCGGCAACATCCGGATCATGTCCACCGATCCCGCGAGCGGGACTGGGACCGGGGTGTTCAGCCTGCTGTTCTCCGGATCGTGGAACCTGCCCAGCTTCACTGGCAGCGTCGTGCAAGTGCCGGAACCGGGCATGCTGGGCATGTTCGGCATGGCCAGCGCCGCGCTCGTCTGGCGCCGTCGCCGCCGGCACCGGGCCGACGGCAAGGGGAAAGTCGCGGCCTGAGGCGCGGCGATCCGTTCGGCCCCTTTACTTTGCAGCCAATCCGGCTAACCGGCTCTCTCCTGTAACTGGAGAGACATTCCCATGCGTGCCGAAGGGCAGGCCCATATTGACCGGATCGAGGCCGCACTGGCGCTCGTGCGCAAGTTCCTCGATTGGGAGCGCGCATTGCGCCGCCTTGATGAACTCAACGCTCGCGTTGAAGACCCCAAGCTTTGGGACAATCCCAAGGACGCCGAAGCGGTGATGAAGGAACGTCGCCGGTTGGAAGCGGCGATCGGGACGGTCAATTCCATTTCCAAGGAAATGACGGACGCCATCGAGTACGTCGAACTTGGCGAGATGGAAGGCGATGAAGCGACCATCGATGAAGGCGTCGCCGCTCTGGCCGCGCTCGCTGACAAGGCCGATGCCGACAAGGTGCAGGCACTGCTCGCCGGCGAGGCGGACGGCAACGATACCTATATCGAAATTCACGCCGGGGCTGGCGGCACGGAAAGCCAGGACTGGGCCGAAATGCTGCTGCGCATGTACAGCCGCTGGGCCGACAAGCGCGGGTTCAAGACCGACGTCATCGAATACCAGTCGGGCGAACAGGCCGGCATCAAGTCTGCCACCATTCTGGTGAAAGGCGAAAACGCCTATGGCTATGCCAAGACGGAAAGCGGTGTGCACCGCCTTGTCCGCATCAGCCCCTACGATTCCTCGGCACGGCGCCACACGAGCTTCAGCTCGGTCTGGGTCTATCCGGTGATCGACGACAGCTTCAATATCGAGATCAATCCGGCCGATCTCAAGATCGATACCTATCGCGCGTCGGGCGCCGGCGGACAGCACGTCAACACGACCGACTCGGCCGTGCGCATGACTCACGTGCCCAGCGGCATCATCGTCGCCAGCCAGGTCGATCGCAGCCAGCACAAGAACCGCGAAATCTGTATGGGCATGCTGAAGGCGCGCCTCTACGAAGAGGAAATGCGCAAGCGTGAAGAGGCCGCCAGTGCGGAACACGCGTCGAAAACCGATATCGGCTGGGGTCACCAGATCCGGTCCTATGTCCTCCAGCCGTACCAGATGGTGAAGGATCTGCGCACCGGTGTGACTTCGCCGACGCCCGATGACGTTCTGGACGGTGCGCTCGATCCCTTCATGGCTGCCGCGCTTTCGCAGCGGGTCACCGGTGAAAAGGTAGAGGTGGAGGACGTCGATTGAGGCTGCCCTGCGCCTCTTTGCTGACGTTCATCGCGCTTTCGGCCTGCACGCCGCAGTCTGCCGAAGCGCCCAAATTTCCCAAGCCCGACCGGCCGGTTTCCGCCACGGGGTCCACCCAGTTCTCCACCGAAGTCCAGCGCGACAAGCTGGGCGAGGCGAAGGCGGTGATGGACCTTGCCCGCATTGCCGAAGGCACCACCGTTGCCGATATCGGCGCGGGCGAAGGCTATTATACCGTGCGTCTGGCCGAACGGGTCGGGGCGAAGGGCAGGGTGCTTGCCGTCGATATCGATCAGGGTGCCATCCAGCGTCTGGGCCAGCGCGTGGAGCGCGAAAGGCTGGACAACGTATCGATCAAGACGGGCCTGCCCGAAGACCCCAGACTGCCGGAAAAGTCGTTTGATCGTGTCTTCCTCGTGCACATGTATCACGAAGTGGCTGATCCCTATGGCTTCCTGTGGCGGATGCGTCCCGGTCTCAAGCCGGGGGGGCAGGTCATCGTCGTTGATGTCGATCGTCCGACGGACAAGCACGGCATTCCGCCCGCACTTTTGTTCTGTGAAATGGGGGCCGTGGGCTTTCGTTTGGCGCAATTTGTTCGTAAGCCGGAACTGACTGGATACTACGCGCAGTTCGAGGCAACGGGCACGCGGCCCGAACCCGGCGCGATCAAGCCATGCAAGTTGGGCGCTGACGGTACTGCCGTTCAGCGCTGACAGAGGGAAGATAATGAGTTTCAAGGGTTTGAAGCCGATAATCTACGGCGGTCGCGAAGTCTGGCCGTTGGTGGAAGGCGGCAAGGGCGTGGCGGCGACCAACCATGCCAGTTCGGGCGCATGGGCTGCTGCCGGGGGCATCGGCACGGTCAGCGCGGTGAATGCCGACAGCTATGATCCCGAAGGCAAGATCATCCCGCAGGTCTACCATGCGCTGACCCGCAAGGAACGGCATCAGGAACTGATCCGCT
>JBJTLW010000114.1:0-23531 GCA_046063225.1 Novosphingobium sp. | reverse complement strand
GGCGTGTTCACCAAGGACCAGATCGAAAGCTACATCGAACTGAAGTGGCCGGAAGTGCTGCGTTGGGAAACCACGCCGTCGGCTGTTGAATTCGACATGTACTACAGCGCCTGATCTTCAGCGTTGAACAATTGCGGCGCTCGCTCCCATTGCGGTGGCGAGCGCCGTAATTTGTTTGGTGATGATCTCACCACCCAGGTCGATCCATTCGCGATCAATCGCGAGACGCAGGAAACGGCCATCCTCTCCATCGTCGCAGAGCGTCACGCTGGCGTGATCGAGCGTCGCCGAGCGCCCGCCGGTCAGCCGTTCGGCCAGTCGGATCGCCTCGCCCCAGCGCATCGCATGGGCAAAATCGCCGTCGGCCAATTGCCCATCAAGCGCCGGGCAGATGCCCTTCCCTGACCAGGCCGTCCACATCGCCTGTGCCAGCATGGCGCGTTCGGCGCCGTCCAGTGCGATCCACCCGCCCAGCCAGGCCAGTTCCATGCCGTGGCGCGCCCGCGTTTCGCTCTGCGGGTGCAGGTCCACCCCGGCCAGATGGCAGGCCGCGCGGCGAATGCGGCGCAGCGCGCTGTCACCACCGGGAAAGATCGGCTCGATCCAGTCTGCCACCCGGTCCCCGTCCCAGGTCACATTGCCGCGCCTGCGGGCATAGTCGGCAACAGCCGCGAGCAGCGGATCCTCCTGCTGTGCCGATGGATCGAGCTCGGAAAAGATCAGCCCTTCGCGCAGGCCGAATGTGGACACCACCAGCCGGTCGCAACCGAGCCCTGCGCCTACATCGGCCAGCAGGCAGGCGGCATCGTCCAGCCCCGCCATGCGCGAATTTGACAGGCCGGGAACCAGTCGTGGCAGGCGCGGCCCGGTTTCGCGGATCGCCAGGCGCAGGTCCTTGATCCGCGACCGCCTGAAGGCATAGCCATGGACGCCGGGCAATGCGCTTTGCGTCAGGTACATGTCGAGGTGACCAAGCGCGCGCCACGATCCGCCGACGAGATAGAACGGGCGCCCCGCGCCAGCCTCCAGCCAGTCTCCGTCGCGCAGCATGCCCATCACCATCTTGCGCAGGGCCTTGTCCCCCTTGGCGCGCAGTTCCGCCAGCCGCAGCACGCCCAGCGGCAGCGAAGTCCGCTGCTGCGCCACGCCGCTCCGCACGTCGATCAGTTCCAGACTGCCGCCACCCAGATCGCCGACGATGCCATCGGCCCCCGGAAAGGCCGAAATCACCCCCGCGGCCGATTGCAGCGCTTCCTCATCGCCCGAAAGCAGCTGCGGTTCCAGGCCGATGGCGCGCATGGCATCAAGGAACTGCGGACCGTTCTCCGCCTCCCGCGCCGCAGCCGTCGCCACGGTGCGCACATCGCTGATGCCGGCGGCATCGACCAGTGCCTTGAAGCGGCGGCAACCGGCCAGCCCCTTGGCGAAGGCGTCCTCGTCAATCCGGCCGGTCGCCGAAAGGCTGCGTCCCAGCCGCGCCTGCACCTTTTCGTTGTGGACCACGAACGGCGTGCGCGCGGGCCCTTCATAGATCACCAGCCGGATCGAATTGGACCCGACGTCGATGATCGCGCGACGCGCGTTGGCGGAAGCGTGCCTGGCCGGGCGGGAAGCGGTTTTCTTGATCATGGACGCCGGTTCTTGCCCGCTTTTTGTTGCCAAGGCCAATGCCCTTTGTGACTGTCATCAATCTGCAACCAATCGGACGCAAGGTGACATGATGGGGAAAAAATCCGGGCCTGATCATGATGCCGAAAACGAACGTCATGATGACATCGAAGAAGAGCTTGAGCTTGAGCTGGCCGAGGCGGCCGGAACCGTCTCGCCGTTCGATGACAGCGCCGGCGTGCAGCGATCGACGCTCGACCGCACGACCTATTTCTCCGAACTGTTCCGCCTTCAGCACGAACTGGTGAAGCTGCAGGACTGGATCCAGCATTGCGGCCTGAAGGTCGTGGTGATTTTCGAAGGCCGGGATTCGGCGGGCAAGGGCGGCGCGATCAAACGTATCGTCCAGCGGCTCAGCCCGCGCGTGTGCCGCGTGGTTGCCCTTACCGCCCCCACCGACCGCGAACGGACGCAGTGGTATTTCCAGCGGTACGTGGCGCACCTGCCCGCGGCCGGTGAAATGGTCCTGTTCGACCGCAGCTGGTACAACCGCGCCGGGGTGGAGCATGTCATGGGCTTCTGCACCGACGAGGAATACGAGGAATTCTTCCGCTCGGTGCCCGAATTCGAACGCATGCTGGTGCGTTCCGGCATCATCCTGATCAAGTACTGGTTCTCGATCAGCGACGAGGAGCAGGAATACCGTTTCCGCCTGCGCATCAACGATCCGCTCAAGCAGTGGAAGCTGAGCCCGATGGACATCGAGGCCCGCCGCCGCTGGGAAGACTATACCCGCGCCAAGGACGTGATGCTGGCCCGCACCCACATCGCCGAAGCGCCGTGGTGGATCGTCGAGGCCGATGACAAGCGCCGCGCGCGGCTAAACTGCATCGCCCACTTGCTGAGCCAGATCGATTACGGCGATGTGCGCCGCGAAGCGCCCCGCCTGCCGGCACGCGTCCGCAGCGAAGATTACCAGCGCCAGCCCGTGCCGGAAAGCATGTACGTCCCCGACCGGTTCTGAGCGGCTGCCCCGTCAGCCCGTAGCGAGTTTCAGCGCGGCGCCATCGCGCCCCGGCAGCATGGCAACCGCGCGGGCCAGCGGCACGGCGCGCGCGTGCAAATGGCCCTGCACCAGTTCGCAGCCGGCCGATTCCACCAGTTGCTGCTGCAAAAGCGTTTCCACACCTTCTGCCACCACCTTCATGCGCAGCGTGCGCCCCAGGTTGACGATGGTCTTGAGGATCGACTGGGCATCGAGATCAGCCTCAATACCCTGAACGAACGAGCGGTCGATCTTGATGTGGTCGAACTGGAACGAGCGCAGGTACGACAGCGAGGAATAGCCGGTGCCGAAATCATCGAGCGCGATGCGGAAGCCCATGTCGCGCAGTTCGCCGAGAACGCCGAGCGTACGGTCGGAATGATCGAGCAGCACGCCTTCGCTAATCTCGAAGACGATGCGGTGGCTGTCGACACCGGTTTCGGCAATCAATGCCTTCAGGTGCGGCAGGAAATCGCGCGCGGCCAGCTGCAGCGGCGACAGATTGATTGAAATATCGACGCCATGGAACTGGTCCAGGTTGGCAAAGACCCGGCGCAGCACCCATTCGCCCAGTTGCGGCATCAGGCCGCAATGCTCGGCCAGCGGCACGAAGGTTCCCGGCGATATCATGCCCCGATCGGGGTGATGCCAGCGCAGCAGCGTTTCGAAGCTGACGATGCGGCGATCGCGAACATTTACGATCGGCTGGTAATGCACTTCCAGCCCCTTGCTGGTGATGGCGCGGCGCAGTTCGCTTTCCATATCCTGCCGCCAGCGGATGGAGGCGGTCATGTCATCGGTGAAATAGCGGAAGCGCCCGCGGCCGCGCTGCTTGGCGCGGTAAAGCGCGATATCGGCCAGCCGCAGCAGTTCGGCCGGATCCTTCGCCTGTTCGGGCGCCCAGGCAATCCCGCAGCTGGCGGTGACGGAAAAGGACGTGCCGCTGATCTCGAAAGGTTCGACGAAGGCCGCAAGGATGCGATCACCCAGCGCCTTGGCCTCTCCCTTGCCGCCCGGCCCGATCTGGACGACGGCAAATTCATCGCTCGCCAAACGCGCCAGGATATCGTCCGGGCCAAGCTGCGCCTTCAGCCTTGCGACGGTCTGGAACAGCACCTCATCGCCGATGGTGTGGCCCATCGCCTCGTTGATCGCCTTGAAGTGATCGAGGTCGATATAGGCGATGAACACCGCGCGCTCATCCGTGGCAGACCTCATCGCTTCCTGCGCGCGCTTCATCATCAGCTTGCGATTGGGCAGGCCCAGCATCGGATCGTGCAGGGCATCGCGCTGCGCGCGCGCCTCGCGCCGGGCGGAGGCACCGGCCGCCAGCAGCGCCTTGCGGACGATGACGATGCCGGCAGCAAGGATGATCATGTAATAGAGAAGGTAGCTGATCAGCAGCGGCATGGTCTGCTTGGTGATCATGGTGCCGACGTCGTTTGGCGTCCAGTCGAGCCAGCCGATCGGCACATTATCAGCGTTGCGCAGTTCAATCGAATTGGCCTTCAACGGCTCTGTCATCGACCAGGCAAGATCGCCGATGGTCAGGCTCTTGCCCAGCACGGCAAGGTATTCCGGATCCAGTTCGCGCACCGCTACCAGGCTGTTCGGCTCGCGCTTCAACATGGTGAAGTCGCTGTCCGGAATGATCGAGGATATCGTCACGATCGCCGGCTTGTCATAGAACCGCTCGATCGATCCCGACCAGCGGACCATCGGCGCACCGGTGGGACTGATCGGCCATTGCGTGTCAGCCAAAGGCTCATAGCCCGCCGGCTTGCCCAGGATCGATGCGTTGCTGCGCATATGCACCAATGCTGCCTGAACGCGTTTGGATACGGCCGCGAAGCGCGCGCCGGACACCGGCTTTCCGCCCTGCCAGGCGCGCAGCAAACGGCCGTCGGGCGAAACGAGAAACAGGTCGCCGATTTTCAGGTTTTCGAAAAGAAAGGTGCCAAGCTGGCTGTCCGTCCATGCCGGATTGATCGGTCGGTCGGAAAAGCCCGCCGCCTTGTAGGCATCATCCCATGTGACCTGCAGCTTCTGCGTTTCGGCGAGCGTAAGCTTGGCCAATTCCAGCTGGCTTTCGACGATCGCGCGTTCCTTGTTGCGGACTTCGTGATCGGCAACGTGTGTTGCGCGCATGAAGCTGCCGAACAGCGCGATCGAAAAGGTGACGAGCACGACAACGACGGTCAGCAGCAGCCCGCGCATCGCAGGGCGCAGGCGCCTGAACTGGCGCAACAGCTCCAAAGGGTTCGCAACCGAACGCATCGGCGCCATTCTGTCGAAAAATGGCGAAAAAGCTGTTAACTGCAAAATGCGTATGCATTTGAGTGAAATAGCGCGAATTTTAGACTGACGTTAACCACGTTCCGCCACCGGTTGGCCGCTTCACACGGTCAGCTTGAAGGCCTCCGCATCGCCGTGCGCACCGTCTTTCGTGGTGCCGTCCAACGGCGTGGCGCTGCTGCGCGGCAGGGCCGCAGCGCCCGCGATCAGGCGATCCTGCTCTTCATCGGACAGGCGGTGCCAGCCTTCGCGCGTCAGCCGCTCCATCGGGCGGTATCGCACTTTGTAGGCCATGCGCGGCGACCCTTCGACCCAGTAGCCCAGATAGACATAGGGCAGGCCCATGCGCGCGGCGCGGCGCATGTGATCGAGGATGATGAAATTGCCGAGGCCCGAGCGGCCATCCTGATCGGGTTCGTAGAACGAATAGATCATCGACAGCCCGTCCCCCTGCCGATCGGTCAGGCAGGCGCCGACAAGGCGTCCCGGGGTGACGCCATCGAACGACGGTTCGCGGTATTCCACGACCATGCTGGTGACGGGCGTATGTTCCACCATGTCGGCAAAATCGACGTCGTCCATCGCGGCCATGCCGCCGCCCGGGTGCCGCGCGGCAAGGTAGCGGCGCAGCAGCTCGTACTGTTCGGCGGTGGACCACGGGCGGCATTCGGTGATCACCAGATCATCGTTGCGCTTCAGGTTACGGCGCTGGGTGGAAGAGGGGCGGAACTCATCGGCAAGGACGCGCACGGAAATGCAGGCGCTGCAATCGACGCAGGACGGGCGATAGGCGACCGTCTGGCTGCGGCGGAAGCCCATGCGGCTCAACGCATCGTTCAGGGCATCGGCATGGTCGCCGCGCAGTTCGGTGAACACCTTGCGTTCGCTCTTGCCCGGCAGATAGGGGCATGGGCTGGGGCTCGTCACGAAGAAGCGAGGAAAGCGAACCGGTGCCGTCACGCGCCTGCAAAGTCCTCTGTTCGCGTCCTCTGCGCCCTATGCGCCAGGTTCCATGCAACGCCTTATGCCCATATGGCCGCGCTCGTAAAAGTGCTTTAACCATCAATTAGGGTTTATCGAAGTTGAATCTGCACAGACGCGCCCGAAGCCGCGCAATTTCGGTGGCGCATTCCTGCGGCAAACCGCTATGCGCGGGGGCATGATCGCGCGCGAACACCTGGGCACCGCCCGCATCCCCGGCGGGGACGAACTTAACCTTTACCGGCACGACCGCGACTACATGATCGTGATGGGTCACAACGAACTGATGTCCACCCGCAAGAGCGGATCGGAGATCGCACTGGCGACGATGTCCATCGATCGTCTGGCCGGGCGCAAGGCACCGCACCTGCTGATCGGCGGTTACGGCATGGGCTTCACCCTGCGCGCCGCGCTGGAGCGGCTCGATGCCAAGGCGCGGGTCACGGTTGCCGAACTGGTCCCTGGCATCATCGAATGGGCGCGCGGGCCGATGGCCGAAGTCGCCGCCGGATGCCTTGACGATCCGCGCGTCACGCTGGTGATGCAGGACGTGGCCGATGCGATTTCCGCCGCGGCGAATGGCATCGGGCCGAAGTTCGATGCCATCCTGCTCGACGTTGACAACGGCCCGGACGGGCTGGTCCGCGACGCCAACGACGCGATCTATTCGGCCAAAGGCTTGCGCGCGGCAAAGAACGCGCTGAGGCCCGGCGGCGTGCTCGCCGTCTGGTCCGCCGCCCCCGATCCCGTGTTCACCAACCGGCTGCGCAAGACCGGCCTTGCCGTCGACGAACAGAAGGTTGCGGCGCGCAGCAACGGCAAGGGTCCGAAGCACGTGATCTGGTTCGCCACCCCATTGGCCTGAGCGCGCGCCTGGCAGTCCTAACACTTTGGCAGGGGCTTTGGCGGTAAGGGCCTGCCATGATCGACACTGCCTCTGACCGTCCGAAGGTTCCGGCCAGCTTCATTCCCAAACTGGTGCTGCCCTTTGCGATCCCCATCGTGGTAACGCTGGTGGTGCTGTTGCTGGTGGGCGAACGCTGGCCGCGCAACATGGTGCCGGGGTCGGGATTGAAACTGGCTGGTCTCACCGTGACGGCGCTGACCGGCTATGCCGTGTGGCGGCACGTCGTCAGCCGTTTTGGCGATGCGCGCGTGCACAAGTTCGCCGCTGCGCTGTGCACCGTAACAGCTCTGATGGGCTGGCCCGTGTGGACCGTCGGCCCCCTGCCCAGCCTCAACGGCGCCGTGCTGCGCCATGAGCGCGAGGTGGAGATGGTGCTTGAGCGCACCGAAACCACGCACAAGAGCAAGAGCCGCGATCTTTATTACTGGGCGTGGTTGAAGCCCGCCGGCCTTGAATCGGATGCACCGGCCGGACGCTATTTCATCCCCGAAGGCATGTACCAGGCGTGGTCGGCCAGCCGGCCCGCGCGGGTTCGCCTGACGCTTGCCGACGGCCTGCTCGGCGCGCCGGTCGTCATCGGCTGGGACGGCCAAAAGGCGCGCTGACCCAAAATAGGTCGAGCGCGCCTTTCGCCACATTCCCGGGGAGACTGTTCCCGGAAATCCCGTCGTCCAGCCCTAGCTGAAGGCTTCTTCGCCCAGCAGGATGGTGCGCTTCAGCAGGCGGCCGCAATCCGGATCGTAAGGCATGGCGCGGTGCAGCGTACCGGTGTTGTCCCACATCACGCTGTCGCCAACTTCCCATTCATGGGCATAGTGGTAAGGCTCGCTTGTCGCGTGTTCGCGCAGGCCATGCAGCGTGCGGGCGCTTTCCTCGAAATCCTGGCCGACGACGTTGCGCGCCGTGTTGCCCAGCACCAGGCTCTTGCGGCCGGACTTGTGTTCCCAGACCAGCGGCAGTTCCTGCGTGCCCTTCGACTGCCAGTCCTTGAGCTGTTCGAGGCTCGGCTCTGGCGTATGGTACAGCTGCGACACCCACATGGCGTGGACCACGCGCAGCGGATCGATGCGGTCCTTCACGTCCTGCGGCAGATCGTCATAGGCGGCATAGCAGTTGGAGAACTCGGTGTTCCCGCCCCAGGTCGGCAGCACCTTGCTGGTCAGGATCGAGCCGCGCACCGGCACCGGGTTCATCGTGCCGTCGATGTGCCAGAACAGCGAACCCTTCAGGTATTCGATCACCGACTTGTCGTGCTCGCCCTTGTCGAGGCTGATCGAAAAGATCGCGCCGCCATCGACGCCGATTTCCGTGGCATTGCCGCCCAGCTGGTTGGTGAAGCGGATCTGCTCCTCTTCGGTGAAATGCAGTTGCTTGAACACCAGCACGCCGCGCTGTTCCAGCAGATCGTTGATATCGGCGGAAAGCTCGCCCGAAAGCAGCTCTTCCTTGGTGTTGAGCACGCGCGCGCCGATCTTTTCCTTGATCGGTTCATAGCGCAGCTTGGTGGTGGTCATGACGTTCATGGCAATCTCCCAAAGGCCCGCCAGGGGGGCTGGCTGAACAAGTGTTCAGCAGGGGAGATAGCAGCGCCTTCGCCAGCCGCCTTGATTCAGATCAAGCGGCCGTGCGCTGGCGCTTCAGCCAGTTTTCGAACCAGGTGCTGGCCTCGTTGTGGCCAAAACCCGCGCCGATCCCGGATTCCATGACGAGGCTGCGGCCGAGCGCCGAAATCACCGCGACGAGCACGACCGGCGGCAGTTCCTTTGCCCGCTCTTCACCCAGCGCCCGCTCCACCGCGGCCACCTGCAAGGCGTGGGTGCGACCCGCATGTTCGGAAATCGCCTCGCGAAGCGGCGCGCGGTGTGCGGCCATGGCGATGAATTCGATCATCAGCGCCGTGCGTGTGGTGTCGATGGTATAGCGCCACAGCGCCAGCAGGGGGTCCGGATCGGCCAGCGCCTTTTCCAGTTCCTCGTTCGCCCATTCGGCGCTGCGGCGATAGACCGCGACCAGCAGATCGTCGGTGGTCGGGAAATAGTAATGGACAAGGCTGGGCTTCAGCCCGGCCCGCGCGGCAACGCGGCGGGTGGAGGCGGCAGCATAGCCTTCTTCCACCAGGACCTGCTCGGTCGCCTCCAGAATGGCGGTGCGCGTGGCAGAGTTTTCCGCCCCGATCCTGCGCTTTGGTGTTGCCTTCACGTCCGTCCCCTATCCGGCAGACGGATTAGGCGATGCGTTTACACGGCGCAAGACTGGCGGCTTATTCCTCACCCATGCGCAGCGCCGCGATGAAGGCCTCCTGCGGGATCGAGACGTTGCCGTACTCCCGCATCCGCGCCTTGCCCTTCTTCTGCTTCTCGAGCAGCTTCTTCTTGCGGGTGATGTCACCGCCGTAGCACTTGGCGGTCACGTCCTTGCGCATGGCGCTGATTGTTTCGCGAGCGACGACCTTGCCGCCGATGGCCGCCTGGATCGGAATCTTGAACAGGTGGCGGGGGATCAGGTCTTTCAGGCGCTCGCACATGTGCCGCCCGCGCGCCTCGGCGGCGCTGCGGTGGACGATCATCGACAGCGCGTCGACCGGCTCGTTGTTGACGAGGATGCCCATCTTGACGAGATCGCCTTCGCGCAGGCCGATCTGTTCATAGTCGAAGCTGGCATAACCGCGGCTGATGCTTTTCAGGCGATCGTAGAAATCGAACACCACTTCGTTGAGCGGCAGTTCGTAGCTGACCTGGGCGCGGCCGCCGACATAGGTGAGGCCGGTCTGGATGCCGCGCCGGTCCTGACAAAGCTTGAGGATCGAGCCGAGGTATTCGTCGGGCGTATAGATCGTCGCCTTGATCCACGGTTCCTCGATCTGTTCGATGCGGCTGGGATCGGGATAGTCGGCCGGGTTGTGCAGCAGGATTTCCCGCGCCTCGTCGGTCTTCGATTTCCTGAGCTGGATGCGATAGACGACGCTGGGGGCCGTGGTGATCAGGTCCAGATCGTATTCGCGGGTCAGGCGTTCCTGGATGATTTCCAGATGCAGCAGGCCCAAGAAACCGCAGCGGAAGCCGAAGCCCAGCGCGGCGCTCGATTCCATTTCGAAGCTGAACGAGGCGTCGTTCAGCCGCAGCTTGGCAATGGATTCGCGCAGCTTTTCGAAGTCCGCCGCATCGACCGGGAACAGGCCGCAGAACACCACCGGCTGGACTTCCTTGAAGCCCGGCAGCGGATCTTCCGCCCCGCCCTTGGCCAGCGTGATCGTGTCACCGACCTTGGCCTGCGCCACTTCCTTGATCTGCGCGGTGATGAACCCGATTTCACCGGGGCCGAGTTCGGGCAGGTGCTCGATCTTCGGCGTCATGCAGCCGACGCGGTCGATCAGGTGTTCGGTCCCGCCGGCCATGAACTTCACGTTCAGGCCCTTCTTGATCACCCCGTCGATGACGCGCACGAGGATGACCACGCCGAGGTAGGGATCGTACCAGGAGTCCACCAGCATGGCCTTCAGCGGCGCATCGCGGTTGCCCTTGGGCGGCGGAATCTTGGTGACGACGGCTTCCAGAACGTCGGCAATGCCGATGCCGCTCTTGGCCGAGGTGAGCACGGCCTCGCTGGCATCAAGGCCGATGATTTCCTCGATCTCCGCCTTCACCTTTTCCGGTTCGGCGGCCGGCAGGTCGATCTTGTTGATGACGGGAACGATCTCGTGATCGTGCTCGATCGACTGGTAGACGTTGGCCAGCGTCTGCGCCTCAACCCCCTGGGCGGCATCGACCACCAGCAGCGCGCCTTCGCAGGCGGCAAGGCTGCGCGACACTTCATAGGCGAAGTCGACGTGGCCGGGCGTGTCCATGAGGTTCAGCTCATAGGTGACGCCGTCCTTGGCGGTGTAGTTCAGGCGCACGGTTTGCGCCTTGATGGTGATGCCGCGCTCCTTCTCGATCTCCATGTTATCGAGCACCTGCGCGCTCATTTCGCGCTCGGTCAGGCCGCCGGTATGCTGGATCAGCCGGTCAGCCAGCGTGGACTTGCCGTGGTCGATATGGGCGATGATCGAAAAATTGCGGATACGGGACAGATCGGTCATGCGCGCCCGTTAGCAGCAAGGTCCGGAACTGTCGACTTGGCACGTAGAGCCGCGGTCCGATCAAACCGGCACCTGCCAAAAATCGGGAGTGATGCCGCGCCGCCAGCCTGCTAAGGACCAATGCAGAAATCAGTTCAGGACAACCAATTCAATGCAGCGAGACTCACGCCGACAACTTATCGGCCTGATCTATCGGGTTCACGGCAATCTGCGTAGCCTGTTCTCCGGCCCGGTGGCCGGTGCCGATCTTGCCTTGCTGGAAGCCCTGGCCCTGGCGACGATCGATGCGACACCGCAGCCGCTGACCGTTTCGCAGATCGGGCGCGAGCTTGGTTTTCTGCGCCAGTCCGTCCAGCGCGCGGTGAGCAAGCTGGTGGAGTTGGGCCTGGTCGAAGCCCAGCCCAATGCGGCGCACAAATCCGCCCCGGTCTTCGTGATTACCGATGCCGGGCGCCAGCGTATGCTTTCCATCGAAACCCCGGCGCAGGAACTGGCGGACAGCCTTGCCGGGATTTTCGACGATGCCCGCGCGGCCGCGCTGTGCCGCGAATTGTCCGATCTGCGCAAGGCGATCAACGAACGCATCGGCAAATAGCCCGCGAGGGCCGGCCCTCACCCGAATTGATCGCATGATCGCAGACCCGCCAGGCTGCGCGGCAAGCCCTGATCGCGCCTGTGACAAGCGCAAACCATTTGACAATTAATTTCCGTTCGTGACAGGTTGATCCCCTAGACCGCGTTCGCGCCGGCCCTTGCCGCAAGAAGCACAGGGCCAGCCGAAACACCCCGTGGCGACAGGAGAGGACCATGAATTTCAAGCGCATATTGCTCGGCACCACACTGCTTGCCGGATGCTTCGCAGCCGCGCCGCTCAGCGCGCAGGCCCAGAGCCAGAGCGACGCAACCGCCGAAGCAGACGATCCCGGCATGATCATCGTTTCCGCCCGCCGCCGCGATGAAACCGCGCAGGAAACGCCGGTGGCCATGACAGTGCTCAACGATGCCCTGCTCGAACGCTATGGCGTGAAGGGCGTCGCTTCGATCGCTCAGCTGACGCCGGGCCTGTTCACCGGCGAAACATCGGGCGCCATGGGCGGCTCTATCTCGCTGCGCGGCGTTGGTTCGGGCGAAAGCATGGCCTTCATCGATCAGGCCGTGTCGGTCAACGTCGATGGCGTGCCGATCAGTTCCGCCCAGATCCTGCGCGCCGCCCAGATGGACCTGCGCCAGATCGAAGTGCTGCGCGGCCCGCAGGCGCTGTTCTTTGGCAAGAACAGCCCCGGCGGCATCATTTCGCTGACCACCGCCGATCCGGGCCGCGATACCGAGGCGATGCTGCGCGGCGGTTATGAATTCAAGGCGGAGGAATGGTACGTTGACGGTTCGGCATCGGCGCCGATCAAGGACATCGGCGGCTTCCGCCTGGCGGCGCACTATTCATCGATGAAGGGCTATGTGAAA
The DNA here is from genome assembly GCA_046063225.1 of Novosphingobium sp. GTDB lineage: Bacteria > Pseudomonadota > Alphaproteobacteria > Sphingomonadales > Sphingomonadaceae > Novosphingobium. Next base: position 11,156 of record JBJTLW010000114.1, on the reverse strand, counting down.
ATCAACTCGCCGGTCATGCCGGGGGTGACGCCGTCCGGCATCAAGCGCTTCCCCAAGCAGAACGAACTGTTCCTGCGCGGCACCCTGGTGCTGGAGCCGAGCGACGGCTTCAAGGCGCGGATCAAGGCGACCTTCACGGACACCAACATGGTCGGCAGCCCGTCCAACTTCAGCGATATCGTCGCCTGCCCCTATGGCGTGTCGCAGCGCCCGGGCGAAGGCGCCATCAACTGCGCCAATGACGGCGAAATCCTGATCGCGCAGCTGCCGGCATCGTTCATGGCGCTGAGCCCGCTGCTGGAAAATCCTGACGGATCGCGCAATAACCGGCAGGCGCTGCTTTCCGCCCAGTTCGACATGAACCTGACCGACCAGCTGACGCTGACATCGGTAACCGGCTTTTACCACGTGCGCGAACGCAGCACGTCGAACGGCGGTTATGGGCCTTACAGCAACAACGGATTTGCCGTGCGCTTCACCAGCAAGCAGTTTTCCGAAGAACTGCGGCTGGCATCGAAGTTCGATGGCCCGCTGAACTTCCTGATTGGCGGCTTCCATGAAGCGCGCAACCTTTATACGCTGACCTTCATTGCCGTGCCCTTCGGCGGATCGTTCACCACCACCCCGCCCGCGCCGACGTCCAACTTTGTCCTGCCGGTTGAATCGACCAACCAGAAGCAGACCTCCAGCTCGGTCTTCGGGCAGGTGCTGTTCGATGTGACGCCGCAGATCCAGTTGACCGCTGGCGGGCGATACAGCCACGAAATCAAGACCTTGCAGGACTTCACGGTCAACGGCGTGGACGTGACCAATCAGGCGACCTATCCCGGCAACCCAACGCCGCGGCTGGTGTTCAACAACTTCTCGCCCGAAGTCACGCTGACCTTCAAGCCGGCTGACGATGTGATGCTGTTCGCTTCGTGGAAGCGCGGGTTCAAGTCTGGCGGCTTTGACGCCGGTTTCACCAACGGCGCGATCCTGACGCCGCTGCGCCAGTCGCTGGGCCAGACGTTCAAGCCGGAAACCGTGGAAGGGGCGGAAATCGGCCTGAAATCCAGCCTGCTTGACCGCCAGTTGACCTTCAACGCCACGGCCTATCTTTATGACTATGCCGGCTTGCAGGTTTCGGTGTTCGATACCACGGCGCGCGCCTTCCACCTGGAAAACGCGGCGCGGGCGCGGGTTCAGGGGATCGAACTGGAAACAAGCTTCCGGCCCAATGCCGTGCCGGGGCTGAGCCTGCACGCCTCTGCCGCCTTCACCGATGCCAAGTACCGCGATTACATCGGCGATTGCTATGCCGGGCAGACGGTGGCGCTGGGCTGCAACAAGAACCTCAACTCGGTAAGCGGGCTTTACACCGCGCAGGATCTGAGCGGCCGGCAATTGCGCAAGGCGCCCCGCTTCGCGGCAACCTTTGGCGGCTATTACGAAGCGCCGGTGGGCAGCGGCATCATGGCCAGCCTTTCGGCCGATGTGGCCTATTCCAGCAGCTATAACGTCGGCACGCAGTTGCAGCCGATCGCCCATCAGCCCGGCTTTGCCAAGATCGACGCCACCCTGCGCCTGTTTGCCGAGGACAAGGCGTGGGAAATCGCGCTGATCGGCCGCAACCTGACGGACAAGCGCAATCTGGTGAACGGCATCGACCGTACCGGCACCGGCGGATCGAAGGGGTCAACCACGGCGAGCTGCACCGCCGCCGGGCAGACGGGCTGCATCGCCACGTCCGACCTCATCGGCACGCCATCCATGCCGCGCACCGTGGCGATCCAGGTCACCACGAAGTTCTGATCGCAACAGGGTCGCACTTCAGCCCGTCATGCCTGTGGAGATAAGGCATGGCGGGCTGTTGCCTTTTGACCGGTTCGGACTTCAGGCTTCCGGGGGGAAGACCGGCACGGCGGCGCGCCTGCCCTTGATGGCGTGGAAAGCGCCCTGCACGGCGCATAGCGCACGATGGGCGATCCGGTGCAGCGGGCCGCCGATGGCCACATGGCAGCAGAGGAACTCACGCCGATCCGGCCACATGCGGTTGATCGCCTGCTGATCGGGCGCGGCGCTGCTGTCAAAATTCGCCCCGCCTTGCGCGCAAAGGTGCTGCGTCAGGTGCTGGAGATGCAGCTGGCCGGGGGCAAAGCGGGCAAAGCGCTCGTCATGCGCGCGCTTGAAACCGGCCGACCATTGCCCGCCAACGAATTGCGTGGTCATGGCAATCGGCTGTCCGGCAAGGTCGAGCCACGACATTTCAAACCGCCCGCGCGCTGCGGCAGCGGCAGCGACCGCGACGAAGAAATCCCGTGTGCCGGCCTCGCGGTCCAGCGCGGAACCGGCCGCGCCCTTCCACCCCGCCGCCTCGAGCGCGAGGAAGGCGTCGATCAGGCCGGCGATCTCCTCCGGATCGCGCGTCGATCGGTGCGTCAGCGGGCCGTGTTCGAGTTCGAGCTGCCGCTCCAGACTGCCAAGGCGGCGGCGGTATTTCGGTCGGAAGGCCGCCTGCGCGCGCGCGGCCAGCCCTTCGTCGGCGATCAGGCAGGCGCGTGCGGTGTGGCGATAGGCCTGCCAGTCGCGGCCCTGCTCGCGGCAGACCGCAGCCAGAGCCTCGCTGGCGGGATCGTCGAGCGCGAGGTCGCTAAGGCAAAGCGACACCGCCGCCCCGCCCTGCGCATCGAGCCCGGACAGGAGAGCGTGCCAGAACGCGGCTTCGCTGCCGCGGCGCACCAGGGGTGTGGCGTTGAACTGGTTGGGATGGGTCCAGACGGCGCGGTTGGGCCAGAACGCGCGTCCGTGCCGCAGCCGGTCGATCAGCGGCAGCGTGCCGAGCCAGTCGCCGCGATCATCGATCACCACGGCCAGCCGCACGGTTTCACCCGCCGGCACGCAGTGGGCCAGCGACAGCCGCATCAGCCAGGGTTCGGCAAACACGTTGTCGCCCGAACGCGCCCGGCCCAGCGCATCCCATTTCGCCTCGTCCGCCGGGGACAGCGTGTGCGGATCGATAAGGTGCAGGCTACCGGTCGTCGCCGGAGCCACGGCCTTGCCCGCTCCGGCCGGTGGCGGAGGCATGGGCATGGCCGAAGACGCGGCGCTTGCCATTGGATTATCCCAAGCCGAGCCGTTGCATGGCGCGCCAGGCCATGGACTTTGCCCCCACCCGCGTGGGGAACGATCCATCGTAGGCCGGGTTCATGCCCATGCGCCGCATCATCGCGCTGAAGCGCGTCGCGTAATCGAGATACAGGCATTCGCGCGTGCGCCAGACGATCGACAGCGAGACCGAAACCTCGTCGCCGTTTTCCACCCAGTGCGGCACCTTGTAGGGCACGTAGATGGCATCGCCGGGCTGCATCTGTTCGACAGACGCGGCCGCTTCCCACGACTTGTCCCACGGCAGCATGTTGTCGTTGGTGGCGAAGAACAGCTCCTGCTGCTGCGGGCTGAGCCATGGCGCGCCGAGCGGGCAGGTGGCGAACTTCTTGTTGCCGCCAAGGTGGAACAAAATGTTGTGTTCCGCATCGAAGTGATAGGGCGTGAATGCGCCCGGAGAAGACAGGAAAATGAACGAGTTGGTGGAAATCATCTCGTCCCCGTGGCGGCCGATCAGGCTGGAGATCGACGCAGTGAGTTCGCTGACGATCTCGGCATAGCCGGGCACACGGGTCAGGTCGCCGAACATGACCCAGCGGTTGCTCTGCGCCAGCCGGTCGATAGCCTGGGCGACCGTGCCTTCGGACTGGTCGGCAAAATCGAATTCGGCGTCGATGTCATCACCGCCCATGCGCACTTCGGCATCCTTGGGATTGCCGGTGTCGAGCACAGAGGCCACCTCTTTCAGCCGGTCGAGCGTGAACAGCGGATTGCCGGCGAGGTTATGCCGAAAAGTGGTAACCGCCGCTCGATAGCCTTCGTCCAGCCGGGCAGCCTGATCGGGATCGAGAATGGGGCGTTGGTCGGTCATGCTGTCTCTCGCTCCTGCGAAAATTCGGGCGACGGGCATTGCACCCCACGATCGGACGATCACGCCGCCTTGCCGGGCCTTGTCATGCTTTCCGTCGTGGCGAACTTGGGCAGATTGATGCCGCCCGTGGTGTTGAGCGCAATGACCGCGGCATTGGCGGTGCTGCCTTCGGGCATGCCCATGGCCTGCAGCAGGTGCTTGGGCACGCGGTGGCGCGTACACAGGCCGCCGGCGCCATCATCCACCAGCGCGCTTTCGAATTCGAGCCCCTGCACCGGCCCGTCCGAGCGGCGCACGGTGGATACCATCAGCTGCCCTTCGCCCAGATCGAGAACGAACTGGGTGCCGACCGGCACGTCGAACAGGCCTTCGATGGCCGCCCCGCCCCGGCTGAGGTTGCGCATGATCACGTCGTAGCGGAAGTCTTCGTGGATCACCCCGGCGCGGCGATAGACCGAGCGGCGATCCGCACGCTGGCGCGAAGGGCCATCGGGTTCGATCACCCATTGGCCGGATGCCAGCGCCTCCTGCACTTCGTCCGGGGTGCAGGGCGGCGAATAGATGTGCCCCTGGATCCGGTCGATCTCCAGGTCTTCCATCATCTTGAGCTCGTCGCGCGCCTCGACGCCCACCGCGACGATGGCCATGCCCAGCTTGCGCGCCAGCGTGACGATGGCCGCGCCAATGGCCGAGGACTGGCTCTTCACCATGGTCATGTCCTGCACCACGTCGCGGTCGATCTTCACCGTGTCGAAGCGGTGGTTGCGCAACTGGCCGAGCGGCGAATGACCGGCCCCGAAATTGTCGAGCGTGACCTTGACGCCAAGGGTGCGCAGTTCGCTGAAGGTGTCGTTGATCTGCTGTTCGGAAACCTTGAAGATCGCCTCGCTGAATTCCAGTTCGAGCCGGCGCGGATCGAGCTGGCTTTCCGCCAGCGCCTGCGTAACGCCGGCCATGAAGCCACCGCTTTCGAAATGCATCGGCGCGACATTGACGGAGACGGACAGGCAGTCAGGCCAGGTCGCGGCTTCGCGGCAAGCCTCGCGCACCACCCATTCGCTGAGACCGACGATGGCATCCGATTCCTCGGCAATCGGGATGAATACTGAAGGCGGCAGCTCGCCAAATTCGGGATGCTCCCAGCGGGCGAGCGCCTCCAGCCCCGTCACCGTGTTTGCGCCCGGCGTGACGATCGGCTGATAGACAAGGCGGATTTCACCTTGTCCCAAGGCGTTGCGCAGGTCGTGTTCAAGGATCTTGCGCTTTTCGGCGTTGTTCTGCAGCTCGACCGAGAAGAAGCGGAACTGCCCGCGTCCGCCGCCCTTGGCGGCATAGAGCGCGAGATCGGCGTTGCGCACGAGTTCCTCGGACATGTTGCCATCGAACGGCGAGATGGCGATGCCGATGGATGTGCCGATGGTGCATTGCGAGGTGTCGATCGTGTAGGGCTGCGAAACCAACGCGATGATTTTCTTGGCGATATCGCCCAGCTTGCCGCGATCGTCGCAATCGGGAAGGATGATCTGGAATTCGTCGCCGCCCAGACGGCCGATTTCCCCGCTCTTGCCGATCACGCCGCGCAGCCGTTCGGCCACCTGCTTGAGCAACGCATCGCCCACCGGGTGACCCAGCGTATCGTTGACGTGCTTGAACCGGTCGAGGTCGATCATCATCAGCGCGCAGGACCGCTGGCTCGACCGATAGGCGTTGAGCACCGATTCCAGCCGCTGGGTCATGGTGAAGCGGTTGTTCAGCCCGGTGAGCGAATCGAACATCGCCATGCGCGCGTTGTCACGCTTTTCGCGCAGCTGTTCGGTCACGTCCGTGCCGTTGCCGCGAAAGCCGATGAATTCGCCGTTCGCATCGAATTTGGGCCGCCCGGCGATCGACCACCAGACCTCCACGTCCTCGCGCCGTGCGCGCAGGGCGAAATCGGAGAACGACTTGCGTGAGCCCAGCGCCAGCGGCAACGTGCGGCCGGACTGGCCCGCAGCGTCATCATCCATGAAGAACAGCGACGTTACCGGCTGCCCGATCAGCTGCGCGGTGGTCTTGCCAAGGATTTGCGCCACGCTGGGCGAAACATAGCGGAGCTGGCCCTTGCTATCGCTGCTCCAGAACCAGCCAAGGCCGGATTCCTCATAGTCCCTGAGGGCCGCCAGCGCTTCACGCTCCTCATCGATCGAGGACACGGGCTGTGCCTCGACTGCTGGAGCCGTTCGCCGGAAAGATCCAAGCCTCATGAACGTTCAATCCCAAGTCACCTGTCCGCACGGGTCGAATGTGCGTTCGGGCAACCCGGCTATATAAGCAAAATTGGTGAACCAACTTTTAAGGGTTTCCCAACCGCAGGCCGCATTTCGGCTCGCTTCGGCGCAGGTCAGCCCGCTTTGCGCACGCGCAGTGGATCAACCAATGGCTTGCGGACCTTTTCCGGCATCAGGATCACGCGTCCGGATTCGTCGGTATCGAGCGGGCGCGAGAATTCGACGCCCATGCGGTCATCCTTGCACCAGCGTGAGGAGACAGTGATGACCTGCCCTTCGCCCAGTTCGAGGCTGAACACGGTTCCGGGCGGCACGTTCCACAGGCCGGACACCAGCGCGCCAGTGCTAGAGATGTTGCGGATGGTCGCTTCGTAGCGCTGCGCGCCGTGTTCGAGCATGACCTTGCGCAGCATGGTCTGGCGCGGCGATCGGGCCGAACGCGGTCCTTCGGCGGATACCGCCAGGCCGCGCGCCATCAGGGCGTGCGCCTCGTCCTTGGGCAGCGGCTTGGCATAGATGTAGCCCTGCACGTGGCTGCAGCCGAGCATGCGGACGAGATCGAGCTCGTCGAGCGTTTCCACGCCTTCGGCCGTGGTTTCCATGTCCAGCGCTTCGGCGAGGCTGACGATCGAGGAAATGATCGCGCCATTGCGGCTGCCGCGAATGGTGGCGCCGCGCACGAAGGACTGGTCGATCTTGATCTTGTCGAACGGCGCCTTCTTCAGATAGCCGAGCGAGGAATAGCCTGTGCCGAAATCATCAAGCGCCAGACGCACGCCGATGCGTTTCAGCGAGGCGAACATGGCGTCCGTGCCCTCGCTGTCGTTGAGGAAGACGCTTTCGGTAATTTCCAGCTCCAGCCGCGCCGGATCGATCTGGGCGGCGGCGATGGCGTTGGTCACCACCGACGGCAGGGTCGGGCTGGCGAATTGCAGGGGCGACACATTGACCGCAACGCGCACGCTTTGCGGCCATTGCGCCAGATCGTGGCAGGCCGTCCGCAGCGCCCATTCGCCCACCTGAACGATGAGGCCGGCGTCTTCGGCAATCGGAATGAACTTGGTCGGGCTAAGCTGGCCGCGCGTTGGGTGGTTCCAGCGCAGCAGCGCCTCGAAGCCGGTAACCTTCTCGGTCGTGGTCGATACCACCGGCTGGTAATGGAGTTCCAGACCGCCATTGGTCAGCGCATCGCGCAGGTCCTGTTCCAGCTGGCGGCGCTCTTCGGCGTCCGAGTGCAGATCCTGCGCATAGAAGTGGTGGCGCCCGCGCCCGCCGTCCTTTGCGGCATACAGAGCAAGGTCCGCGTTGCGGATCAGCGCTTCGGCGGTGACGCCGTTTTCGGGCGACTTGGCGATGCCGACCGACGCGCCGATCATCACCCGGTGGCCTTCGATCGAATAGGGCTGCGACAGCGCTTCAATGATGCTGTCGGCCAGTTGTGCCAGCTCAAGGTTGGGCGTGCGGCCGGGGATGATGACCTGGAATTCGTCGCCGCCCAGGCGCCCGACGCGGCCCGCCCGGTCAACCACGCGCTCAAGCCGCTGCGAAACCTGCTTCAGCAGCGCATCGCCCGCCGGATGGCCGAGCGTATCGTTGACCTGCTTGAACCGGTCGAGATCGAGCAGGAAAACCGAACAGGCGCGGTTAGCCTCGTTGCGGGCAGTCAGCACCTTTTCCAGCATCTGCGACATCTGCAGGCGGTTGGCGAGGCCGGTCAGCGAATCGTAGTGCGCCAGACGCGTGACCTTCTCTTCCGAACGGCGCCGCTCGGTAAGGTCGCTGCCAGAGCCGCGGAAGCCCTGGAAATTGTTGTAATCGTCGTAGATCGGCAGGCCGTTGATCGACCACCAGCGCTCCTCGTCCTTGCGCGTCGCGGCGCGCACAGCCAGTTCCTGGAACGAGGACCGCGTCGACAGGTGGAAGGCCAGCGTGCGCTCACCCTCGCGCGAGTGATCGTCGAGGATGAACAGTTCGGTAAACGGACGCCCGATCAGCCGCGCGCCATCGCGGCCGATGATCTCGCCAATGGTGGGCGAAACATAGGTTATCGATCCGCGCCGGTCGGTTTCCCAGAACCAGCCCTGCCGGGTCTGTTCAAAGTCGTTGAGGATCAGTTCGGCGCGCTGCTGGGCGCGTTCGACCGCCTCCTGCGCCTGCTGCGCCGCCTTGGCCGCGCGCTGCTGCAACCGGAACGCGTGCATCCCCATCGCACTGCCGACGACAAGGGCAATGGCCCCTGCCGTGTTGAAAGTGGCCAGCACGAAGCCCAGCCAGAGTCCGATCTTGGCGGTGACCATGGCCATCAGTCGGCCACTCGTCTTGATCGCCGAAATCATGCCGATCAGCACCAGCCCGGCCATCTGCGCGCCGAGCGAGGAGTGATCGACCCGCCACAGGCCCATGCCCGCACCATAGAGCAGCATGGGCGCGCCCACCGCCACGAAGACCAGCCCGCGGGTGGTCGCCGCGCCCAGTTCAACCTCGGTTTCCCGCTTGGAGGCGAAGCGGCCGGCCAAGGCCCCGACGATGCCGAGGCCGCACCCCAGCGCGGAATAAAGCGGTGGCAGGCTTTTCGAAAGCAGGCCGGCGCCCAGCATGGTCAGCGCCATGAACAGGCCCATCTGCCACCATTCCGGCGGGACCGCGTGGCGTTCGACAAAGCGCTTGCCGCGCACGCGGGCGGTGGTGGCGGACTTGCGCGAATGGCTGGCTACGGACGCATCGCCGCCCGAATCCGGGGCAGCCGGAGCCGGACGCGCGACACCGCGCGCTGCATCGACAGGCTGACCCACTTCAGTACTCATCGCACCCGAATGCCAAATTCCATTTGAAAAACGGTTAATTGCCCGGGAACGAAATGCGATTTCGGGCCACATTGCCGTTCTATCCCCGCCATCGGGTGAAAAAGCGCAGATTCCACTTGCGAATTGCCGCGATTCCGATTGCAACAGGCAGCAAGAAAAATGGACTGGGGTGAGGCGTGAGGCACATTGCAATCATCGGTTCGGGACCGGCTGGCTATTACACGGCGGAAGCGGCCCAGAAGCAGTGGGGCGATGACGTCCTGATCGACATTTTTGATCGCCTGCCCGTGCCCTTCGGCCTGATTCGCACCGGGGTTGCCCCCGATCACCAATCGATCAAAGGCGTTTCAAAGCGTTACGAGGCCGTGGCCCTGTCGGACAATGTCCGGTTTCTGGGCAATGTCTCGGTCGGCACCGATGTCTCGATTGCCGAACTGGAATCGATGTACGACGCGGTGGTCCTTGCCACCGGCGCGCCGCACGACAAGGCGCTCGGCCTTGAAGGCGAGGATCTGAGCGGGGTGTACGGTTCGGCCGCCTTCGTCGGTTGGTACAACGGCCACCCGCAGTTCGCGACGCTTGATCCGGACGTCACCGGCAGCCACGCCGTGGTTATCGGAAATGGTAACGTGGCTCTTGACGTTGCGCGTATCCTGGCCAAGACCCGCGGCGAGTTCGCGGGCAGCGACATTGTTGCCCATGCGCTTGATATTCTTCAGCAATCGCGCATCGAACAGATCACCATCCTGGGCCGTCGCGGGCCGCACCAGATTGCCATGACGACCAAGGAACTGGGCGAACTGGCGCATCTGGAACGCGCCTGTCCGCGCGTTGACGCGGCTGATCTGCCTGACGAGGGCGAGGATGCCCTGCTCGAACCGGGCCAGCGCAAATCCGTCACCCACCTGCGCAGCTTCGCCGCCATTCCCGAAAGCCACCGGGCCGACAAGGCGATCGAGATCGAGTTCGATTTCTTCGCCGCGCCCCGGCGCATTCTGGGCGAAGGCGGCAAGGTGACCGGCGTTGAGGTGGAGCGCACCAAGCTCGAAGGCGGCCGCGCGGTTGGCACGGGCGAAACCTATGTCGTGCCGGCCAGCCTGGTCGTCGCCTGCATCGGCTATCAGACCTCGCCGATCCCCGGCGTGCCGTTTGAGGAAAGCGCCGGCCGTTTCGCCAATGTCGACGGGCGTATCCTGCCCGGCCTCTACTGCGTCGGCTGGGCGCGGCGCGGGCCGAGCGGCACGATCGGCACCAACCGGCCTGACGGGTTCTCGGTGATCGAACGCATTGTCGAGGATCTCGATTCGGGCGTTACAACCAGCGGAAAGCCGGGCCGCGCCGCCTTTGACGCGCTGGCAGAACAGCGAGCGCTCAACATCGTCCGCTTCCGCGACTGGCAGAACATTGACGAGGCGGAAAAGGCCCGCGCCCGCGAAGACGCCCCGCGTGAGAAGTTCGTTCACGTCGATCACATGATCGAGGCGGCGAAGCGATAAACGTCAGGCTGGCAGACCTGCCCCGCCCGTCGATCACTTGCCCTGAAGCGTTTGGCCCAATTTGCCGAGGCGTCCCGCCATTTCAAGGAAACGCGGGCGACATTCGCCGCCGGCGTTTTCGATGCTCGGCGTATTAGCGCCGATGTAGGCCGACGTCAGCCCTTCTTCGAGCGGCTTGCCGGTCGCCGCTTCCCAGCGTCCGACGAAATAGGACAGCGCCATCATCAGAGCCTTGCTCTGCTGTTCGGTTTCCGCCTGATTGTCGCCCAGGGCCATGGCGACCCAGGCGCTGCACCGCAGGTCTGAATCCACCGTGCTGGCCGCATCGGCCTGCGCCGCGCCACTGGCCATCAGGGCAAGCGCCATCACCATCGACATGGCGGATTACACCCGCATCGGCATCAGGACGTAGAGCGCCGCGGACTTGTCATCCTTGCGGATCAGCGTCGGCGCGCCGGCATCGGCCAGGTGCAGTTCGACATTGTCGCCATCGATCTGGGCGAGGATGTCCTTGAGGTAATTGGCGTTGAAGCCAATTTCGATGCCGTCCGACTTGTAATCGGCCGGCAGCTCTTCTGCCGCCGTGCCGTTATCGGGCGAGGTGACCGAAAGCGTCACCCGGTCATTATCG
>JBJTLW010000010.1:0-5006 GCA_046063225.1 Novosphingobium sp. | reverse complement strand
CGAATCGATCTCGTCGATGAAGATGATCGACGGCGAATTGGCCGCTGCTTCCTCGAACACCTCGCGCAGCCGCCGCTCGCTCTCGCCATAGGCGGAGCCCATGATCTCGGGGCCGTTGATGGTGATGAAGTGGGCGTCGCTTTCATTCGCCACCGCGCGGGCGAGCCGCGTCTTGCCGGTCCCCGGCGGGCCGTGCAGCAGCACACCCTTCGGCGGATCGACGCCCAGCCGGGTAAACAGTTCGGGATAGCGCAGCGGCAGTTCCACCATCTCGCGCAGCTGGCGGATGGTATCGCCCATGCCGCCGACATCGTCATAGTTGACATCGGCGCGGCTGGCGTGCGCTTCCTCATACTCCTCGCGCAGTTCAACCTCGGTATTCTCGTCAATGTGGACGATGCCCTTGGGCGTGGTCGCCACCACCATCAGGCGGATCTGCGTCAAGGCATAGGCCGGGGCGTTGAACATGCGCGCCACCTGCGGCGGCATGTCGCGCACCTGCTGCTGGCCGGCCGTGGCCACCAGATCGCCGGCCAGCAAGGGCCGTTCAAAGAAGTTGCGGCGCAGGGCTTCCGACGGGCCTTGCAGGCGCATGTCGCGCTGGGCCGGGGCGAATACGACGCGGGTGGCGGGGCGCGATTCCGCGCGGCGCACTTCCACATGTTCACCCGAGGCGACATCAGCGTTGGCGCGCTGCAGGCCATCGAGCCGGATAACGTCCAGCCCTTCATCTTCTGGATAGGCCAGCAGGACGCGCGCCGGGGTGCTGCGCTTGCCTACAATCTCGATCACATCGCCTTCGGTAACACCCAGGCTGGCGAGCGAGGACTTGGGCAGACGGGCAATGCCGTGGCCGCTTTCTTCCTGGCGGGCGGCGGCCACCTGGAGCTTGACTGTGGTTTCCTGCTTGCCCTTTGCTTCGGCCATCAATTCGTCCCTATGCCTGCTGGCGCGTCACGGCGCGCAAGGCAAAGCTAGGAACTGAATCCCCCCATTGCAATCGCTGCCATTTTTCAAGGCTTGCGGAACTTCAGCATGAAACGGTCGGTGCGGCCGCGAATGGCCTTGTCGAAGACGTTGAGCTGGTGGTCGTCCTGCGGATTGCGCAGCGCCTGGCTTTCGGCGACCAACTTGAAGCCGGCTTTCTTCATGTCCGCCTTCACCTGTTCCGGATCGATGCGGTGAAGCCGATCCACCACTTCGCGCGGATCGCCCTTCGGCCCGACGTGATCGACAACGATGACGGTTCCGCCCTTCTTCAGCGCCTTGTACCAGCTGGCCAGTTCGGCATCGACATCCAGCTTGGGATGCTGGAACTTTTCATCCACCCAATAGAGATCGTGCCAGACGAGGTGCGTGAAGATCGTGTTGACGCTGGCCGCCGGCAGGTGGAGCGCATCGGCAGGGGCGACAAAGGTATCGATATTGGCGAACCTCGCCTTCACCTTGTCCCAGCTTTCCTGCTTGTGAAAGCTGGTGGGATTGACTGCGATCACCTTGCCCTTGGGGCCAACGACGGGCGAAAGGAGCATGGTGAAATAGCCACCGCCGGCATAGAGATCGGCGACGACCTGCCCCTTCTTCACACCTGCGAAATCAAGGACAATGGCCGGTTGGCGCAGGTCATCGAGCTTTTTTTGCGCGTCGCTGCGGCCGGGATCGGCAACAATCGCGGCATAGTCGGCCGGTTTGGCGACGGCTGATGGCGCCAGAGCCGCCTGCGCGGCAAGCGATGCGAAGGCGCAGCTGAGCGCGAAGCGCTTTGTCGAACGCGTGAAACCCTGCACGAATCGTCTCCCCAAGATGTCTGTGGCCCAAGGTTAGCCCATCGCGCCGCACGGCTGCATCGCAATCGACGAGGGGCTGACCGGCTCCGTTCGATGCGATGCAAGAAAAAAGGCCCGGTCGTTTCCGACCGGGCCATGAAAGTCTTTGGGAGAGGATGCCTGAAAGGCCCGACCGATATGGGTCATAGCTGTTCGTTGTGCAAGTGCGAAATGTGCATTTTAAGTTGCAAAATTTGCATCTTTAACGGTTTTCCGTTGAATTCCTGCGTTTTTGAACGCCAGATTAACAATGCAAGACACGCACCTGCTTGAGCGCTCCCGCTGGATCGGCAAAAATGCTGCATTGCACCAAAAGCTTAGTGCGCCAGCAAAAGCGCCGGACCGTGCTTCATTTCCAGCATCGAACGGGTGACGCCGCCGAACAGGAATTCGCGCACGCGGCTATGGCCGAACGCGCCCATGACCAGCATTTGCGCACCGCGCAGCTGAACCTCGCGCAGCAGGGTTTCCTCGATGGTGCCGACACGCGGCAGAACCTGCTGCTCCGCCGCCACGCCGTGACGGGACAGATATTCGACCGCGTCCGTCGCCGGCCAGGCGCCGGGGGCATCTTCGACCGTGATCACCGTCACCTCGCAGCCGTTGGCGAGCAGCGGCACGCTGGAACGCAGGGCATTGGCCGCCTCCATGCTGCCGTCCCAGGCGATGCAGGCGCGCGCGATCGGGAAGGACAGGTCCTGTTCCGCACTCAGCGCCAGCACCGGCGCACGCAGGGCAAGCGGCAGGTCACCGACCAGCGGATCGCCGCGCGTGACGACGACGATGTCAGCCAGCCGCCCCGCCTGAACGAGCGCGTCCAGCGGCTCGCTTTCGGCGCGCAGCACCGAACAGGGCACGTCTTCGCGCGCCAGGTGGGCGTCGATTTCGCGGGCATAGGCGTCATCGTCGGCCACGGCCTCCTGAAGGGCTTCGGTGGCGATCGAGGCGCCGCCCATGGCATCGACAGCGGTGAAGCGCATGACCGGCGTATCGACCAGCAGCGTCACATGGCCTTCGTGCACCCGTGCCAGCGACAGGGCGGTTTCGATCCGGCCGCGGGCGGCGGCGCCGCGATCGGCGAGTACAAGAATGGAGCGCATCGGCTAAACTCCTACACAAGGGTTTCCTGCGACTCACCAAGCACCGCCGCGCGGTTCGCGCCATGATGCAGGTCAATTTGGCGCGCCGCGCAACCATCCGCGCGTTTCGCGCAATTGCCCGCGCGGGCCGGCTGCGCTAGGCACCGGTCAAGCGATTCCGGAGCGACAATGAACAAGCTTTATCCTGATGCCACCGCCGCCCTTGACGGCATTCTGCGCGACGGCCTGCTGATCGCCAGCGGCGGTTTCGGCCTTTGCGGCATTCCCGAGCGCCTGATCGACGCGATTGCCGCCTCGGGGGTCAAGGACCTGACCTTCGCCAGCAACAACGCCGGGATCGACAACGAAGGCATCGGCAAGCTGCTGCGCACGCGGCAGGTGAAGAAGATGATCTCGTCCTATGTGGGTGAGAACAAGGAGTTCGAGCGCCAGTTCCTTTCCGGTGAGCTTGAGGTTGAATTCTGTCCGCAGGGCACCCTGGCTGAGCGCATGCGCGCTGGCGGCGCGGGTATTCCCGGCTTCTACACCAAGACCGGCGTCGGCACCGCCGTGGCCGAGGGCAAGGAAAGCAAGGAGTTCGACGGGCAGGAATATATCCTGGAGCGCGGCATCTTTGCCGATCTTGCCATCGTCAAGGCGTGGAAGGCCGACACCACCGGCAACGTCGTGTTCCGCAAGACGGCGCGCAACTTCAACGTGCCCGCCGCCACCTGCGGCAAGGTGACCGTGGTGGAAGTGGAGGAAATCGTCGAGGCCGGCACGCTCGATCCCGATGCGATCCATCTGCCGGGCGTCTATGTCCAGCGGCTGGTGCTGGGCGCGCCCTACGACAAGAAGATCGAATTCCGCACCGTGCGCGAGCGGGAAACCGCCTGATGCGTCTTGCCGGGGGTCTGAAAGCGGGGCTGGCGCTGGGCGCGCTGCTGGCGCTTCAGGGCTGCGTGGCGGCAGCGATTCCGGTGATAGCCGGCGCCGCCATCGCCAAGAAGCAGACCGACGGTCCCAGCACCGAAGGCTCGCGCCAGGCCGACGCCTCGGCTCCGCCCAAAGAGGTGCGCAAGGCCGTGTTCGTGGGTGAGGAAGCCCCCAAGGCCACGCTGGCGCCGACCCCGGTCACCGCAACGGTTGAAGTGCCGACCACGGCCACGCCGTCCCGGCTCTACACCGTGACCGACGGCCCGGTGCCGATCACCGCTGCGCCGGAGGCGACAACCACTTCCGTCACCAAGGGCAAATTCGTTGCCGCTCCGGCGCCGACGCCGATCACGCTTCCGGCGGGTGCGCTTGCGCCGGCATCCAGCCCGGCTCCGGCAACGCAACAACCACGCACCGAACTGCCGCCGGTTGTTGCGCCGGCCCCGGCCCCAGCGCCGGTCGCTGTCGTCACGCCGAAGAGCCAGCCCGGCAAGACCATGAGCCTGCCCGCCGCGCCAATCCCCGTTTCGGGCAAGAGCACGGGCTATCTGGGCTTCACCGCCTATGCCCTGTCGCGCGCCAGTTCGCCCGAGGCCGACGCCGTTCTCGACGTGATCGATCCCAACGACCTGCTCGGATCGCCTCGCCGCGCGCAATGCGGCAAGCTGCAGCCGGCCGTTCTGATCGATCTCGATCCGGAGCTGGAGGTGTTCAACCCCGCCGCACCGGCCGCGCAACCGGGCCTGGCCGAGGCGCTGGCCGCGCTGCGCGCCGCCGGGATCACGGTGATGTGGTCCAGCGCCTTGCAGGTGGAACAGGCGGAAAAGGTTTCTGTGGCGCTTTCCCGCGCCGGGCTCGATCCCAACCGGATTGACCGCCTGCTCCTGCTGAAAGGCCCCGGCGACCGCAAGCAGGCGCGCCGCCTCTCCGCCGCGCGCAACTGGTGCGTCGTCGCCATGGCCGGTGACCGGCGCGGCGATTTTGACGAGGCATTCGATTACCTGAAGGACCCGGAAACCCAGATCCCCGCCGATCGCCTGTTCGGCAACGGCTGGTTCATCGCCCCGGCTCCGCTTCCCTGATTTGCGAAGGACAGACACCCAATGACGACCCATGACGGCCTGACCAAGGGCTGGACCCGCGATGAAATGGCTGCCCGCGCCGC
>JBJTLW010000113.1:0-24046 GCA_046063225.1 Novosphingobium sp. | reverse complement strand
CCATGGGCAAGCCTGTTCTGGTCCCGGACGAAGTTCTGCACGTCCACCAGCGCGACCTTTCCCAAGTGCGACTTCCCGGCGGGCCCGGCGCGGCTGACTTTGCCGCGTGGGTACGCAAGGTCGATCGCATCGACCGGTCATGGCGGGACTAGCGGCGCAGCCACCTGTCCTACAATATGCGGCTGTGGCATTCAGGCAAAATGACCCGGAACCCTACCGATCCTCTCGCGTTTTCAACGCCAAGGCCGCAGGCTGACACTTTACTTCAAGACTGTGTCCACAGTGTCCAGTCCATCGCCACCCTTCCCCTTCCCCTCCGGATTCCCTAGACTCGTTCCCATGGCCGTCCTGCCGATCACCCCTGTCCCGTTCTTCGCCAACAAGAACCAGGCCTTCTGGCGGCTTCAGGCCGTGGGCTGGGGCGGGGCACTGCTGCTGCGCGCAATGTCCTCCATTGCCGGGGGCCAGCAATGGTCGTTCCTGGTTTTCGTCGCGATCGAGGCTGTCACCGGCTTTTCGATCTCGCTGATCCTGTCGGTCATCTATCGCCAGCTGATCAACCGCCGGCCGCTGGTTACCTGGGGGATCACCGCGCTGGTCCTGCCGCTGGCGGTGATGCTGTACGCCTTCATCGATGCCTGGGTGTTCAGCCTTGGCCAGACCGATGGCGACACATCCTTCGCGCGTCTGCTCATCGGCGTGTTCTATCTCAACGCGACGCTGCTCGGCGCGTGGTCGGCGCTCTATTACATGATCAATTTCTACGTGCAGATCGAAGAGCAGAACGACCAGATGATCCAGCTGGAAAACCAGGCGACCAGCGCCCAGCTGGCCATGCTGCGCTATCAGCTGAACCCCCATTTCCTGTTCAACACGCTCAATTCGATCTCCACTCTGGTGCTGCTCAAGCAGACCGAGCCGGCCAACGCCATGCTGACGCGCCTGTCTTCTTTCCTGCGCTATACTCTGGCCAATGAGCCGACCGGCCGGGTAACCGTCGCGCAGGAAGTGGCGACCCTTCAGCTCTATCTCGACATCGAACGGATGCGTTTCGAAGAACGCCTGCGCACCCGTTTCGACATTGAGGACGCCGCCCGTCCCGGCCTGCTGCCATCGCTGCTGCTGCAGCCGCTGGTCGAAAACGCCATCAAATATGCCGTCAGCCCGCAAGAGGCGGGGGCGGAAATCACGGTTGCGGCGCAACTCGTCGGACCGATGCTTCGCATCACCGTCTCCGACACGGGTCCGGGATTGCAAAGCGGCAGCATGGATAACAGGCTGGCCGGCGTGACATTCGATGGCGGTGAACAGGTATCAACGGGAGTCGGCCTTGCGAACACCCGTGACCGGCTGGCTCAGGCCTATGGCGATGGCCACCGCTTTGAAATCGTCGATCCGCCCGAGGGGGGCTTCTGCGTGCTGATCGAAATACCGTTCGAAGAACGCGAAACCCCGGCCGCGCTGGCGGCCAGGGCAACGCCACGCCTTGCCACGGGCGCTGGCTGACCCCACATGGGTGTTTCGCAAATTCGGGGGCGTGAGGAAAAGGGACTGCAATGACCATCCGCACCATCCTGGTCGATGACGAAAAACTGGCGATTCAGGGGCTGATGCTCCGGCTGGAAAAATTCGCCGACGTGGAAGTGATCGAAACCTGTTCGAACGGCCGCGAGGCCATTCGCAAGATCAAGACCGAAAAGCCCGACCTGGTGTTTCTCGACATTCAGATGCCCGGTTTCGATGGGTTTTCCGTCGTAAAAGGCGTGATGGACATCGAACCGCCGCTGTTCGTCTTCGTCACCGCCTACAACGAATACGCCGTGCGCGCGTTTGAGGCGAACGCGGTCAACTATCTGATGAAGCCTGTCGATGAGGACAAGCTGGCTGACACGCTGGACCGCGTGCGCACCCGGCTGGCGGAAAAGCGTTCGGCCGAAGAGGCCGAAAAGCTGAAGTCGGTTCTTGCCGAAGTGGCGCCCGATGCCATGGACGCCATGCCGGAAGAAGAAGACGCCGGCGGGGCGCACGGTGCGGCGCGCTTCGAAAAGCTTATCAACATCAAGGATCGCGGCCAGATTTTCCGCGTCGATGTCGATTCGATCGAACATATCGAAGCGGCGGGCGATTACATGTGCATCCGCACGGCGGACAACAGCCTGATCCTGCGCGAAACCATGAAGGATCTGGAACGCCGACTCGATCCGCGCGTGTTCCAGCGCGTTCACCGCTCCACCATCGTCAACCTCAATCAGGTCCGCCAGGTGAAGCCCCACACCAACGGGGAATGTTTCCTCGTGCTGGAATCGGGCGCGCAGGTGAAGGTCAGCCGGTCCTATCGCGACGTTGTCGCCCGGTTCGTGCACTAAGGAATACCGCAATGGGGGCTTTTTCGGTTCAGGGCTTTGACCTTGACGCATTCGTCCGCGCCACTCTGGCCGAGGATCTCGGCCAAGGCTGGCCGGGTGGCGGACGCGATGTCACCAGCGAAAGCGTAATTCCGGCCGATGCCCGCTTTGCCGGGGTGATGGACAGCCGCGATGCCATCACGGTGTGCGGCCTGCCGATTGCCCGCGCCTTTTTCCTCGCGCTCGATCCCGCCATGGAGGTCGAGATCCTGCACGATGAGGGCGCAAGGGTGCCCGCCGGAACCGATCTGATGCGCCTGTCCGGCAACGCCCGCGCCATGCTGACGGCGGAACGCGCGGCGCTGAACACGGTTCAGCACCTTTCGGGCATCGCCACCTTGACGCGCGAATACGTTGACGCCATGGGCGATACGAAGGCGGTCCTGCTCGATACGCGCAAGACCATTCCCGGCCTGCGCCATCTGGAAAAGTACGCCACGCGTACCGGCGGCGCACAGAACCACCGGCTCGGCCTGTGGGACGCCGCGATGATCAAGGACAACCACGTCCTTGTGGCAGGCGATGTGGCCGAAGCCGTGCGCCGCGCGCGCGAAGCGGGGGTGAGCCGGATCATCTGCGAGGTGGACAGGATGGATCAGGTGGAGCCGGCGTTGCAGGCCGGCGCCAATCACCTGCTGCTTGACAATATGAGCACCGATGAACTGCGCGCCTGCGTTGCGCTCGTCGGCGGCCGCGTGCCGTGCGAGGCTTCGGGCGGGGTGCGGCTGGATACCATCGGCGCCATTGCCGCAACCGGCGTCGATTTCGTTTCGGTTGGCCGCCTGACGCAAAGCGCGCCGGCTGCCGACATCGGCTTGGATTTCACGCCGCTTTAGGGCAGTCTTTCATCACGAACGCCACATCAGGCCGCAAAGGCCATTCTTGGGGGAATCGCATGCGTCCGTCATCGATTGTCAGCTTTGATCGTCTCTATCTCGTCGCCACGGCTCTCGGCCTGGTCAATTCGTTCATGTCCATGGACCAGTTGCAGGCCCGGATCAGCGCCTTTCCGGCCTTGCGCGCCATGCAGGCGGGATCGGGCGTGGTCTATCTCGCCATTGTCCTTAGCGTCGCGATCCCGCTGCTGCTGTGGTTCTTGGTGGCCTACAAGCGCAGCGTCCTGGCTAAGTGGATCCTGGTCGGATTCACCGCGCTCGCCATCCTGAACCTGCCGGCCACCCTGACCCAGATTGGCAGCGGCGGCGGGCTTGGCATGCTGACCAACGTGGCGGTGGATCTGCTGCGCGTCGCAGCATTGTCGTTCCTGTTTCGCGCCGATGCCAAAGCCTGGCTCGCCGGCGGCCCCGACACGGCCGCCTGAAGCGCCTGAGGGCAGCGATGGCATCCGTCCTTCCACTTGCACGGGTCGCGGCGCTTGCGCTGACGGCGCTTCCCCTGCCGGCCCTTGCCCAGGCCTATCAGTGCCGCGTCCCGGATACGGTGCGCCAGCCCGCACCCGTGCGGCCCGATGGCCCTGTGCGGCAGGCGCCGGTTGGCGGCTTCATCCTCGCGGCAAGCTGGTCGCCGGAATATTGCAACACCAACCGGCAGGCACGCTCGACCATGCAGTGTTCCGGCACGGCCGGGCGATTCGGCTTCATCCTGCACGGACTGTGGCCCGAAGCGCAAAGGGGGGCGCCGCCGCAATGGTGCGGCGCGGCCCAGCGCCCAAGCCTTGCCGAATTGCGCCGCAACCTGTGCATGACGCCTTCGCCCGAACTGCTCGAACACGAATGGGCCAAGCACGGATCGTGCATGGCAAGCACGCCCGACGCCTATTTCGCTGCTGCCCGCGAGGCATGGGGGCGGATATCCTGGCCTGATGCCGATCGTCTGTCGCGCAAGCCAGGCCTGACAGCCGGCGATTTCAAGACGGCGTTCCTTGCCGCCAATCCCGGTTGGCCGGCCAATGGCGTGGCCATCCGCCTGTCGCAGTCCGGCTGGTTGCGAGAGGTCCATCTGTGCTTCAACGAACGTCGCAAGCCCGCCGCCTGCTACCGCCCCGGCGCACGCGATGGCCAGGCAATGAAGATCTGGCGCGGGTTATGACCCCGTGCGGCGCGCCCTGAAAAAGGCGCGCAGCATTTCGCCAGCCTGTTCCTCGCCCATGCCTGAATAAACCTCCGGCCGGTGCAGGCACTGGTCCTGTTCGAAAACGCGCGCACCGTGTTCCACCGCGCCGCCTTTCGGATCGGCGGCAGCGTAATAAAGCCGGTCAATCCGTGCATGGGCAATCGCGCCCGCGCACATGGCGCAGGGCTCCAGCGTGACCCACAGTTCGCACCCGTCGAGCCGTTCGTTCCCCAGTTTGGCCGCCGCTGCGCGAATCGCCAGGATTTCAGCATGGGCGGTCGGGTCGGAAAGGCCGCGCGGCGCGTTGTGGGCAGAGGCCAGGACTTCGCCGTCCCTGACGATGACCGCGCCGATGGGCACTTCGCCGGCATCAACCGCTTTCTGCGCTTCCGCCAGCGCAATTGACATCGGTTCGGGCAAAGGCCAGCGGTTCATATGTCTCGGATTGGCCGGGATACCTTGACCGCACAAGGGTGAATCGCTAAGGGCGCGCCTTCATCCGGAAACGGCATCACGATTCAAGCGAGAAACTAACATGTCCCGCATTTGCGAACTGACCGGCAAGGGCCGTATGACTGGCCACAACGTCAGCCACGCCAACAACAAGACCAAGCGCCTGTTTCTGCCCAACCTGCAGAACGTCACGCTGATGTCCGAAGGCCTTGACCGCAGCTTCAAGTTCCGCGTTTCGACGCAGGGCCTGCGTTCGGTCGAACACGTCGGCGGCCTCGACAACTGGCTGCTGAAGACCTCGGACGAAAAGCTTTCGGCTACCGCCGTGAAGGTCAAGCGCGAACTGAAGAAGAAGCAGGCCGCCGCCTGATCTTCCCGGTTTCGTGAAGGCAATTGGCGTCCGGTGTTCCGGGCGCCTTTTTGCGTTTGTGGTTGAGCCGCGACTGCGATTGACGCTGCGCCGCGCTTCTGCCAGCCATGGCCAGACTTTTGATGCTTGGAGAGCTGCCGTGGCCCGTAACGCCCGAATTGCCCTGATTTGCGCCGTTTTCAGCCTTGCCGCCACCTCGGTCGCAGCCAAGGACAAGGATCAGGACATCTCCACCGCCCCGCCGCCGGCCTACAAGGCGGTGCTCGATTGCCGCGCCCAGAGCGATTCGGCCGCGCGTCTGGCCTGCTTTGACAAGGCCGTGGGCGCCATGGCTGCCGCGTCGGACAAGAAGGATCTGGTGGTGATCGATCGCGCTACGATCCGCGAAACCAAGCGCGGCCTGTTCGGCATCAGCCTGCCCAAGATCAAGATCTTCGGCGGCAACGATGACGAAGAGGTCAACCAGATCGAATCGACCCTGACCGCCGCCTATTCCTCGAACGACGGCATGTCGATTTTCGTCCTGGCGAACGGATCGCGCTGGAAGCAGACGGACGGGCGCTACACCTATCCCAAGGCCGGCCAGAAGATCGTGGTCAAGCGAGCCGCGCTCGGCAGCTTCATGGCCAACGTCGATGGACAGCCGGGCGTGCGGGTGATTCGCCTCGCCGACAAGTAAGCCGGCGAATCAGTTGGTGTTGACGGCCTTGCCCGTCATCGCCTCAACCGTGTCGCGCGCGTTCTGGTTGCCGGTCTTGTCGGCCAGCTCCCATTGCCGGTTGGTGCGGCAGGAATAGTTGCGCTTCGAAAGCGTGCCGATTTCCACCGTGCTGACGCAGCGGATCCAGAACGGGTGCTTGCGATCCAGCTGCGCGTTGAAGGCGCGGATCTGCTTCTGCGTCATCGTCTTGGGATCGGGTTCGGTCACGGGCGCGGGTGCCGGCGCGGCAGGCTCCGCAGCGGAAAGCATCAGCGGCAAGGCAAGCGACAGGGCAGAGGCAAGGATCATCGGTCCATCCATTCAAAAGCTGGGCGCACGAAGGCGGCAATGCCCCTGTCTATCGCCCCAATCGGCATTCGCCAAACGCGCAAAGCACGGGTCGGCGAACAGATTGGCCGCAGCGGCCTGAACAGGCGCTGACGCGCGGGCGGATCAGTCCGACTGCTTCCACGATTTGCTGGTCATCGAATCATAGGTGTCGCGCGCGTTGTCGTTGCCGATGCGGTCGGACAGTTCCCACTGGCGGTTCGTGCGGCACGAATAGTTGCGCTTTGAAAGGGTGCCGATCTCCACCGTGCTGACGCAGCGGATGTAGAACGGGTGCTTGCGGTCAAGGTGGGCGTTGAAGGCGCGAATCTGCTTTTGCGTCATCCCTTTGGGATCGGGTTCGACAAGATCCTGCGCCGGAACGGCAACGGGTTCGGCTGCGGCCATCAGCAGCGGCAGGGCAAACGACAGGGCGGGGGCAAGGATCATCAATCCATCCAATCATGCTGGGCGCGCGAGGCGGTGTGATCCCAATCTAGGCGCCGAATCGGCATTGACCAAATGCTCAGGCGCACCGCAGGCTGGCCTGCCTGCTATCAACCCGACTGGTTCCAAGACTTGCTGGTCATCGAATCGTACGTCTCGCGCGCGTTGTCATTCCCCACGCGGTCCGACAGTTCCCATTGCCGGTTGGTGCGGCACGAATAGTTTCGTTTCGAAAGCGTGCCGATTTCCACCGTGCTGACGCAGCGGATGTAGAACGGGTGCTTGCGATCAAAATGGGCGTTGTGCGCGCGGATTTCCTTCTGCGTCATCACCTTGGGGTTCGGTTCGACCTTCGGATCGAACACCGGCGTGACGGCAATTTGCGCCGACAGGAAAATCAGTGCCGAAAACATGATCCACCTCTTCCGTGATGATCAGTTGTTGCCGCCAATTGCCGGCCCGACGGACCCCGCCGGTTCCTCATTGACGCCGAACTGGTGCGTGCGGGCATAGCTGACCCAGGCCGTGGCATCATCGTTGCCCAGTGCGGCCAGCCGTTCCCATTCCCCACGCGTGCGGCAGGTGCGCTTGGCGATGAGCGAGCCGGTCGGCGCGGCATCAAGGCAGACGATATAGGCCGGATCCTTGGGGTTGAGCTGGGCGTTGTAGGCGCGAATTTCGCTGGCGCGCATCTTGACCGGTCCGGTGACGGTTTCCGGAGCGGCCAAGGCCGGAGCGGTGAAAAGGAGGAGCAGGGGGAAAGCAAGACTACGCATGGCGGCATCCCTGTTTCGTGAAAACAGGAAGCTATCAGGCTGCAAAACCGTGCACAAGCCGTCACGCCAGCGGCGGCGTTCCCGCCAAAGCACCATCGGCGGCGACGAAATAGTCAACCAGGGCCTGCTGTTCGCGTTCGGACAGGTGCGGATTCCACGTGTCGATGATCAGGACGGCGCGGCGCCGGTCGGAAGGGTTGGTCGCTTCGTGGTCGATCGTGTCATCGAACGCGAAGGCCTTGCCCTCCACCCATTCGCGCGTCTCGTTGCCGACGCGGAAGGTGCAGCCCGGCGGAATGTCGAGCGCCAGATGGATGATCGCGCGGGTGTTGGTTACCCCGGTATGCGGCGGAATATGGCTGTGCGGCCGCAGCATGGAAAAGAACGCATTGGGCGCGCGCCCTGGAATCTTCGCCAGCGGCAAGCGTTCGAGAAGCGCGGCGGTCTGCGGGCAGCGGTCGGTAACCGCCGTGTTCTTGCGGCCGTATTCCCACAGGAAGCAGGCCGCCCAATCGAGCGATCCGTCCAACTTGCTCCACTGGCTTTCGGGCGTGCCTTTTTCCATCTGCACATAGGGGCGCAAGGCGGGCCCGGGATCGGCCAGAAGTGCGGCAAGCTCAGCCTTGATCGCGCCGTGATGGGCCTCAAGCTCGTCCAGCCATGGGAAGTGGCGGCGATCGAAGAATTCGTCCTCGGGCAGGAACGGATAATGCACACCGGCGCACTGGTTGTGATAGATCTGGCGCTTGCCCATCGCCGTGTCGACAAAGGCGCGGAGGCGGCGGTTCTCGGTTTCGTCCCAGGTGCGTTCCTGATCCGAAAATACGGTATCGACGCGTTCGTAAAGCTTGGCCTGCAACGCCTGGGCATAGGCGGCGCCCGCTTCCACTTCGGCGATGACCTGTGGGGCAAGGTTGGGGATCTGCACGGCAAGCTGCTGGACACCGCCCCAGGCAATGAGCGCCTGCGCTTCTTCTCCCATGCGTTGCAGCAGCTGGGCCAGTCGCAATTGCGCGGTAAAATCCGTCCTGTCGAGCGCAAGCGCGCTGTTGAGCGCCGCCTGCTCGCCCGCGTCGTTGCCGGCAAGGCGGCAGGCATGGGCCAGATTGATCCAGAGCGGCAAGGCCGTGGGGTCTGCCTCGGCGGCTCGGGCAAAGGCTTCGGCCGCGCCCTGAGCGTCGCCTGCGCGCAAGGCTGCCATGCCGATCGCATTGGATTCCTGCGCGAACGCCGGATTTGTCATCGCTTATGTCCCCCTGCGCCATCGATATTGCAGCGTGCGCGCGGGGGCAAGGGAGTTGCAGGCCAACCCGCCGATGCCTAGGGTCGGCAGCGATGGCAGACGCGACACGCATCCTTGGCGATCCCGAGTGGTTGGCCCACCGCTTTGTCGAAAGCGACGACGCGTTCCGCTTCATCCGGGTGCCGCGCGCCGATCATGCGCAGATGCCTTTCCTGACCGACGATTATCTGGGCGAGCGGGAAAGCGGCGGCGACATTGCCGCCAGCGCTTGCCTTGCCGCAACGGCAGAACCGCCGCTGCACTTCCTGTTCCATTCGGCGTTTTGCGGATCGACCATGCTGGTGCGGGCGCTGGCCCAGCCCGGCGTTGCTATGGGCTTGAGCGAGCCGCAAGTGCTCAACGACGTTGTCGGGTTCCGCCGTCGCGGGGCCGATCCGCGCGCCGTGGCGCGGGCGGCCGATATTGCCACGCGGCTGCTCGGCCGGACCTTCGCCGCGCGTGAAGCGGTCATCGTCAAGCCATCGAACGTCATCAATCCGCTGGCGCATGTGCTGATGGCGCTGCGTCCGCAGGCCCGCGCCGTATTCCTGCACGTGCCGCTGGAAACCTTCCTCGTTTCCGTCGCCAACAAGGGTCTCCACTGCCGCATCTGGGCGCGTGAGCTGTTGCAGGGCTATCTGCTGGAAGGCGCGGTGGAAGGCATGGGCTTTTCCCGCGAGGACCATTTCCGGCAGAGCGACCTGCAGGTGGCCGCCGTTGGCTGGCTGGTGCAGCACCGGCTGTTCCAGGCGCTCGCCACGCGATGCGGGGACCGGCTTGCCAGCCTCGACGGGGACTTGATGTTTGCCGACCTGCCCGCCGCGCTACGGGCTGTGTCCGCGCATTACGGCCTGTCGCTGGACCGGGATGGCGCGAGCGACAGCTCTGTCCTGTCTCGCCATTCAAAATCCGGCGCGGCCTATTCTGCCAAGGAGCGCGATGCCGACTATGCCCGCGTCAGGGCGGCGCATGGCGAGGAAATCGGCATGGTCCTCGCCTGGGCCAAGGCGGTGGCGGAGGCTGCGGGCGTTTCGCTGTCCGCCCCCAATCCCCTGCTTCAGGCGTAGCCGAAGCGATCAATCCACGGTTGCAGGATTGGCAGAACCGGTTCGAGCCACCGGGCGTAGGGTTCCCATTGGCGGGTGCCGTCATAGAGCCCCTTGCGGACCTGGCCGACGCTTGCCGTGGCAACGCCGCGTTCGCGCGCGGTACGATCGAACCTCAGGACGGCATCGCTCCAGTCCATGCCGATGAATGCGCAGACCGCGCGCGTGGTTGCCTCGAAATCGCGAACCAACTGGTCGTAACGCACCTCCATGGCGTGGATCGGCAGCGTGCTGCGCGCCAGCTCGGTCAGCCGCATCATCGCGTCGTAGTGGCGGGCCGTGTCCTCCAGCGTGGTGTAATCGAGCGTGCCGCTGGTCATGGCGAACTGGGTCTTGAAACAGGACCAGACGACATCGCGCGGATCGCGCCGCATGATCAGCACCCGCGCATCGGGGAACAGGCGCTGGATCAGGGGCAGGCGGGTGGCCTTTAGCGGGTCCATGTCGATGAAGAGGCCGGCCCCGGCGGGAACCCCAGCTTCGGTCACCTTGCGCCAGTAGGCCTGGCGGAAGTCATCCACCTCTTCCTCGGGCGCCTGGGCGAAAGCGGCAAGACGGGCGATGATGGTTTCGGCATCGCCCGACAGGACGGCCTCATCCACGGCTTGCAGGGTCGGCCTTTCTTCGAGCGCAGCCGCTCCGGGCAGCGAGGCAAGCACATTCTCCATCAACGTGGTGCCCGATCGCGGGTAGCCCAGCAGAAAGACATGGCGGCGCGCGGCAGAGGGTGGCTGGATTGCCCGGGCGGATGGCGCGGTGACTTCCATGGCGGAAAGCCCGTCGTGGATGGCCTCGACAAAGGCACGGTGGCGCATCCGATCCGGATCGCGGTGCGCGTGGATTGCCGCGAAGTCGGCCTTGCACAGGCTGTAGGCGGCAAAAGCGGCTTCGTGCTGGCCGAGCCGATGACGAGCATCGCCGAGGAAGCCGGCCGCGAGCGAGCGGTCGAAACTGGGCTCAGGCCGGGCAGCGATAACGGGTTCGAGAAGAGACACCGCCTCTTCCGCGCAGCCCTCTTCGAGCGCAACGGTGGCGAGTGCGCTGGCGGCGATGGCGTTGGCGGGATCGAGCGCCAGCGCTCGGCTGCCATGATGCCGTGCGCTGTCCGCATCGCCTTCACGCGCGGCAATGGCGGCAAGGCCTGCGTGCGCAGCGGTGGCGCCGGGGTTGAGGGCAATCGCGCGGGCATAGCTTTCGCTGGCGGCGCGCGAAGACCCGCCAGCGCCGAGGATTGCGCCGCGCTCGATCCAGGCGTCGGGGTACTGGGTGGTGATGGCAAGGGCGGCGTCACACGCACGCAGGCCTTCGCTCAGCCGGCCCGCTTCGCGCAGGAACTTGGCATAGCCGGTCAGCACCGAGGGATCGCCGGGAGACAGGGCCAGCGCCCGTTCGAACAGGGCTTCGGCCTCACCGCTCTGCCCTTGCGCCTGTGCGCCCAGGGCCAGGATCATGTGATCGTATCCGTCACCCGTACCGGCGGCAATGGCAGACCGGGACTGGGCCAGGGCGGCAGCGAGTTCGGGCGTGATCACGCGGCCAATTGCGCGGCCGCATCGCCGCCTGTCAAGCGCATGAAAAAGGGGCGGGCATTGCTGCCCGCCCCCAATTCTTTTCGTCTCACCGAAGTGATCAGAACTTCACGCGACCCGAGACCGCGAAGCGACGGCCCAGCGCGTCGTAGGTCGACGGGTAGGTGTTGCCGCTGTTGTACGAGGTCGAACCAGCAGTGTTGCCGACGATCGGCGGCTGCTTGTTGAACAGGTTCTGGACTGCTGCGGTGAAGGTGAAGTTGTCGCTCACGTTCCAACGCAGGGTCAGGTCGATGTAGTCGTACGACGGGATCTTGTTGAAGTCGACCGACGTGCCGGCAATCGGACCCGTTCCGGCCGGCGCGGTGCCGGAGAAGAACGCTCCCTGATCAGCGATATCAAGCGGTTCGTGCTCAACGCTCGCCAGGTGGCGCCACAGAACCGAGAGGTCCCACTTGCCATAGGTGAACGTGTTACGCAGCGACCACTGATACTTCATCGGGATCGAGCCGGTGAAGCCGCAGTTGACCGAGAAGTAGCCGGTGCATTCACGATCGATGCCGCCCGGGGTTGCCTTGAACTTCTGGTTCAGCGTGTAGTTGCCCACGAACGAGGCATTCCACTTAACCGCACCGAATTCGTGGCTGTAGTTCATCACCAGGTCGATACCGTCGGACTTGAGCGTGCCGAGGTTATCGAGCGGAGCGAACAGGCCCTGGGTGATCGCCGGGTCGCCATCGAGGCCACCGGTGATCGGGTTACGACGGATGACCGTGCAAGCCGTGCTGGTTGCGCTGGCAGCCGTGATGCTGCCGAAGCAGGCGTTGACCAGATCGCCCGGAAGCGGCGATCCGATAACGTCGGTGACCTTGATGTTGTAGTAATCGACGGTCATCGAGAAGCGCGGCAAGAACGACGGCTGGATCACCGCACCAACGGTCCAGGTGCGAGCCTTTTCCGGGGTGATGTTCAGATTGCCGCCCGTAGCGATGTTCGCCTGGCCAGCAGTCGGGTTGGTGATCGAACCGATGGTGCCGGCCGGTGCGCCCTGTGCAAGACAGATCGCACGCAGGTTGGCGTTGGTCGTCGGGGCTGCGCCAGCGCAGGGATCGACACCCAGGTTGGTCAGGCCGACGGTAACCGGCGTGAACAGTTCACCGATGTTCGGAGCACGAACGGCGCGAGCGTAGTTACCGCGCAGCTTGAGGTCCGCAATCGGTTCCCAGCTCAGGCCAACCTTGTAGGTCCAGGTTTCGGGGCTGCCGCCGCCACGCACGTTGTACTTGGAATAACGCGCACCGGCTTCCAGCGTCAGGCTGTTGAAACCGGGCTTGTCTTCCATGAGCGGAGCGATGAGTTCGCCGTAGGCTTCATAGACGTTGTAGGCGCCGTTGATGTCCGGAGCCGCACCGCCAGCGCCGCCGAGTTCACCCGGGGTCTTGGCGAGAAGGTCCGAAGCCTGTTCGGCGGTGTACGAACGGTATTCGGCACCGAGAGCGAAGTTGACCGGGTTGTTGGCGCCCGGCGAGGTGATGCCCATTTCACCCGAGACAAGGCCGCGCAGCTGGGTGAGCGAGGTCTTGACCTTGGTGGAGCTGTTGGCCGTCAGGAAGGCAGCCATGGCAGGCGTGATCGAACCGTCCGCGCCAAACAGGTTGACCGGAACGCAGCCGTTCGAGCTGTCAATACAGGTCGTCGTGTTGTTGGCGAGGGCGGCCTGGCGCCAGCGCGACTGCAGGGTGTAGTTCTTGATGGTCTGCAGCTTTTCCGATTCGCCATAAGACGCGTTCACGTCCCAGTTGATCGTATCGGTGATGCGGCCACGAAGACCCATGCGATAGTCGAAGATGGTGGTGCTGTAGTTCGAGATACGCGGACCAACTTCGGTAGCGCGGCGGTTGTAGGTAACCGTCACGGTCTTGTAGTTCGGATCCGACGGGCCGGTTGCGGTTGCAGCGGCAGCGCACTGGGCCGGCGTGAAGCGCGGCGTGTAGGTCGTCTGGCCCGAAATCGCAGCGCCGGTTGAATCAACGCCGGTGATGTTCGGCGCAATGTTGAAGGCGCACCACTGGTTGCGCAGGGCAGCCGGCAGATAGGGGTTGTTCAGGTTGACGGTGACGGTACCGCCAAACGAGCCCGAAGGTGCGATGATGGTGTCAACGGTGTTCTTCGAGAACAGGCCGCGGGTGTACACTTCAACCGAGTCCGAGATCTCGTAGTTCGCCTGAGCGAAGATGTTGTAGCGCTTGAACGGCGTCTGGAAGATATTGTACGGGTTGAAGTTGAACGTCGCAAAAGTGCTTACGGCCTGACCGTTAGCATTGATCTGACGTACGCCACCGTTGGCGGTACCCGTAGTGTTGGTGCCGAGGATCGGAACGAACGGGGTGTTGAGACCGATGGTCAGGTCGGTCGGCTTGGTCGGATCGTAGGCGGCATTTGCCGTGGTCGAATAACCAGACAGGAAGCGTTCCTGCAGAGTGTTCGGTGCGCTGCCGGCAAGCGGGCGGGTGCCCGAGAAGCGGCCCGGAACGCCAGTGCCCGAACCAGCGGGACCGCCGGTGAACGAGCTGACCTGACGCAGCGAGAAGTCGCGGTCGCCCTGGTAAACCGGGTCCGACTTCTGGTAGCCGATCGAGAGAACGGCGTTACCCTTGCCGTCGTCGAAGTTCGCACCGATGGTAAGGTCACCACGGAAGTAGGCGCCGTCGCCCTTTTCGGTGATCTGCTCACCCAGCGACAGGTCGACGCCGGAGAAGTCCTTCTTGGTGATGAAGTTGACAACGCCGGTGATGGCGTCCGCGCCGTAGGTCGTCACGGCGGCGCCGGTCTGGGCGTCAACGCGGCTGATCAGGGCGAGCGGGATGTTGTTAAGGTCGACGCGGCCAGCAAGGTCGGCCGGGACGATGCGGTTGCCGTCGAGCAGAACCACGTTGCGGTTCGAGCCGAGGCCGCGAAGGTCGACGTACGAAGAACCGCCGTTGCCGTTGTTCACGGCCGAACCGATGTTCGGAACGACGCCCGGGATTTCGCGAAGGACTTCTTCAGCCAGGTTGGACTGCTTCAGTTCGATCGCATCGGACGTGGTCACGTTGACGGGGTTCGACTGAACGAGGTTCGGGTTCTTGATGAGCGAGCCGGTGACAACGATCACGTTGCCGTCTTCAGCAGCAGCTTCATCTTCAGCGGCGTCCTGCGCCATGGCTTGGGTGCTGATCAGCGCCAGACCGAGCACCAGCGGTGCCGAGCCTGCCTTCAGAGCAGAAAGAGTGGTTTTTTTCACAGTCCAGTCCCTTTGTTTCACGGGTTCCCCCTGGCTCATCCAGACGGTCCCCGGTGCAATCCCGGTGAGTGGATCGGGTTCCCTGCCCCCTTGTGCCAGCGGCACTCGCGCAGGTATCCCAACCGGGAAAGATGGGGTTTATTGGCGGAAACCCGTGGTTTCAGCAAAGATTTTGGTTGCTATCGTAAGCAGATTCCGCCGGGGTGTGGCTTATCTACAACAAGGCGCGGCACAGAAGGCGCAGGAAGCCGCGCAATCAAATCGTGCCGTTTCGAAACATAATTACGAAAGTGCTATTCATCTTGGATAAATGTTTCGAACGCGCCCGGCGAAAATTAAGTTCATTTCCAAAACTGATTATTCGACGCGCCGCCACCGGCACTGTCTTGGCCCCTCAGGGCTGGACGAACAGCAGCGGGTCAAGCTTGGATTCACGCCACTTTAACGCCCAGTGCAGGTGCGGACCGGTTGCCCGCCCCGTCTTGCCCACCCAGCCGATCAGCTGGCCCTGCCGAACCCGGTCACCCGTGCGCACGGCGAGGCGCGAGGCGTGCAGAAAGGCACTCGACAGACCGGAACCATGATCGACGATCAGCAGGTTGCCTTCGAGCGTGAAGGGAGCCGAGGCCGCCAGCACGACGACGCCGTCTGCCGGGGCGTTGAACGGAGTGCCTTCCGCACCGGCAATGTCGAGCCCACCGTGATAGGATCCGGGCTTGCCCTGATAGATCCGCTGCGCGCCGAAACGCCCGCGGATCGCGCCGCGCAGCGGCCAGGCGAAGGTTTGCCGCCAGCCGGTCGCATCAGTCGATTGCGCGCGCGATGCGTTGATCGCGGCGAGTTCTCCTGCTCGTTTTCGGGCGAAATCGGCGTCCGCCAGCCCGCCGGGACGAAACGGCGCGTTGACGTGTTCGATCTGCCAGGCGCGCGGAGCAATCGCCAGCGTCCGGCGCACCACCGGCAAATCTCCCCGGCGCGCGACAAGCTCCGTCGAAGGGCCGGCGTCGCGATCGAACGCCACGAAGAAACTGCCGTCCGGTTCGACTTCGACGGGCCGGCTGCCGAGCGACAGCGATTGGGTTCCGGCTGGCGCGAAGCCCCGAAGCCAGCCGCCCTGGATCTGCTGCCCGGTCAGGGCGAAATCGGCTGCCTGCCGCACCAGCACTGGGGGCCGCACAACAGGTGGCCTAGCCGGGCTCGAGGCATCTGCAGCTGGCCGGGCGAGCGGCTGCGCCGCGGCGAAATTGAGGTTGCAGCTGCCGAACGCAAGGATCGCGCAGCCCGCAAGCGAGCCAAGGCCAACGGCCCGTGCCATGTCAGCCGGCGTCCGTGAGCCGCTTCGTGGCGATGGTGCAGCCGGCATAGGCTTCCTGCCGATCGACGCTCCAATAGCGGAGCATTTCGAGGAGGACCAGTTCACCCGTAACCGCGCATTTCACGTGGGTTCCGGGGGCAATAACGCGGAACCCGTTGGGTTCGTAGCGCAGGACGGCAAGGCGTTCGGATGAGGACATCAGCATGGGTTTCCGTCTAGCCGCTCGGGCGGATCAAAGCAATTTCGGCTGATCGGGATTCGGCTTCGCCTGCGCCGGTTTAGGGCTGGTCGGCCGGGGCGGAGCCGGGGCGCCACCATCGGGCGCAGTGTCGACGACGCCATCGTGAAAGTGCAGGCCCAGCCGCGATTCCCCGCGCGCCGCACTGGCCGAAGTCAGCGTGCGGCCGTCGCTTCCAGTCACCCGGGCATAACCGCGCTTGAGCACATTGTCGGGATTGAGCGAGGCCATCACCCGCGCCACGGCAGCGAGACGGTCCCCGGCCTGCCCCCTGGCGCGTTCGATCAGGGCGGGAGAAATCCGCAGGCCAGCGAGCCGTTCCGCCGCCCGGTCGCGGCGCGATTTGAGCAGAGGGGCTGACAATTTCCCCGCGCTTTCGGCCAGCTTCTGACGCGCCAGGACGATCCGGTCCGACAGCCCGCGCCGCAACTTTTCTGCTGCTTCATCAAGCTCTTGCGTGGGTAGAGAGAGCAGGGCTTCCGGCGATGGCAGGCGCTGGGCGCGAGCCTCCAACCGCTCCCGCCCCAGTTCGACCGGCCGGCGGACCGCCTTGCGCTTGCGCAGCGCCAGTTCGGCCAGCTGGTTGAGCAGATCGGACCGCACGGGAACCGCCATTTCCGCCGCCGCCGTGGGGGTCGGGGCGCGGCGGTCTGCGGCGAAATCGGCCAGGGTCGTATCGGTTTCATGGCCAACGGCGGAGATCACCGGGATCGGCGAATCGGCGATGGCGCGCACCACGACCTCTTCGTTGAAGGCCCACAAATCCTCGATCGAACCGCCTCCGCGCGCCACGATGATGACATCGGGACGGGGTACAGATGACCCCGGGATGATCCCGCCAAAGCCCCGGACGGCAGCCGCAACCTGCTCCGCCGCGCCCTGTCCCTGGACGAGCACCGGCCAGACGATCACCCGGCTCGGCATCCGGTCGGCCAGACGGTGCAGGATATCGCGGATCACCGCCCCGGTGGGCGAGGTGACGACGCCGATCACATCCGGCAGGAACGGGATTGCCCGCTTGCGTTCAGCGGCAAAAAGTCCCTCCGCCTCGAAGCGGGCCTTGTTCTTCGCCAGCAGGGCAAGCAGCGCGCCCTCTCCGGCGATTTCCATGCGCTCGATGACGATCTGATAGTTGGAGCGCCCCGGATAGGTCGTCAGCTTGCCGGTGGCGATCACCTCGATCCCGTCTTCCGGGCGGAACGACAGGCGCTGCACTGTGCCGCGCCACATCACGCCGTCCAGCCGGGCGCCTTCGTCTTTCAGCGCGAGATAGAGGTGCCCGGAAGCCGCCAGTTTCACGCCCGACAGTTCGCCCCGGACGCGGACGTAGGAAAACCGTTCCTCCACCGTGCGCTTCAGCGCGGAAGAAATCTCCGACACCGAAAGGGGCTCGGCATTGCTGGCGCGGCCCTCCTTCGCTACCAGCCCGCCAGAACTCACTTCATCGGTATCGAAAGGCGAAGGCGGCGACATGAATATCCTGCTGATCGGAAGCGGCGGACGCGAACATGCGCTGGCGTGGAAGCTGGCGCAATCGCCTTTGTGCGATAGGCTTTATGCGGCGCCGGGCAACCCCGGGATTGCCGACCATGCCCAGCTGGTTGCGCTCGACGTGACGGATCACGGCGCGGTCGCGGCCTTCTGCGCCGAGCAGGCGGTGGAGCTGGTGGTCGTCGGGCCCGAGGCTCCGCTGGTCGACGGGCTTGGCGATTCGCTGCGCGCCGCCGGGATCGCCGTGTTCGGCCCGGGCAAGCTTGCCGCCCAGCTCGAAGGCTCCAAGGGCTTCGTCAAGGATCTGTGTGCGCGCGAAAACATTCCCACCGCCGCCTATGCCCGCCATTCGAGCAAGCAGGCCGCGCTGGCAGACCTCGCCCGCTTCGGCCTGCCCGTGGTCATCAAGGCGGACGGCCTCGCCGCCGGCAAGGGCGTGATCATCGCCGAAACCTCCGAAGAGGCGAACGAGGCCATCGAATTCATGTTCTCCGGCGGCTTCGGCGATGCCGGCGCGGAAGTGGTGATCGAGGAATTCATGACCGGCGAGGAAGCCAGCTTCTTCGCTATTTCCGATGGCACCAACGTGATCCCCTTCGGCTCCGCGCAGGATCACAAGCGCGTTGGCGATGGTGACAGCGGCCCCAACACCGGCGGTATGGGCGCCTATTCGCCCACCGGCGTCTTCACCCCCGCTATCGAGGCCGAGGTGATGGAACGCGTGGTCCGCCCCACCGTCGCCGCCATGGCGCGCGATGGCATGGCCTATCAGGGCGTGCTGTTCGCCGGGCTGATGCTGACCAGCGAAGGCCCCAAGCTGATCGAATACAATTGCCGTTTCGGCGATCCGGAATGCCAGGTGCTGATGATGCGCTTCGAAGGCGATCTGGTGGACCTGCTGTACAAGGCTGCGCAGCCGGGCGGTCTTGCCACGGCCGGCACGGTCGCGCTTGGCCCGCAGACCGCACTGACCGTGGTGATGGCCGCCAACGGTTATCCCGGCACGCCCGAAAAGGGCGGCGCGATTGCGCTTCCCGACGGCATCGACGGCAAGGTGTTCCACGCCGGCACCGCGCTGGCGGACGGGCAGCTTGTCGCCAGTGGCGGGCGCGTG
The DNA here is from genome assembly GCA_046063225.1 of Novosphingobium sp. GTDB lineage: Bacteria > Pseudomonadota > Alphaproteobacteria > Sphingomonadales > Sphingomonadaceae > Novosphingobium. Next base: position 5,137 of record JBJTLW010000113.1, on the reverse strand, counting down.
CTCAACGTCACGGCGCTGGGCAAGAGCGCGGGAGAGGCCAAGGCAAAGGCCTATGCCGCGGTTGACGCGATCGATTTCCCCACCGGCTTCTGCCGCCGCGACATCGGCTACCGCGAAGTCGCGCGCGAAGAAAGCGGCGGTCAGGGTTGAGCGCCGTCGCCTAGCACGCCCCGGTCGGCGCGCCCGCTTCGGGCCTTTGCAGCAGTCCCCAGGGGTCGCCCTCTCCGGCGCTCGCCGTAACAGCGCCGATCAGCCAGTCGCGGAAGGCGCGGACCTTGGCGCTGCGGCGCTTGTGTTCGGGATAGACCAGCCAGAAGGCGCGCGCCTCGGTCGCGGCGCAGGGAAACAGCGGCACCAGCCGTCCCGCCGCAATGGCGCTTTCGAACATCACCGGGTTGAGCACCGCCACGCCATGCCCGGCGAGCGCCGCCTGCCCGTCAAGCACCTGCGAATCGAACCGGATACCCGGTTGCTTGGCACCGATATCGCCGCCGTGTTCGACCTTGGCGAACCACAGGTCCCACCACATGTCACCCGGTGACAGGCGCGGCACATTGGCCAGGTCTTCCGGGCGTTGAACCGGGTAGCGCGCGAGGAATTCCGGGCTGGCCATGGGCAGGAACACCTGCCGCATCAGGAAATGCGTGATCAGGCCATCGCCGGGATCGACCGTGCCGCGCACCGCCAGATCGAATTCGCCGCTGTTGAGATCGACAAAGCGGTCGGACACGTCGAGCTGCACCGCCAGCCCCGGCCGCGCGATCTGGAACGCGCCGAGCTTTCCCGCCAGCCAGTTGGTCGCCAGCGTGTGCGGGGCTGACACCTTGAGCACGGCATCGTTGTCGGACCGCAACGAGGCGAAGGCCGCCTCGATCTCGGCAAAGGATTCGGTGATGCGCGGGGCGACGCGGCGGCCCGCTGCCGTCAGCACGCGATTGCGCCCCTTGCGCATGAACAGCGGTTCGCCAAGTCGGTCTTCCAGCAGCTTGATCTGATAGGAAACCCCGGCCTGGGTCATGCCCAGTTCCTCAGCCGCGCGGGTGTAATTTTCGTGGCGGGCAGCCGCTTCGAACACACGAATGGCAGCCAGCGGTGGCAATCTGGTCATCGATCTATCATAAAGATGACTTATGTTTCGTGTCTAGGCTTTTGTTGGAAAGACGCCACGTAATGCGCCATTTCCATGTCATCGAAGCCTAACAGGACACGTTTGATGAAAAAGCTGATCTTCTCGTTCGTCCTCCTTTTCACCGCCTTTTCGGGTGTTGCCACGGCCCAGTCGCCCGCGGGCATCGCCGTCAACCACGCCGATCTCAACCTTGCCTCGGTCGAAGGCGTCGAAACGCTCGATGCCCGGCTGGCCCACGCCGTCCGGCAGGCCTGCGGGTTCGACAAGGATGAGCGCGTGCTGGCCCAGAGCGTAGCGCAGCGTCGCTGCCTCGCCGCCAAGCACGCGGAAATCGCTGCCAGCTGCTCGGCCGCCATCGCCGCCGCCAACACGGCCAGCCGCACACTCGCCGCACGCTGATCGGGTCATCACAGTCCGCCCGATAAGCCAAGGGAGCGGCAACCGAGTGGGGTTGCCGCTCCCTTTTTCGTGCGTGACGCCGCGAGGGTTCAGGCCATGCGTTCGGCGACGAGCGCCTGCAGGTTGGCCTCGGGCCGGGCGCCGTAGTGCGAGATGATTTCCGCCGCGCAGATCGAACCCAGGCGCAGACAGTCGCCCAGCGAACGCCCGCGCACATGGCCAAACAGGAACCCGGCGGCGAACAGATCGCCCGCGCCGGTGGTATCGACCACGCGCTCGACCGGCTCGGCCGAGACGCGGGCAAGTTCGTCGCCCGACGTGGCGATGGCGCCATCGGGGCCGCAGGTGACGACGAGCGTCGGCACCTTGGCGCGCAGTTCGGCAACGCCGGCGTCGAAATCGTCCTTGCCGGTCAGCGCGGCCAGCTCGACATGGTTGGCGAACAGGATGTCGATTTCACCGGCATCGATCAGCGCGCGGAAATCGTCGCCGTGGCGGCTGATGACGAAAGCGTCGGACAGGGTGAAGGCCACCTTGCGGCCGGCATCGCGCGCGGCGGCAATGGCGCGGCGCATGGCGGCGCGCGGCTCTTCCGGATCCCACAGGTAGCCTTCGAGGTAGAGCACCTTGGCGCTGGCGATCATGGTTTCGTCCAGCGCATCGGCGGGCAGGAACTGCGAAGCACCCAGGAACGTGTTCATCGTGCGCTGACCATCGGGGGTGACGAAGATCAGGCAGCGCGCGGTCGGCGGATCGCCGGCGCGGGCGGCCGTATCAAAGGCAATGCCGCCGGCACGGATATCGTGCGCGAACACCTCGCCCAGCTGGTCATCGGCAACCTGGCCGATGAAGGCGCAATCCGCGCCCAGCGCGGCCAGGCCGGCCAGCGTGTTGGCCGCCGAACCGCCTGAAATTTCGCGCGCCGGGCCCATCGCATCGTAAAGCGCGCGCGCCTGATCGGTGTCGATCAGCGTCATGCCGCCGCGCGTCATGCCAAGCTGGTCGATCAGCGCATCTTCGCACGGCGCCATGACATCGACGATGGCGTTGCCGATGGCAATCACGTCGCGGGTGGATTCAGACATTGGGACCCTTCCTGATGGAAATACCTGCGGGCGACTAGCGATCACCCGTGCCGGTAGCAAGTCCGATGGCGTTGACAGCCTGCCCCCTAATCGGGGATGCGGTGCGCCGTGCGTGCCTTTCGTCCCACCCGCCTGTCCGCTCTCACCGCGCTTGCGCCAGCCTTGCTGCTTGCCGGCTGCGGCGGCGGGGGCAGCGGCAATGCCGTGAAAAGCGCGAGCACCGCCCGGCTGCCGCCGCCGCCCACCGTGGTTCGTCCGCAGCCGTCGCGCCCCGTCGCCCGCCCCCGGGTTCAGGCCATTCCAGGGCTTGAGGGCGTCATCGGCGCCAGCGCCAACGATCTGCTGCGCCAGTTCGGCAGCGCCCGGCTCGACGTGCTGGAAGGCGATGCCCGCAAGCTGCAATTTTCGGGCACGGCCTGCGTGCTTGACGTGTTCCTCTATCCCGATTCCGCCGGGCAGGACCCCACGGCAACCTATGTCGAGGCGCGCCGATCGAGCGATGGAAAAGAGGTCGATCGGGCCAGCTGCGTATCGGCGCTAAGGAAACGTTAGCCGTTTTTCCCTAGGAAACGCCCCGAAGAGACGAAGGGGCCTTGCCGCCATGACCATGCATTTCCGCGCGCTTGCCGAACAGGCCGCAGCCGACGGCGCGATTTCGCCGGACGAAATTCTCGCGCTGCGCCGCGCCGGTTGGGGCGATGGCGCGATCACGCCCGAAGAGGCCGAGGCGCTGTTTGCCGTCAACGACCGGATCGCCAATCCCAGCGCCGAATGGGCCGATTTCTTTGTCGAAGCCCTGTCGGAATTTGTCGTCAACGCCATCGAACCGCGCGGCTATGTCGATCAGGGCCAGGCAGACTGGCTGGTCAGCCGCATCGATCATGACGGCCGGCTCGAAAGCCTGTGCGAGCTGGAACTGCTGGTCAAAATCATCGAGAAGGCGAGCAACGTTCCGCAGAGCCTGAAGGACTACGTCCTCGGCCAGCTGGAAACGGCCGTGCTGACCGGCGAGGGCCCGACGCGCGCAGGTTCGCTTGAAAAGGGCAGCATCAACGCTGCCGAAGTGGCCCTGCTACGCCGCGCGATCTTTGCCCAGGCAAGCGACCGCCCCGCCGCCGCCAGCCGCAGCGAAGCGGAAATGCTGTTCCGCCTGAAGGACGCGACGCTCGGCGCCGCCAATGCGCCCGAATGGAAGCGCCTGTTCGTGCAGGGCGTAGGCAGCTACCTGGCCGGCTACAACAGCTACACCCCGCTCGAAACCGGCCGCGCGCGCGAACTGGAATCGTTCATGGATGCGAACACGCCCAACCTTCTCGGCTTTGCCGGCCGCATGGCCCGCGCCGACGTGGAAACCGGCTTCGTCACCGCGTTCCGGTCGGTCTTCGGCAAGAAGAAGGTGCGCGACTTTGCCGCCGAAGCGAACGAAGCCGCCCGCGTGACCGTGGAAGAGGACAGCTGGCTGCAGGGCCAGATCGACGGCAACGACCAGATCGACGAATTTGACGAAGCCCTGCTGGCTTTTCTCAAGGAAGAAGCCGGGCGCTGACTGCCGAGTAGCCCCGGTTTTCAAAACGGCCCGCCTTCCCAAACGGAAGGGCGGGCCGTTTTACGTCAGACCGTAAAGCTTTCACCGCAGCCGCAGGTACCCTTGGCATTGGGGTTGTTGAACACGAAGCCGGCCTGAAAATCGTCTTCTGCCCAGTCCATCGTCGATCCGATGAGGTAGAGGACCGAGGCGCTGTCGATGAAGAACAGCCCGCCGGGCGTTTCGATCTTTTCGTCGAAGGCGGCGGCTTCGGTGACGTAGTCGACCGAGTAGGCCAGCCCCGAACAACCTCGGCGCGGGGTGGACAGCTTGACGCCGATCGCGCCGTCCGGCGCTTCGCTCATCAGCTTGGCGATGCGCGCCTCGGCAGCTGGCGTCAGGATGACGGCGGCCGGCCTTGCGCGCGTGGTCGTGGTGGTGGTCATAGCATTCCCAGCTCCAGCCGCGCCTCGTCGCTCATCTTGGCGGGGTCCCACGGCGGATCCCAGACGAGGTTCACTTCGGCATCGCGTACGCCGGGCACGGCACCGACACGCAGCTCGACCTCGCCCGGCATCGATTCGGCCACCGGGCAGTGCGGCGTCGTCAGCGTCATGGTGACGACCACGCCGCCTTCCGCATCGACATCGACGCCATAGATCAGGCCAAGGTCATAGATGTTCACCGGAATTTCCGGGTCGAAGATTTCCTTCAGCGCGCCCACCACGGCTTCGTACAGATCGCCGCCCGGTTCGCCTGCGACCGTGCCTTCCGGCTTGGCGGCAAGGAAACCTTCAAGGTAGTCGCGCTTGCGCTCCAGCTTCTCGGCAGGGGCCTCCGCATCCTCGACGCGTGCCTTGGGCGGCGCGGCGACGCTTTCGACTTCCTCAATCGTGAATTTCGGTTCGTCCATTACCCGAAAATCCTTTTCGTCCGTTCGATGCCGCGAACCAGCGCCGCGATATCGTCTTCATCGTTGTAGATGCCAAAGCTGGCGCG
>JBJTLW010000112.1:0-50364 GCA_046063225.1 Novosphingobium sp. | reverse complement strand
GCCGCGCCGTGGTGCGCGCGGTTGAGCAGGGCGAAAACTACATCATGTCGCACCCCGATCACGCGCCGCTGATCGAACGGCGCCATCAGGCGATCATGGCGGCGCACAAGGAACCGGCGCAGCCCGGATATGCCCCCAGCGTCGAAGGCCTCGGATTCCGCGAATGAGCAAGATCGAACACAACCTCGACGAACTGGCGCCCATCGGCCCGCTGACCGAATGGCTGGACGCCCACGTGCCGGAACTCGGCTCTGGCCCGCTCAGGACGGCGATCCTTTCGGGTGGCACGTCCAACGTTGTGCTGACGCTCAATCGCGGCGGCGAGGACATGGTCATGCGCCGTCCCCCTGCCGTTCCGCCGCCCGGCGCGGAAAAAGGCGTGCTGCGCGAGGCGCGCATCCTCACCGCGCTGAACCAGACCGAGGTACCGCATCCGCATTGCTACGGCGTGTGCGACGATATCGATGTGGTTGGCGGCCGTTTCTACGTGATGGAAAAGGTAAACGGCTGGGCGCCCAACCTGCGTGACGAAAAGATACACAACGAGCCGCCGTTTGACCGGATGCCCTACGTTTACGGCATCCCCTTCGCCATCGTTGACGGGTTGATCGCGCTCGCCAATGTCGATCACGAGGCGATTGGCCTGGGCGACTATGGCAAGCCGGGCAAGTTTCTGGAACGGCAGGTCGATCGCTGGGTCGGCCAGCTGAAGTCTTATCCCGAAAAATACGCCGGCTACGAAGCGCGCCATTTCGACGGATTTGCCCAGACTGAGGAATGGCTGCGCGCCCATGTGCCGGCCAGGGAATCGACCGGCATCATCCACGGCGATGTCGGCACGCCAAACATGATGTTCCGCCACGGGCCGCCGCCCAAGCTGGCTGCGATGATCGACTGGGAGCTTTCGACCATCGGCGATCCGATGATCGACATCGGCTGGTTCACCGGCGGCATGCGGGATGAGGACGATCCCGGCAAGACGTTCCCCACCGCGCTGCAGGACCCCAACCTGTTCCCGACAAAGCAGGAACTGGCGCGCTATTACTGTGCGGGAACGGGCCGCGATTTCCGCGATTTCGAATACATTTCGGTGCTGGCCAAGTTCAAGTCGGGCTGCCTGCTGGAATACAAGGTCGCCGCCGCCGAGGCCGGGCACCTGCCCAAGGACGTGGGCAAGTTTTTCGCCCGCATTGCCGAAAATTGCTTCCGCGAGACGGCGGCCCAGATCCGGAGATTGTCATGATCGATTTCAGCGTCGAGCCCGAATTTCAGGCCAAGCTCGACTGGATGAAGGCCTTTGTCGAGGACGAGTGCCAGACGATGGATCTGCTCTGGCCGGGGCCGACCTTTACCTACGATACCGCGCACAAGCCTTCGCGTCGGCACCTCAAGCCATTGCAGGAAAAGGTGAAGGCGCAGGGGCTTTGGGCCTGCCATCTGGGGCCGAACCTGGGCGGGCCGGGCTATGGCCAGGTGAAGCTGGCGCTGATGAACGAAATCCTTGGCCGCTCGCAGTGGGCACCGACGATCTTCGGTACGGCCGCACCCGATACCGGCAACGCCGAAATCCTCGCGCTGTTCGGCACCGATGAGCAGAAGCGCACCTATCTTGATCCGCTGATGAAGGGTGAAATCGTATCGTGCTTCTCCATGACCGAGCCGCAGGGCGGGGCTGACCCCGGCGAATTCACCTGCAAGGCCACTCGCGACGGTGATGAATGGGTGATCGAGGGGGAGAAGTGGTTCTCCTCCAACGCGCGCTACGCGAAATTCTGTCTTGTCATTGCGGTCACCGATCCGGAAGCCAAGCTGACCGAGCGGATGAGCATGTTTATCGTGCCGACCGACCGACCGGGTTTCGAGATCATCCGCAATACCGGCATCGCCGGCACCGGCGAGACGATGGATGACGGCCAGTCCTGCTACGTGCGCTACAATCAGGTGCGCGTGCCGTTGGACTATATGCTCGGCAATGCGGGTGAAGGGTTCAAGGTTGCGCAGGCGCGGCTGGGCGGCGGGCGCATCCACCATGCGATGCGCACCGTCGGCATCTGTCAGCGGGCTATCGACATGATGCTGGAACGCGCGGTTTCGCGCCGGACCAAGGGACGCATGCTGGGCGATCACCAGTTCGTGCAGGGCAAGATCGCGGATTCGGTGATCCAGCTCGAACAGTTCCGCCTGATGGTGCTGAAGACGGCGTGGATCATCGACGAGATCGAGGCGGGCCGGATGCCGCATGGGGCGGCGCGCAACCACATCGGCATGTGCAAGGTGGCGATGGCGCAAGTCTATCACGACATCGTCGGTCGCGCGCTCGAACTGCACGGATCGCTGGGCATCAGCCTGGAGATGCCACTGTCGAGCTGGTACGCCGGGCACATGGCGCTCGCCTTTGCCGATGGGCCGACCGACGTGCACCGCAGCCAGATCGCCCGTTCACACCTCAAGAAGGCGAAGCCGGCGGAAGGCCTGTTCCCCAGCGAACATATCCCGACCCGGCGTGCGGCCGCGATTGCGCGCTATCCCGACTACGAAAGCGCCGAATGATGGATCCCCAGGCCCGAGACCCGCTGTTCGATTTCACCGGCAAGGTCGCGCTCGTCACCGGCGGATCGCGCGGGCTTGGCTACCAGATGGTCAAGGCCTTTGCCGAGCGGGGGGCGGACGTGATCATCGCCAGCCGCAAGCTGGAAAACTGCGAAGCCGTGGCAGAGGAATGCCGCGCATTGGGCGTGAGGGCGCTCGCGGTTTCCGCTCATGTCGGCAAATGGCCGGAGTGCGACCGGCTTATCGAGGAAGCCTATGCCGCCTTCGGGCGTGTGGATATCCTTGTGAATAACGCCGGTATGAGCCCGCGTTCACCCAGTCACGAGGTGACCGAGGCGATGTTCGATTCCGTCGTGAACCTCAATTTCAAGGGGCCGTTCCGCCTTGCGAGCCAGGTTGGCAAGCGGATGTACGATGCCGGTTCCGGGTGCATCATCAACGTCACCTCGTCGGGATCGATGATGCCCTTGCCGCAGGTTGTTCCCTATGGTTCGTCGAAGGCGGCGCTCAACGCCATGTCGGTCAGCCTCGCGCACGAATATGCGCCGCATGTACGGGTGAACACGCTGTCGCCCGGCGCGTTCAAGACCGATATCGTCCAGGCATGGCCCGACAAGGGCGAAGGGCCAATCCCGACCCCGCGCGGCGTGGCAGCCGATCCTTCGGACATCGTCACCGCCGCGCTGTTCCTTGCCAGCCCGTCCTCGGTCAACGTAACGGCCGCGCTGGTGCGCTGCGATGGAGGGCAGCACTGATGCCGCGTGCTGTCCTTGCCGATCAGTTCGGGCCGCCCGAAAGCTATGCGCTGAAGGACCACGATCCCGGCCAGCCTGGCGAAGGGCAGGTCCGCGTGGCCATCAAGGCTGCAGGCGTGTCCTTTGTCGATGTGCTCACCGCGCGCGGGGAATACCAGTTCAAGCCGCCGCTGCCCTTCATCCCGGGCAGCGAATACGCCGGCGTGATCGAAGCCGTGGGACCGGGCGTGTGCGGCTTTGCGCCGGGCGACCGGGTGTTCGGATCCGGAATGGGCGGCATCTTCGCCGAAGCTGCGCTGTTCAACGCCAGCAATGTCAGCGCGATACCCGAAGGGCTGAGCTTTGCCGAAGCGGCCGTTTTTCCGGTCAATTACCAGACCGCATGGCACGCGCTGGTTGACCGCGCAGCAGCGAAGCCGGGTGAAAGCCTGCTGGTGCTCGGCGCAGCGGGCGGCACGGGTTACGCGGCGGTAGAGGTGGGCAAATACCTTGGCCTGCACGTCATTGCTTCGGCCTCCAGCGCCGATAAGCAGGCTGCGGCGAGGGCGGGCGGCGCCGATGCCGTGGTGACGACCGGCGCAGCAGACTGGCGCGAACAGGTGAAGGCAGCGAACGGCGGCAAGGATATCGACATCGTGTTCGATCCGGTTGGCGGCGATGCGACCGACATGGCGTTCCGGACCCTCGGCTATGGCGGGCGGCATCTGGTGATCGGCTTTACGGGGGGCCTGACGGCGCTCAAAACCAACCTGCCGCTGCTCAAATGCGCCAGTCTCGTCGGCGTCCAGATGCTCGGCCACTCCCGCGCCCGGCCGCAAGAGGCCGAGGCAAACCGGCGCAAGGTGATGGAGCTGGCCGGCGAGGGGCACTTTCACCCGGCTATCGCGGCACGTTTCCCGCTGGAGGACTATGCGGCGGCGATGGAGCTGGCGTTTTCGGGCAAGGCGGCTGGCCGGGTTGTATTGGAGATGGGCGGCTAGATTCCCACCCGGAACGCCTGCGGCGTCATCCCGGTCCAGCGCTTGAAAGCGCGGCCAAAGCTGGTCTGGTCGCCATAGCCCAGCCGTTCGGCAATCTCGTCGAGCGAAAGGTTGCTGGCGCGCAGGAAATCGCGGGCAATCGCCTCGCGCTGGCCCTCGACCATTTCGGAAAAGCGCAAGCCCTGTTCGGCAAGCCGCGATTGCAGGGTGCGCACCGACAGCGCCAGCTTGGCCGCGCAGCGTTCGATCGAGCAGTTGCCCGCCGGAAGTGCGCCGCGGATATAGCTTTCCACCTTTTCCGCCAGGCCCACCTTCTGCGTATCGCGCACCCGCTCCAGATAGCCGCCGAGCAGGCGATAGAGCAGGCGGTTCGCGGTTGGCACCGGCTGATCGAGCGTGTGCAGCGGGAAGGCCACCGAATTGCGCCGGCTGCGGGGATGGAAGCGGCAGCCGAGCAGGCGCTCCATCTCCGGAATGTCCGCTGCGCGCGGTTCGGCGGAAAGGCTGACCCATGATGGCCGGAAGCTCGGGCCACCAAGCATCTGCAACAGCTTCACGTTGAGCATTGCCGCCTGGTAATGCGCCTGATCGTTGACGCCGAGATCGGCGTTCACCTGCCAGCAGAACTCGGCGGTATCGGCGCCTTCGATCAGCAGCACCTCGCTGTTGGGCGAATGGACAACCGGCATGTATTCCACGAAGGCGCCCAGCGCCGTGCGCACATCGGGCGCGGCGCGGGCAAGCGCGGTAATGCAGCCGAACACGTCCGGATCCTGGTTCTGCGCGATGTGCAGGCCGAACAGGCTGTCATCGAAGGCGACGCTGCAATATTCGAAAACGTCGGCCAGCTGCTGTTCGGCGATGTGGCTTTCCGGATCGGAAAGCACGCGCGCTTCCATGCCGTGACGTTCCACGATGCCGCGCGCGTCGCGCCCCATGGTGCGGGCAAGCTGGGCAAAGCCGGTGAAGTTGGCGGCGCGCACCTGGCCGTTCGCCGGCGAAACGTCCAGCGGGCCTTCTAGGCTGAAAAACGGTTCGCTGGGCATTGCGCGGCCTTTCCTGCTACCGATGCGGCAAAGGCTATCACGCGCGCGCCGGCTGTCCAGCGCCTTCTGCGCGTCCTATCGACGAGCCTGCGCACAATGCAGGTGGATCGCGTCCGGCCTGTGGCACACCTTGCATCAACAAGAGCAAGCAGGTTCGAGGGAAAGGTGCCGATGAAAACCATCGCCGATCACAAGCGCGCGGCCGAAGCGCACGTCCGGTACGAAAAGGACAAGGCGACGCGTATCGCCACCATCACCTTCAGCCGCATGGACAAGCACAACACCGCTACCATCGGCATGCGCGCCCGCTTTGGCGAACTGGTGCACAAGGCGAACATCGACGATGACGTAAAGGTGCTGGTGATCCGGGGCGAGGGTGATCACCTCGGCTCGGGCGGCGATCTCGATGAACACGGCGACCTCTACCTCAACCCGAAGCCGGGCGATGGTTTCCTCGTCGATCTGGAAATCGACGATCCGGACGTGAAATACCCGCCGCCGGGATCGTACCGCTACCTCCACGGCCTGACAGACTATTACGCCAAGGCGCGCTCAGGCAACCGCCCGCTGCAGGAGGTCAAGAAGGTCTCGATCATCGAGGCCAAGGGCTATTGCTATGGCTGGCATTTCTACCAATGCGCGGACGCCGACATTATCGTGGCGAGCGACGACGCGCTGTTCGGCCACCCCAGCTTCCGCTACGCCGGATGGGGGCCGCGCATGTGGCAGTGGCTGGAAACCGTGGGCCTGCGCGCCTTTTCGGAAATGCTGTTCACCGGCCGGCCGTTCACCGCGCAGGAAATGTTCACCGCCAACCGCTTCGTCAATTCGGTGGTCCCGCGCGATCAGCTGGAAGCGGAGACGGCGAAGTACGCCAACGCCTGTTCGATAACCCGGCCCACCGACGTGGTTGTCGCGCAGAAGACCTTCATCGAAGCTTACAAGCAGTACCGCGGCGAATACTTCGGCAGCCTGCTGACCGGCTGGCTTGAAGGCATGCTGCCGCTGATGAAGGATGACGGCGCGAACGACGTCAACCTGGGCAAGGATTCCACGTTCCAGCAGGGCATCGGCAAGGTCGTGAAGAATAACGACCTCAATTACCCGCCGGAATGGCGCCTTTCGATGAAGGGCCGCAAAGGTTAGAGTTCAACCGCGCCTTTGGGAGAGGGCACATGGCAGAAACACTGTTTTCACTCGATCGCCGCAACGTCCGCGAATGCCAGAACCTGTTTCGCGGGGAACGATCGCAGGAATACTATCTGGGCGATTACTGGCTGGATGAAGGCTCCTCTGTTGAGGTGAAGGCCGAACGCAAGTCTGTCGGCCCGATCTCGATCATCCGCATGACGACCAGCCCGAAAAGCTATTTCCGCCGCACCCGGCAGCACATTCGTGAGGATGCGACCGATCTTTCTGTGCTGTGGTTCGTCAAGCGCGGCAGCCTTGGCCTGTCCAACCAGTGCGGCAACAAGGTGGCTCATCCGGGCGATTTCGCCATTACGCGCTCGATGTCGCCGTTCCTGATCGAATGCAATGTCGATGACGAAGGGGTGAACCAGACCCTGCACGTCACCGTGCCGACGCATATCCTACGCGCGCATATCACGCGCGATTTCGATACCGGCCTGTTCATGCACGTCGAACGGCCGGAAATGGCGATTGCCGAAAACCTGTTCACCGACGTGTTCGACGATGATGGCAACCTTTCGCCCGATAGCGCCCGCGCGCTGGTGGATTGCGCGCTGCACATCATCGGTAACGCGGTAAAGGCCGACAGCGAAGGGATTGCCACCCGCCAGACCATTGCCGACCGGCGCCTTGAAGAGGTGCTGCGCTATATCGAGGTGCACCTGTCCGATCCGCAGCTGTCCACCACCATGGTCGCGCGCGGCTGCGGCATCAGCCCGCGTTACCTGTCGTTCCTGCTGCGACTGAAGGGCACCAGCTTTTCCGAACTGGTCTGGGAACAGCGGCTGGAAAAGGCGCGGTCCTGGCTTACCGCCACCGATGCGCGCGACATTTCGATCAGCGAGATCGCCTATGGCGTCGGCTTCAAGAGCCCGGCCCATTTCAGCCGCATGTTCAAGCGCGTGTTCAACAAGAATCCGCGCGAATACCGCGGGCTTGCCGATAACGATTGCGGGTCTTCCGGCGAGGACAGCGAAGCGCTCTGCTGATGCCTGACGCATGACGAAGCATGTCGTTTCGCTCGACGACAAATATCTGCAAGGCGAAGGGCAGGTCATGCTGTCCTCGCTGCAGGCTGTCGTGCGGCTGCTGCTCGATCAGGCACGGCGCGATGCCGCGGCGGGGCTGAAAACCGCCGGCTATGCTACCGGCTATCGCGGATCGCCGATCACCACGCTCGACGCGCAGTTGTGGGCGGCGGAGAAGCTGCTCACCCAGCACGACATCCGGTTCGAACCGGGCCTGAACGAGGAACTGGCGGCCACGGCGCTGCGCGGCACGCAGCAGATCGACTGGTATGGCAAGCCGCGCGTCGATGGCGTGTTTTCGCTGTGGTACGCGAAGGGCGTTGGCGTTGACCGGGCCTGCGAGGCAATCAAGCAGGCCAACTTCGAAGGCACGTCGCGTAATGGCGGGGGGATCATCCTTGCCGGAGACGATCACGCGGCGAAAAGCTCGCTGACCGCGCACCAGAGCGAGCATACCCTGATCGCCGGTTTCGTGCCGGTAATCTATCCCGCGACCAGCGAGGATATGCTGCGCATGGGCCAGCTGGCATTCGCCATGTCGCGCGCCAGCGGGCTTTACGTCGGCATCAAGGCGGTGACCGATACGCTGGACCTGACCAGCACGGTGACGCTGCCGGGAACGGATTTCCCCATCGTCATGCCGCCGGTTCCGGCGGGGCAGCGGCTGAACCTGTGGCAGGGGATGACGGCCTTACAGCAGGAGGCGCTGGTCGTCGATCAGCGCCTGCCGATGGCTCAGGCCTTTGCGCGGGAGAACGGGCTTGACCGGTTGAGCCACGGCGAGGCGGGCGCGCGGCTGGTGATTTTTGCGGCTGGCAAGGCATGGCTTGATGTCTGCCAGGCGCTCGACGATCTGGGCCTTGCTGATGATCGCTGCCGCGCAGCGGGCATTGCCGTTGCCAAGCTCGGCCTGATCTGGCCGCTGGAACCAGACTTTGCCCACGAGGCCTGCCTTGGCGCCGAAGAAGTGCTCGTCATCGAGGAAAAACGCCCGGTGATCGAGGAGCAACTCGCCCGCACCTTCTACGGCAAGGCAGGCGCGCCGCGCATCACCGGCAAGCAAGACGGCAATGGCCAGCCGCTAATCCCGTCGATCGGCGTGCTTGATCCGGGCGCGGTGCGCCATGCGCTGGTCAGCCGGCTTGAGGCGATCGGCCTGCTCGATGATGCCGCCCGCCGCCGGCACGGTGAACTCTGCGCGCTGGAGGATGGCGGCAAGGGGCTGGCGGTGATGGCGATCCGCCCGGCTTATTTCTGTTCGGGCTGCCCGCACAATACCTCGACCGTGGTTCCCGATGGGTCGCAGGCGATGGGCGCTACCGGATGCCACGGCCTCGCGCATTACATGCCGAGCCGCCGGACCATGCAGACCGTCGGCATGGGCAGCGAGGGCATGCCTTGGCTTGCCGCGCAGCATTTTGTCGACGCGCCGCACATGTTCCAGAATCTGGGCGATGGCACCTATACCCACTCGGGCCTGCTGGCCATCCGCGCTTCGGTCGCGGCGAAGAGCCGGGTGACCTACAAGATCCTCTACAACGATGCTGTGGCGATGACGGGTGGGCAGCCGGCCGAGGGCTCGCTGACCCCGCAGCAGATCGTGCACGAGTTGGTGGTGGAAGGTGTCCATCCGGTCGTTTTGGTGAGCGACGCGCCGGATCGCTTCCGCGGCGCGGATCTTCCCGCTGGCGTCCGGGTGCTGCACCGGGATCATCTCGATGCCACCCAGCGCGAATTGCGCGAAGTTACGGGCACGTCTGCGATTGTTTACGAACAGGTCTGCGCCAATGAAAAGCGCCGCCGTCGCAAGCGCGGCGCGGCGGTCGATCCGGATCACCGGCTCTACATAAACCCCGCAGTTTGCGAGGGTTGCGGCGATTGTTCGGTGCAGTCGAACTGTCTATCGGTCGAACCGGTCGAGACCGAATTCGGCCGCAAGCGCGCCATTGACCAGTCGAGCTGCAACAAGGACTATTCCTGCCTCAAAGGCTTCTGTCCCAGCTTCGTTTCGGTGCGCGGGGGCTGTCTGGCGCGGCATGGGTTTGACCGTGATGCCTTGGCACAGAAGGCCGCAACTCTGCCAATCCCGCCGGTAATTTCTGTCGATACTGCCCCCCATGCGATGCTCGTTACCGGCATCGGCGGCACCGGCGTGCTGACCGTCGGCGCATTGCTCGCCATGGCGGCGCAGATGGAGGGCAAGGCGGCCAAAGTGCTCGACATGACCGGCATGGCGCAGAAGGGCGGCGCGGTAACCAGCCACATCCGCGTGGCCCGGAAAGCTGATGCGATCCCTTCAGCCAGATTGCGCGCCGGGCAGGCGGATCTGGTGATCGGCTGCGATCTTGTGGTTGCTTCAAGCCCGGAAGTCCTTGCCATGGCACGAAGCAATACCCGCATTCTGGCCAACGCCGATGTCCAGCCGACAGGCGAGTTTCAGACTAACCGTGACATGGATCTGTCTGCCCAGCGGTTCCTGTCAGCCATCGGCAAGCGTATCGACGAAGCAAACATCGCCACCTTGCGCGCCGGCTCGCTCGCCACGCGGCTGTGTGGCGATTCGATCTACACCAATCTGATGATGCTTGGCCTTTCCGCCCAGCGTGGTCTGTTGCCCGTCAGCGTCGAGAGTATCGACGCGGCAATTGGCCTTAACGGTGTGAAAGTGCAGGATAATCGCGACGCCTTCGCCCTGGGCCGCATCGCCGCGGTTGAACCTGACTTCCTGTTCACTCTGGCGGGGGACGGATTGCACCGTAAGGGTGAGCCGAGCACGCTGGATGGCATGATCGAAAGCCGCTCGCGCCACCTCGCTGCCTATCAGGACGAGGCCTTGGCTGCACAGTTTCGCGCCGATCTCGCGGCGCTCGATACGGCTTTGGCAGCGCGCGGTATCGCTGATCGCGACGGTTTCCTGATAGAGGCGGCGCGGCAATTGGCGCGGCTGATGGCCTACAAGGACGAGTATGAGGTTGCCCGGCTCTATGCAGCGCCGGAGTTTCGCGCCGGTCTTGCCGATCGGTTTTCCGGCCATCCGGACCTGAAGGTCTGGCTGGCGCCGCCGTTACTTCCGCTTGGGACGGATCCGCGTACCGGACGGCCGCGCAAGATTGCTTTCGGGAAATGGATTTTCCCGGTGTTCCGCGTCCTGGCGGCGCTGAAATTCCTGCGCGGCCATTGGTACGATCCCTTCGGCCATACGGCGGAACGACGAATGGAACGCGCCTTGGCCGGCGAATATCTGGCCGTCATGCACGAGGCGATTGCCAAGGTGACGGAGGCCAATTTCCCGATCGCCGTGGAACTGGCTGCAAGCGCACGCGAGGTGGCGGGCTTCGGTCCTGTGAAACATTTGGGCGTATCGCGCTGGCGGGAACAGGCTCAGGCGCTGCTGGCACGGCTTGCCGAATGACCGGGCAGGGCTAATCTCCCGCGCAAACCACGCGAGAGAGGATTACCCATGCCCCGTTACAAGATGGTCGCGCTGACCAAGGCCGTCGAAGGTCGCGATGCCGAATTCAACGAATGGTATCAGAACGTTCACCTCGTCGAACTGTGCAGCATGCCTGGGGTGAAGGGAGCGCAGCGCTATCGCCTCGCGGCGCCGTTGCAGGGTTATGACGAACGGCCCTACCTCGCGATCTACGATATCGAATGTGACGATATTCGCGCCACCCTCGGCGCCATCGGCGCGGCTTCGGCATCAGGCCAGATGACGCCGTGCGAGGCGGCGGACAGTGCCAACGCCTATACCGTCGTGTTTGAAGAGTTCGGCGAGCGTGTGGAAGGCACCGCCTGATCAGCCAGACCTTGGGTTCGGGGCCGGATCAGGCCCCGAACTTCGGCGCCCGTTTTTCGCGCAGCGCCATGACGCCTTCAAGATGGTCGGCAGACCGCACGCTGACTGATTCCATGGCGATGCCGGCTTCCATGACCGAATGGGCGATGCGCTTCAGTTCCATATTGGTCAGCACCTTGGTGGCGCGGATGGCATATTGTGCGCCGGCCAGCAGCTTGTCGCAGAACGCATCGACCGCGCCGTCCAGTTCTTCGGCGGGCAGGCAGTGATTGACGAGGCCGATCTCTGCCGCCTTTTGCGCGGTCAGCAAATCGCCTGAAAGCAGGTATTCCTTCGCCCGGCCCAGGCCGATCCGCGCGGCCCAGATCGCCGCGCCGCCATCGCCCGCAACCAGGCCAAGGTGGACGTGGGGATCGCCGATCTTGGCTTTTTCCGCAGCGAAGATGACGTCGGCAAACAACGCCAGGGTCGCGCCAAGACCCACGGCGTGGCCGTTCAGGCGGCAGATCACCGGCTTGTCGATATCGAGCAGGGTGTAGACGATGCGCTTGGCCACTTCGGCTTCGTGGTCGAAAAGACTGGGCGTCTGCGCGTTCTTCAGAATGTGATCGAGATCGCCGCCAGCGGAAAAGGCACGGCCTGCGCCGGTGAGGACGATAACGTCCGAGCCTTTGTCAGTGCGCGCAAAGTGCAGCGCCTCTGCCAGTTCGTCGTGCAGCTGCAGATTGACCGCGTTCATCGCGTCGGGTCGATTGAGAACGACGTCCAGACGGCGTCCCTTGCGGACCAGATCAACGGTGCTGAATTGGGGGAGCGTGCTCATGCCGCTTGTCTAGCACCCCTTCGCGGTGCGGCAATCGGCCAATCTGCGCCCCTGCGATATAGCGAAGCGTCGCCCTTGATTGGCACGCGCTTCCCGGCTCAAGTGCCATGATCCGAGGAGAGGAACTGAAATGTCGGGTTTTGACGAGACGTTTGACTGGGTAGTTGTCGGCAGCGGGGCCGGGTCGATGTCTTCGGCGCTGGTCATGCGCGATGCCGGCAAGTCTGTCGTGATCCTGGAAAAAATGCCCTATATCGGGGGCACCACGGCCAAGTCAGGCGGGGTGATGTGGATACCCAATAACCGCTTCATTCGCGCCGAAGAGCCGGATGAGAGCCACGAAAAGGCCATGACCTATCTTGATGCCGTGACCGACGATGGCACCCACGCACCCGGTACGAGCCGCGAAAAGCGACTTGCGTATGCCACGGAAGCCCCGCGCATGCTGGAATACATCATCTCCAAGGGCGTGGAGATGGAGCGCGCCACCGATTTCTGGCCGGATTATTACGATGACCTGCCGGGCGGTTGCAAAACCACGCGCTGCGTGACGGCAAAGTTTTTCAACACCAATGAACTGGGCGAATGGCGAACGAAGCTGGCACCCGGTTTCGCGCCGTTCCCGGCCAAACTGGACGACGGCATGAAGGTCACCAACTTCATGCACAAGAGCTGGGGCATCAAGGCCAAATTCATGCGGATCGCGTTTCGCGTTGTTGGCGCCAAATTGACCGGTCGGCACTACACGACGGCGGGAGCCGCGCTTCAGGGCCGGATGCTCAAGGCCGCACTGGCCAACGGGGTCGACATTCGCACCCAGTCTCCGGTCAAGGAATTCATCGTCGAAGATGGCAAGGTGACAGGTGTCGTCGCCGAAATCGGCGGCAAGCTCCGCCGGATCGGGGCTAAGCTTGGAGTGCTGGTCAACGCGGGCGGCTTTGCCCAGAACCAGGCCATGCGTGACAAGTACATGCCCGGCACCAAGGCGGCATGGTCCAATACGCCCCCGGGCGATACGGGCGATCTGTTTGGAGAGATGGAGCGGGTTGGCGGCGTGCTGGCCCAGATGGACCAGATGGTCGGTTATCAGACCAGCTATGCTCCCGGGTTCGACAAGGATTTCGTCAAGCCTGGCGGGCAGGGGATCACCGGAAAACCGGGCTGTATTCTGGTTGACCAGTCGGGCGTGCGATATCTGAACGAAGGCGGGTCCTACGAGCTCTATTGCCAGAACATGCTGGAGCGCAACCGCACCGTTCCGGCCGTGCCGAGCTGGGCGGTGTTCGATCAGCACTACGCGGAAAACTACAAGGTGTTGAACAAGTGGCTGGGCAAGCCGGAAGTTCGCAAGGATCTGGTCGAATCCGGTTATCTCAAGGTTGGCGAGACGATCGAGGACCTTGCTGCTCAGATCAAGGTAGAGCCCGCCACTCTGCGCGCCACGATCGAGCGATGGAACGGCTTTGTCGACAAGGGCGTGGACGAGGATTTCGGCCGTGGCGGCCGGGAATACGACAAGTGGCTGGGCGATCCGTTCAAGGCTGGAAATCCGGCACTGGCGCGGATCGACAAGGGGCCGTTCTTTGCCATCGACATCATTCCGGGCGACGTTTCCACCTATGGCGGCGCACTGATCGATGAACGGGCACGGGTGATCAAGGCCGATGGCACGCCGGTGCCGGGACTTTATGCCTGCGGCGTATCGACGGCATCGATCATGGGCGGCGTCTATCCGGGCGCGGGGGCCAGCGTTGGACCGTCGATGACGTTCGGCTACATTGCCGCCAAACATGCGGCCGGGGTCGAAAACTCGCTCTGATCAGTTGAGCGTGCCGCGCTCCATTGGTTGGACGCTGCCGCGCGAGCGGACCCAGTCGGGAAAGGCCTGCTCGGTCCATTCCAGCGTGCGGTAGGTGATAAGAAACACGTCCAGCGTGGCGCGCAGCGATTCCTCATCGAGAATCAGATAGGCGTCGATCGCGGCATCGTCGGTGAAGGTGATCTGCACCCCGCCGTCCGGATGATCCGCCATGTGGATCGTGCGGCAAAGCCAGGGCAGGGCATCGGGCACGGTTTCAACCGGCGGCTGCGGATTTTCGTCGCGCTCCAGACGAAGCTTTTCCTGCTCGATGTCCAGCACCAGATCGCTGGGGATCGGCCCCGCTACCGCCTTTTCGGCGCGCTCGGCCAATACCGGAACGAAGCGGTCAGTCAGCCGCCGCGTCAGGGTAACGGCCTGATAGTGCCCGGCGGGATCGACCGTGTTCAGCCGGATGCGATCCTCGTCAAAGTCCGCACCCATCGTGAAGGTGTGGATGATATAGGTCTGGCGTGTCATGGAAGGCAGATAGGGATCAAAGCAGGTTGATGCCAACCTTGCCGAAAAACTGTCCACTTTCGGCGTGGCGGAAGGCGTCGCGGATGCGGTCGAGATCATAGACCACATCGACCACCGGGCGCACGCGGTGCTTCACGCAGAACGCCATCATCGCTTCATGCTCGTCGCGGTTGCCGACGTTGATCGGCACGATCCGCGCTTCGGATTGTCCGATCCTTGCCCAGGAAAATTCGCTTTCCAGCATCCCGATCGCGGCGATGATGCCGTCGGGCGCCAGGGTAGAGGCATTTGCGGAAAGCTGATCGGCGCCGGCAACGTCGACGACGATATGCACGCCGCCCGATGCCGCGCGGGCCTTTGCCGCCCAGTCCGGGTCGTCACGATAGTTGAGAGTCACGTCGGCGCCCAGCGCGCTCGCCCGGCGCAGCTTTGCGTCGCTGGACGAGGTAAGGATTACCTTCGCGCCATGCGCCTTGGCGAATTGCATGGCGGCAAGGCTGACCCCGCCGGTGCCGTGGCAAAGAACCCATTCTCCGGGCTGGATTGGACGGTCAAGAAACAGCGCGTTCCAGGCGGTAAGCCCAGCGCAGGCGAAGGTTGCCGCTTCCAGATCACCCAGTTCGTCCGGAACATGGACAAGGCCTTCGGCGCTGAAATTCGCCGCCTGGCGCGCAACACCGTCAGCAAGGCCGCCCAGCATGTCCATCGAAGGATCACGACCGTGCAGCCACGATTGCGCGAAGATAGGGCTCACCCGGTCGCCAACCTTGACGCGGCTGACGCCTTCGCCAACCGCCGTGACGACACCTGTGGCGCAGGACATCGGCACACGCTCGGCTCCACCCGTGATGCCGCCCATCGACGGGATCAAGAGACCTTTTGCAACGATGAGATCGCGGAAATTGATGGTCGCGCAGTGCAGACGAACCTGCGCCTCTCCCGCTGACGGCGCGGGAAGGTCAACGTCGCGCAGGGTGATTGCGTCAATGCCGCTGCCTTCGATAATGAATGCCGATTTCATGCCCGCTCTCCTTGCGATCCAGCCTGCTTGTCTGGAGCGGCTTGTCAATGTGACTGACGCACGGTTGACGCTTTCCCGCGCTTTGATCGCAGCCGCGCGGCAGGTATTCCATGCGGCATGGGTGAGGAAGATCTCTCGATCGTGTATGGCGGGCCGCTCAGCGACGAGCCCCTGATGGGCGCGTTGACCATTGGCGGTTACCTGCGCGATGTGGCGGCGCGGCACGGCGGGTCTGAGGCGCTGGTGCTCAACAGTTGCGGAATGCGCATAAGCTGGTCCTATGACGAACTGCTTTCGCGCGCGATGGCGGTGGCCAAGGCGCTGATCGCCAGCGGTGAGGCACCGGGCAGCCGCATTGGCTTGCTGATGAGCAATCGCCCCGAATTCCTGTCCACACTGTTTGGCGCGGCGCTGGCCGGATGCGTACCTGTGGCGCTCAGCACGTTCTCGACACCGAGCGAGCTCGACTACCTGCTCCAGGCCAGCGAAGTGTCCCGCGTGATTTATGAAGGCACGGTCGCAGGCAAGGACTTCGCGACGATCCTGCGTCACGCTCCCGATGCCTCGCGTTGGCCTGCGCTGGTCGAGGCGGTCGCGCTTGGCCCCGAATTCGACGGATTTCTGCATCGCGGCGCGGACATTGATGTTGGGGCCGTGCTGGCGCGAGCGGATGCTGTCAGCCCGGACGATCCGGGCGGCATTTTCTTTTCGTCTGGAACCACAAGCCTGCCGAAAGGCATTGTCCATTCGCACAAGGCCTTTGCCATCCAATGGTGGCGCTGGCCGCGCGTATTCGCCATGCGAGAGCCGGTGCGCAGCTGGACTGGCAATGGCTTCTTCTGGTCAGGCAATGTCTCGATGATAGTCGGCACTGCCTTTTCAAGCGGTGGCGCCGTGGTGCTGCAACCCTGGTTCGAGGAAGAAGAGGCACTTCGCCTCATCGGCGAGGAACGCGTTACCTTTCTGGCCGGCCGTCCGCACCAGTGGGCACGGCTCGAAGCGGCAAGGGGCTGGGGCGCTGCCGACTTGTCGAGCCTGCGCTACGTCACTCGCGGCGAAATCCTGAAGCGCCATCCGACAGCCAGTTTCGATTGGGAAGAGCCGATGTCGTTCGGGACGACCGAGACGATGACGATCTGCACTTCGTTCGGCCGCGATGTGTCGGCCGAGCGCTATCAAGGCTCCTGCGGGCCGCCACTTCCGGGCAATTGGCTCAAGATTGTCGATCCTCTCACGGGAACGCCTGTGCCACGCGGATCGCGCGGGGAAATGTGCATCAAGGGGCCAACCCTGATGATGACCTACCTTGGCAAAAATCCTGAGCAATGCCTTGATCTGGATGGCTATTATTGCACTGGTGATGGAGGTTACGTTGACGCGGAAGGGCGCTTTTTCTGGGAAGGCCGCCTGACCGACATGATCAAGACCGGCGGCGCCAACGTTTCCCCCGAAGAGGTTGACGCGGTGATCGCGCGCTTTCCGGGCGTCAAGCGCACCCAGACGGTTGGTGTGCCCGATGACCTGCTGGGCGAAATGGTTGTCTCTTGCCTGGTTCCAGTTGACGCCGCCGCCATTGACGAGAACGAACTTGTTGCCTTCCTGAAGCGTGACTTGGCGAGCTTCAAGGTGCCGCGCCGCGTGCTTGTCTTCACGGATGAGGATTTCGCCATCACGGGCAGCGGCAAGCCGAAGGCCAGCGACATCCGCGACAAGGCCGTGGCGCGGCTAACCTCCTGATTGGCTTTTTCGCGCCCGCGTCCTAGGCTCCATTCAAACGAAAGGGATCGACATGGGGCGAGAGGCCGTGGCCGATTGCAGTTGGGCAGGGCAGAGCGCCGAGGCCAAGGTCTTGCTTGAGTCCCAGGAAATCATCCTTCGCGGTGGCATCAAGGCGCGTATTCCGCGTTCCGCGATCATCGCGTTCGCTGCTGAAGGCGATTGCCTGCGCGTCGCCACGGGCGAAGACACCCTGCTGGCTCGCCTTGGCGCGCTGGAAGCGGAAAAATGGGTGCAGGGGCTCGCCAAACCAGCCCCTAGTCTGGCTTCAAAGCTGGCAATCGGAGGGGAGAGGCCGGCATTTCTGTTTGGCCATACCGATGATGTCGCTTTGCTCGATGCGCTGGCTGGCCACCACCGCGTCGATTCTCCCGATCGTGCCTCGGTTATCGTCGCCGTGGTGGACGATGCATCAGCGCTTGACGCGGCGCTCTCGCTGGCAACGGCGCACGGCCTGATGCTTTGGTGCGTCTATCCCAAAGGCAAAGCGGCAGGCTTTGGAGATACGGCTATTCGCGAGCGGATGCGGGCAGCCGGCTGGATGGACAACAAGAGCTGCGCCGTTTCCGACCAGCTAACGGCAACGCGCTACGGCCGAAAATAGCCGATCAGGCAGCAGCCATGGCCGCGCGACCGGTCTGTTCGCGCCAGTGATCAAGGCTGCCGCACAATTGCAGGTTCAGCATCGCGCGCTTCATGAAGTGATGCACCGGATATTCCTGCGTCAGGCCGATGCCGCCGTGCAGCTGGATCGCATCTTCGACGATCTGGGCATAGGTTTGCGTCGCGTGGCCCTTCATCGCGCCCATATCGACCAGGGGCGTGGTTTCGGACTTTGCGGCGCGTCCTTCGAAAAGCGCTTCGGAAACGGTGAGCGCGATCCTGAGATCGGCGCAGCGGTGCTTCAGCGCCTGGAACATTGCCAGCGGACGATCGAACTGCTTGCGAACCTTCAGGTATTCCACCGTGAGATCGAGCGTGGCCGAAGCTCCGCCCAAACTGTCGGCCGCTACGAACAGATGCGCCGACCGGGCAATGTCGTCGTGCAGCGCGGCAGCATCATCACCACCTGCAACCAGCAAGGCCTTGGCATTGTCCAGCTTGATGTCGAACAGCCGGCGGCTTTCGTCCCACAGGGGCCGTTCGATCTGTTCGACGCCTGCCGATGCGAGGTCTACGAGATGATAGCCCTCGCTGCTTCCAACGAGCACCTGCACGGCCATATCAGCGTCGAACACGCCAGACACGGTGCCGCTCAAGGTCGAGCCCGACGCCGACACCATGGCCGGAAGCATGTTCAACGGCACATATTCGCCGCCACAGATGCGTTCAATCAGCTCCGCCTTGCCGCCAAAATCCGGTGCCAGGGCTATGCCTCGCAGCGCCAGAAGCGCAGGGACAAGCGGGGCCGTGCACAGGACCTTGCCCAGCTCCTGGATGATCGCAGCAGCCGCAGCACGGCCAAGGCCGAGCCCGCCAAGCTCTTCCGGAAGATCGACGAGCAACCAGCCCATCTCGGCTGCGAGCTGCCAGCTCTCATCCCGGGGAGGCAGGATGCTGCCAGCGGGGAAGGCCTTTGCTGCGGAATCGCGCAGTTCCGAAAGTTCGATCACAGCACCCACCCCTTCGGCTCGCGCGGCATTTCCAGCATGCGTTCGGCAATGATGTTGCGTTGCACTTCCTCGCTACCGCCCGCGATGGTCCATGCGTAGGAGTTCATGAAATCGGCCATCCAGTTCCCGGTGTTGAGATCGCCAAAGGTAATCGGCGCGCGGTATTGCTCTTCGATCCCGCCAAGGCGAACACCCAGTGCAGAATAGGCCCGCAAGGCGCGACTGTAGGCGTTCTTGACGATCGAGGCGTCGCCCACGCGTTCGATGCCATTGATGCGGTTTTCAAGGAACCGGTCTGCCAGAGCGCAGACGGCGTCGACCTGCGTCACCAGTTCGCCGAAATCGCGCAGCATGCCGCGATCTTCGCTATGGCCATGATCGCGCATCAGCTTGGAAACGCGCGCCAGAGCGCCGCGCATGCGGTTCGACAGCTCCAGCAGGGTCAGCCCGCGCTCGGAAGCGAGGGTTGCCTGGGCGACTGCCCAGCCGGCGCCTTCCTCGCCCACGCGCTGCGAGACAGGAACCTCGACATTGTCGAGGAAGATTTCGGCAAACTCCTCGTCGCCCTGGATCTGTTCGATCGGTCGCACGGAAACGCCAGGCGTCTTCATGTCCATCAACAGGTATGTGATGCCCGCTTGCTTCGGGCCGTCGGACGATGTGCGCACGAGCAGCAGACACATGTCGGCGTATTGCGCCATGGTCGACCAGACTTTCTGGCCGTTGATCACGTAGACATCGCCATCGGGACGGGAAACCCGCTCAGCCTTGGTCTTGATGGCGGCAAGGTCCGATCCCGCGCCCGGCTCGGAAAAGCCCTGGCACCAGGTTTCACCCTTCAGGATGCCGGGAAGGTAGCGGGCCTTCTGATCGTCATTTGCGCATTCATGCAGAGTAGCAAATGCGTGATAGGTGGAGACGAAGGATAGCAGCAGGCGCGGCGCATCCGCTTCGGCCAGTTCTTCGTAGATCACTTTCTGCTCGGCCAGGCTGCGCCCGCCACCCGGCCATTCAGCTGGCCAATGGGGGATGGCATAGCCCGCATCCACGAGCTTCAGGAACCAATCGCGCTGGCTTGCGGCGAAGGCCTTGTGCTCGGTGATATCGCGCCAGCCCTGCGGCTTGTTGGCAGCGAGCCATGCGCGCAGGTCCGCGCGCAGCGTGTCGAGAGTCGTCTGGTCAGTCACGCGGGTGCTTCTGCCTGTTGGCGAGCGCAGGGAAAAGGGGGCGGGCGGCAATATCGCCCAAGCGAGTCAGGCAAGCAGGCCCGCGGTTGCGTGATCGTCAAACGCGGCACCGTACCTTCCGTTCAAGGCGCGGGAAATTTCATGTGGCTGCCAACCATCGGTGCCCAGTGTCGAGAGCCAGATGGCAAGACCATAGGCTGGCGACTGGCGATAGCGTAGCCAGGCCTCGTCCCAGTCGGGCATTTCGTCGCGCGGCAGGCCCAGGGCGTCGAGATAGTGCCGAAGCAGGTCTTGTTCAGCCGCACGCCGGTCTTCGACTGTCAGGGCGCCGACGAGGAAATAGCCCACGTCCTGGATCCAGTTACCGCGCCGCACCACCTGCCAGTCAAGAAAGCCGGTTGTCCCGTCGGGCAGGACATAGGTGTTGCCGATATGCGCGTCGCCATGCAGCAGGGTCTGGTGCCCGCTTGCGAGAGTGGAGACATTCGCTGCCCACAAATCGACCACCCGATCGGCCGAGAGGGCACGGATGCTGTCCGGCAGTTCCGTTCCCGAGCGGGAGAGGCCAGTGGGCACGCGCTTGCGCAGCCCGACCTGCCAGCCCTGTGACGGCGCCCACTGTCGCACGAAACCGAGATTCCGGTGCATGTGCTTGCCGATATTCCAATAGGCACCGTGTAGGGCAGCCAGCCCGGTCAGCCCGTCGCGCGCCTGTTCGATGGTCAGCGGTCTGCGAGAATCGCGCGGATCTGCGCCGCGCAGGGTCAGATCTTCCATGACGAGCAGGAAATCGAGGCGCGGATAGTCCGGCACGGCCAGATAGACGTGCGGGTGTTCAAGGGGCAATGGCACGTTGCGGGCGAACAAGCGGCTCTCGAGGAACAGATTGCCGTTGCGCAAGTGAACCCAGCGGTGGCTTGGCGCATGGGCCTTCAGGAAGAGCTGCGCGGGACCATTGCCTTGCGCATAGTCGAGCGCGAAGCGGGCGCGGCGGTTCGTGCCATCGTCCGAACCGACCAGACGCGCCGATGCCACGCGCGCATCCGGATGATCGCGGCGCAGGGCGCGGGTGAACCAGTCCGCGTCAAGGCTTTCCCATCGATCCGGGACGACCGGACTGAGTGAAAGCCAGCGCGGCCACATCAAATGGCGACTTCAATCGTGTCGCCCGTGATGCGAACGGCAAAGGTCTGGATAGGTTGGGTGGCCGGCGGGTTCATCGCCTCACCCGTGGCAAGGTTGAAACGCGCGCCGTGCACGGGGCAGGCGATCCAGCCTGAGCGCATCCGCCCGCAATCGAGCTTTTCCTCGGCATGGCTGCACAGATTTTCAACCGCGAAAACGCGGTCATTGGTGTTGCAAAGCAGCACTTCGGCGCCGTTCACCGTCACCAGTTTCTTGGTTCCGGGGGGCACGTCGGACAGACTTGCGACTGGCGTGAAAGTGGTATCGCTCATGAACTCCCCGTCGCGCTTTCGAGGCCATCAATGCAGGCCGTGGTTGAAGGCGGCAACCCGTGCTTGGTGGCAAGGGCGGACGCAAGCAATTTGTCATGCCGGTAAAGTCATTTCACCGGGCCATCGCACGCCCGATAGACTGCGCTCTGGTCGCATGTGTGCGCGCTTGTTGGGGAGAGGACCGTGGAAAGCGGCGAAACATTTGACGTGGTCGTGGTTGGTTCGGGGGCTGCTGGTGCCATGGCTGCACTGCGATCGGCCGAACAGGGGCTGTCGGTCCTGATCGTCGAAAAAGCCTTCAAGTTCGGCGGGACCAGCGCGACATCGGGCGGGGTTATGTGGATTCCCAACCACGGCCTTGGTCCGGAAGGCGACAGCCGCGATCAGGTTATGGAATATTTGGCGAGCGTCACGTCAGGCCCAGTCAATCCGGAAAAGCTCGCCGCCTATGTCGATCAGGCACCGCAAATGGCGAAATATCTGAAGGCGAGCGGTGTCGAGCTCATGGTTTCGCCTTGGCCGGACTATTTCCCGGACAAGCCAGGCGCACGCGCCGACCGCTCGTTGATCTGTCCGACTTACGACGGACGACGGCTTGGCGATGATCGCTTTCCGTTTATGCGCGAGCAGTTCAATCGCTTCAAGCTATTCCATAGATATTCAATGGATCTAGTTGAAACATTTGCCCTTATGATGCAGCAAAAGGGTTGGAGGCGGGTGGCGGCAAATGTCATCCGGCGGTACTGGATGGACCGCGGTACGCGAAAGCTTGGCGCGCGTGACCGTCGCTTCACGCAGGGCGCTGCTCTCATGGGCGCGACCTATGAGGCGGTGTTCAAGGCGGGTGTCCAACTGCGCACCGAAACGAAACTGGAATCGCTGGTGACCGACAAATCGGGCGCCGTCACCGGTGTGGAGGTGTCGAACTTTGGCCGACATTACACGATCCATGCGCGCCACGGCGTGGTGCTTGCCGCAGGCGGCTTTGAATGGAACCAGGAACTGCGCGATCGTTTCTTCCCGGTGCCGGGTCTGACGCGCCATTCCTCGTCCCCCGAGGATGCCAATCGCGGCGAGGCGCTGATCGCCGCTGAGAAGCTCGGCGCTGATACCGAACATACGGCTGAGGGCTGGTGGATCCCGACCATGACCTTGCCGATGCCCAAGGCGTCGAATTTCCATGAAATTCATCAGGCGGCCTTTGACGTTGGCCGGCCTTGGTCCGTTTGCGTCAACCGCAACGGTGTACGTTTTGTCGATGAGGCCACGGGTTACGATTCCTTCGGACAGGCCATGGTCGACGATCACGTGAAAACAGGTGCGAATTGTCCCTGCTGGCTGATTTTCGACGCAAAGTTCCGCGCAAAGTTCAGCGCCGGCGGCCTGATGCCCTGGGCGCACACGCCGGAAAACAAGGTTCCGGCCGACTGGTGGGACCACTACGTGTTCCGCGCCAGTACGATTGAGGAGCTTGGACGCAAGATCAACGTGCCGGTAGAGGCACTGACCAAGACCGTCAGTAATATGAACGCTTACGCCAAGACCGGTGTCGATCCGGAGTTTGGCCGGGGCGGCAACATCTATGACCAGTTCTTTGGCGACCCCACGGTCACACCGAACCCGAATCTCGGCCCGATCGACAAGGCACCGTTCTATGCCGTGCCGATCAACAATGGCGATCTGGGCACGAAGGGCGGCATTCGTACCGATGCGCGCGCCCGGGTGATCGATGTGAAGGGCAAGCCAATCGAAGGGCTCTATGCGGCCGGGAACTGCTCGGGCAATCCCTTCGGCGATTGCTATCCCGGCGCCGGCGGCACCATCGGCCCGGCCATGACCTTCGGCTTCATTGCGGCGAACGACATCGCGGAACGCTCGGGCAACCAGCGCGCCAACTAGACTTTATTGGGAGAATTACGTGAGCACAGGCAAGGTAGCCATCGTCACAGGCGCGGCCGGCGGCATTGGTGAGGCAATCGTCCGCAAGCTGGGCGCGAAAGGCTTCAAGGTCCTTGGGACTGGCCGTAACGCAGCCAAGTTGCAGGCGCTGAAGGACACTATCGGCGGATCGATGGAGTTTGATTTTCACGCGGCCGATATCACGACGGATGACGCGCCCAAGGCGATTGTCGATGCGGCAATTGCGCAGTTCGGCCGTATTGATGCGCTGGTCAACAACGCCGGCTCGTTCAATTTCGGGCCTGTTCACGCCACCACGGACGAGATGCTGGACGAGGTGTTCGGCATTTCCCTGCGCGCACCGTTTCGCCTTTGCCGCGAAGCGCTCGACAAGATGGGGCAGGGCGGATCGATTGTCTTCATCGGTTCGACTTGGGGGCTCTATGGCACACCGGGGGGCGGCGCCTATTCGACGGTAAAGGCCGGGCAGATCGGCCTGATGCAGACGATGGCTGCCGAATACGGCGCGCGCGGCATTCGGTCGAACTACGTCGCGCCCACGGTTGTCCGAACCGAAATGACCGATGCTTACTGGGACCTCGATTTCTTCCGGCGGACGAACCACGAATTGACCCCGCTCAACCGCGAGTGTTCGACCGAGGACGTGGCGAATATGGTCGCCTTTCTGGCCAGCGATGAAGCGGCGATGGTCAATGGTCAGACCATTGCGGTGGATGGAGGCATTTCCTCGACCCGATTTGTCGCTCCGGAGGCGATCGGCGCCGTCCGCCAATAGGTTTCTGCCCAAACGCAAGAACGCCCGGCCTGCCATGTGGCAAGCCGGGCGTTCTGCTTTTCGGTGCCGGTGCGCCTTACGGCTTGGCAGGAAGCTTGGCCAGTTCAGCGTCGATCTTGGCGAGCATTTCGTCCTTGATCATGTCCGGTGCGAAGCCCTGGATCTGCTTGAAGGTCATGGAACGGGCCATTTCAACCTGCGGATTGGTGGAAAAGCCGGGCATAATCTTGTCGACCACGGCCTTCGATGCCGGATCGTCGAGCAGGGCGCCGATCGTGGTGTCGGTGGTGTTGTACGGCGCGCCGGCGGCCATGGCGGGGACAGCGGTCATAGCCAGAAGTCCGGCAAGCACAACTTTGCGAATCATGGATATTACCTCTCGATTGGGGGCCGTCGCGTGGAGCGAACGTACCAGGAAGAACAATGAAACTTCGGACGATTTGGTTCAAAACTTGATCGATCCGAAATCGGACAGACCAGTTCCGATGTCAAGATTGGAAAGTGTCGCGGCAATTCGCTTGCGCATGGGCTGCGGGAACCCGATGGTGGTCCGCACGTTAGCCGAAGGATCAAGCGGGGGAACGCATGGCGGCGGAAATCGAACAGGATGCGATTCAGGGGTGCAGCCCCACTACGTGGCGTTTTGCCATGGCCAGCCGTGCGCACGTCGTCATCGATGCCGCAGCCTATTTTTCCGTCATGCAGGAAGCCATGCTGCAAGCGCAGCAGCGGGTCCATCTTATCGGATGGGACTTCGATACACGGGTCAAACTGGGGCCGGGCCGCCGCTGGTGGAACCGCCCGAACCGACGCTTGCAACCGGCGCGTCTGGGAGCCTTCGTGGTTTGGCTGGTGCGCCGTAGGCCGGGCTTGCAAGTGCGTGTGCTAAAATGGAATTTCGGCGCGCTGAAATTCGTTTTTCGCGGCTCCATGATCCTCGACCTGCTGCGCTGGTGGACCAACCGGTCGATCGATTTCAAGTTTGATTCCGCGCACCCGTTCGGTAGCAGCCATCACCAGAAGATCGTCGTCATCGACGACAAGTTTGCGGTTTGCGGCGGTATCGACATGACGACGCGGCGCTGGGACACGCCCGAGCATATCGAAGACGATCCGCGCCGGATGGCACCCGGACGCAAGCCCTATGATCCGTGGCATGACATTACGTTTCTGACCGAAGGGGTTGCGGCGGCGGCCTTGGGCAAATTGGGCCGGATGCGCTGGGAACGCGCAGGCGGAACTCCGCTGGAGCCGTGCCTGCCGCAGGATGACAGCCCCTGGCCGGCGCGGCTTCGCGCCGAATTCCGCGATGTTGAGATCGGGATAGCGCGCACGCAGGCGGAATACGGCGGATCACCCGAAATCAACGAAATCGAACAGCTGTTCATCGAACACATCAGCCGGGCAAAAAGGTTCATCTACGCTGAGAGTCAGTACTTCGCCTCTCGCAAGGTTGCCGAAGCACTGGCCGAACGGCTGTCCCGGCCGGATCCGCCCGAAGTCGTGCTGATCAATCCCAAGAGCGCGGAAGGCTGGCTCGAACAGGCGGCGATGGACGGGGCACGGGTCCGGTTGTGCCACGCCGTCGGGCAGAAAGACGTCAACAACCGTTTCCGCATCTACATTCCCTATACGACCGGTGGCACACCGATCTACGTTCACTCCAAGCTGATGATCGTCGATGACGAGATCCTGCGCATCGGTTCGGCCAACATGAACAACCGGTCAATGGGGCTTGATACCGAGGCCGACGTTTATATCGACTGCCAGCGCCCCGCCAACGACCGGGGGGAGGTGCGCGAAGCCATCCGCAAGATCCGCATGCGGCTGATTGCCGAACATTGTGGCATGGAACCGCAGCAGGTGGGGCGCCTGCTGGACAAGCACGGATCGATGATTGGGCTCATCGAGGCTCGGATAAACGACGCCGAGGCGAAAAAGCACAAGCGGTTAGAGCGTTTTCACTTGCAGCCGCTCACCGAAACGGAAAAAGCGATTGCCGACACGGCGCTCCTCGATCCGGAAAGGCCCGGGGAACTGTTCGAACCGATCGGCCGCCGTCGCGGCCTGTTCCGGCTGGGGGGCTTGCTTCACCGGCCGAAGTGAGGAGAGAGATTTGATGGCTTGTGGCCACGATCATGACGACGAGCGCGACGAAAACGGCAAGCTTGTCGTTCCCGAAAATGTTCAGGAAGCCATCCGCACCCTGATCCGCTGGTCGGGCGACGATCCGCAGCGTGAAGGCCTGCTCGATACGCCTGCGCGCGTAGCGCGTGCGTGGCGCGAATATTGCCAGGGCTATGACGAGGATCCGGCCAAGCACCTTTCCCGGCAGTTCGAGGAAGTGGGCGGCTATGACGAGCTGGTGCTGCTCAAGGACATCCCCTTTCAATCGCATTGCGAGCACCACATGGCCCCGATCACGGGCCGGGCGGCAATTGCCTATATGCCGCGCGACCGGGTCGTCGGCATTTCCAAGCTTGCCCGCGTCCTCCACGGCTTCGCGCAGCGTCTGCAGATTCAGGAGCGCCTGACTGCCGAAGTCGCGAAATGCATATGGGATAACCTAAACCCGCACGGCGTGGCCGTGGTGATCGAGGCGCAGCATGGCTGCATGACCGGGCGCGGCGTCAAGACGCCGGGAGTCGGCATGGTCACCAGCCGCCTGATGGGCTGCTTCCTCGACGATCCGCGCAGCCGCAAGGAAGTGCTGAGCCTGATGGGCTATTGATTGCGCGCGCCGGTGCCGGTGATCACTCGATGATCATCGGTCCGGTGTGGACCGCAGAGCCGTCGTTCTTCCTGGCTTTCATGGCGAGGCAGATGGCGACAAGCACCAGTGACAGCACAAACATCATTTCAAAGGTGTGGTGATAGGCCAGCATCAGCGCCTGGTGCGCCACTTCGCCGCTTCGTGCCGCCACATCGGCAGGGGCGGTGAAATCAACCTCGCCATGACGCCAGCCGACGAGCGGATTGTCTGGCGTCACCTTTTCGGACAGCTGGGCCTGCGATGCAGCAAGATCGCGCAAGGTCAGCGTCTGGATCACCGAAATGCCAACCGCGCCGCCAAGGTTGCGCATCAGCGCCGTCAGCGTCGCGCCTTCATTCTTGAACTTCTCGGGCAGGGTGGTGAACACCATCATCATCAGCGGCAGGAACATCAGTCCTGAACCCAACCCTTGCATGAGCGAAACCAGTGCGATTGTGCTGCTGCTGGTGTCCAGGCTTACCCCGCTGAGCACATAAAATCCGCTGATGAAGCCCGACAGGCCAACAACCATCAGCAGCCGGGAATCGACCTTGCCGACAAGTTGCCCGGCCACAACGACCGTCAGGATGTTGCCGATCGCGCGCGGCAGCGAGACCATGCCGGTGAGCATCACCGGATAGCCGAGCAATTGCTGCATCATGGTGGTGATGATCGGGATCGAGCCGACCATGAAGACACCGACCCCAGCCATGAACAGCGTTCCCAGCGCGAAATTGCGGTCCTTGAAAATGGCCGGCTTGATGAACGGGTCGGCGGTGGTGAACATGTGCACCAACGCAAAATAGCCAAACAGCGCTGCGATAGCGGCTTCGATCAGCACCTCGGTGGATGAAAACCAGTCAAGCAATTGCCCGCGATCAAGCATCAGCTGAAAGGCGGTGAGGGCTACCGAGACATAGACGAACCCGCGCATGTCGAACTTGACGGAATGCAGGCGATCATGCCCCGACGCGTAGATGGTGAAGCCCAGCAGGGCCAGGATGCCGATTGGCACGTTGATGAGGAAGATCCATCGCCACGAGATGTACTCGATCAACCATGCCCCCAAAGTCGGGCCGAGCATGGGGCCTAGCAGCGTGCCGACGCCGAAAGCGGAGATGGCCGGCCCATGCTTTTCCGGCGGCCAGATATCGAGAAGCAGAACCTGGCTGAGTGGCACCAGACTGGCCCCCGAGGCGCCCTGGATGAAGCGGAACAGCGTAAGCAGTTCCAGATTTGGGGCAAGCCCGCAGCCAAGCGAACTGAGCGTGAAGAAGAACACGGAGGCCCGCATGATCCGCGTGCGCCCGAAACGATCGGCCAGCCAGCCAGCCAGTGGGGTCATCACGGCGGCGGCGATCAGGTAGCTCGTCAGCACCCAGGTGATCTGTTCCGGGCTGGCAGCAAGCGTGGACTGGATGCGCCCGAGCGCGATCGTGGCGATGGTTGCGTCCAACGTTACCAGGATCACCGCGGTCAGTGCGGCAATCGTGATCATCAGGGCTGCGCGGGGATCGGTTTGACCTTGCTGTTCCATCGCCTGCAATCAGACCACGGAGAAGGCCGTGGTCACGACCGTAGAAGGGCAGGGTGCAAAGCAAGGCAATGGCCTGAGCCAAAGCAGCGCGGGAGCGAT
Organism: Novosphingobium sp.; assembly: GCA_046063225.1. Taxonomy (GTDB): domain Bacteria; phylum Pseudomonadota; class Alphaproteobacteria; order Sphingomonadales; family Sphingomonadaceae; genus Novosphingobium. The sequence goes on along the minus strand of JBJTLW010000112.1, from coordinate 21,717 downwards.
GGTGCGGGCCGCGCCGTAGGTGGCGGAGACGCGATCAGCCGCGCCTCCGCCTGTATCGGAATCAGAGCTGGTCGAGCATGTATTCGGCCGAGCTGACCTTGAATTCGCCCGGTCCTTCAACATTCAGCTGTTCGACAACGCCGTCGTTGACGACCATCGACCACCGCGAACCGCGCTGGCCCAGGCCGAAGCCCGACCCATCCATGGTCAGGCCCAGCGCCTGCGCAAATTCGCCGTTACCGTCGGCCAGCATGGTCACATCGGCGCTGCCATCGCGCTGGCCCCAAGCGCCCATGACGAAGGCATCGTTTACCGCGGTGCAGGCAATTTCATCCACGCCCTTGGCCTTCAGCTGGTCAGCCGCCTGAACGAAGCCCGGCAGGTGCTTTGCCGAACAGGTAGGGGTGAATGCGCCCGGGACGGAAAACAGCGCAACCTTGCGGCCCTTGAAGAAGTCAGCCGTCTGCACCGGCTCGTTGCCTTCGGCACCAGCCTTGGTGAGCTTTACGTCGGGAAGCTGTTCGCCTTGCGCGATGGTCATGGGATTTATCCTCTCAGGGCCGGGATTGGCCGCGTGCCGCACAGCCATAGGCCGGGTTGCGAACGAATCGCAACGGGGGATTCATGGTAAATTTGGCTTTACTGCGCTCCTTCAAACACTCGTAAACCGGATGCGCGAACCTCTGACTCGGACGGGATGTTCAACACTGTTTGAGGGAGCTCTTGGGGTCATGCAAAAATTCGTACGTAAATTCGCCATGCGGCACGCCGCATTGGCGCTCGCCGCCGCCGGCATGGTGCTGTCCGCGCCGGCGCAGGCATCAGCCAGCGGCGACGCGGAAAAGCTGCGCCGGCTGGATATTATGCTGATGGTCACTGGCCTTCGCTGCCGCAACGGCGCACACAACTTCCAGGCCGATTTCCAGGCCTTTGAAGCGGCGCATCTGTCGGCGTTGAATGGCGCGGCGGCGGAGTTGCGCGATGGACTGGCCGTGCGCCACGGCGCCAAGGGCGCTGAACGCGCGCTCGACAAGATCAGCACGGCGATGGCCAACCAGTATGGTCAGGGTCACCCCTGGCTGGAGTGCCACGAGTTGAAAATTGTTGCCAAGAGCCTTGCCCAGATGCGCGGCACCGATGCTCTGATCGAGGCGGCCGACCAATTGCTGGCGAGCGACGGCAACAGCGCACGCCTGTCGTGGGTGCGGCGCTAATCGAGACAATCATATAAAGACATCTTTATATTCCCATCGTGAAAGGCTAAGGGCGGCTCCATTCTATGGTGCCGCCTTTTGCGTGGGCGGCGCCCGCAATCAGGAGACTACCCAAGTGTCGAGCGCCCAGAACGACTATGTGATCGCCGATATCGGTCTTGCCGACTTTGGCCGCGCCGAGATCAAGATCGCCGAAACCGAAATGCCCGGCCTGATGGCCCTGCGCGAGGAATTCGGCGCTTCGCAGCCGCTCAAGGGCGCGCGCATCACCGGTTCGCTGCACATGACGATCCAGACCGCCGTGCTGATCGAAACGCTCGTCGCACTCGGTGCCGAAGTGCGCTGGGCCACGTGCAACATCTATTCGACGCAGGATCACGCCGCAGCCGCCATCGCTGCCGCCGGAATCCCGGTGTTCGCCGTGAAGGGCGAAAGCCTTGCCGAATACTGGGACTATGTCGGTTCGATCTTCGATTGGGACGACGGCACGGGCCGCACCGCCAACATGATCCTCGACGATGGCGGTGATGCCACCATGTTCGCTCTTTGGGGCGCGCGTGTGGAAGCCGGCGAAACGTTGTTCGAACCGTCGAACGCAGAAGAAATCGAGTTCGTTCGCGCGCTCAACGCCTTCCTGAAGCGCAAGCCCGGCTATCTCACCATGTCGGTCGCGCACATCAAGGGCGTGTCGGAAGAAACCACGACGGGCGTCCACCGCCTGTACCAGATCGCCAAGGACGGCAAGCTGCCGTTCCCCGCAATCAACGTGAACGATTCGGTCACCAAGTCGAAGTTCGACAACCTCTATGGCTGCAAGGAATCGCTGGTTGACGCGATTCGTCGCGCCACCGACGTCATGCTCGCCGGCAAGGTTGCCTGCGTTGCCGGATTCGGCGACGTCGGCAAGGGCTCAGCCGCTTCGCTCCGCCAGGGCGGCGCCCGCGTAATGGTCACCGAAATCGATCCGATCTGCGCGCTGCAGGCGGCGATGGAAGGCTATGAAGTCGTGACAATGGAAGAAGCCGTGCAGCGCTGCGACATCTTCGTCACCGCCACCGGCAACGAAGACGTGATCACGGCCGAACACATGAAGGCGATGAAGCCCATGTCGATCGTGTGCAACATCGGTCACTTCGACAGCGAGATCCAGATCGCCGCTCTCGACAACTACAAGTGGACCGAAGTGAAGCCGGGCACCGATCTCGTCGAGTTCCCCGACGGCAAGCAGATCATTGTCCTCGCCAAGGGCCGCCTGGTGAACCTGGGCTGCGCCACCGGCCACCCCAGCTTCGTCATGTCCTCGTCGTTCACCAACCAGACGCTGGCGCAGATCGAGCTGTTCACCAAGAACGCCGAATACAAGAACGACGTTTACGTCTTGCCCAAGCACCTCGACGAAAAGGTCGCGGCGCTGCACTTGGAAAAGCTGGGCGTGAAGCTCACCAAGCTGTCGAAGAAGCAGGCGGACTACATCGGCGTGCCCGAAGCTGGGCCGTTCAAGCCGGATCACTACCGTTACTGATCCCACGCTATTGATCTGAGCCCGGGGTCAAATCACAGATTCAGGCGCCCGCGTGGTTGTAATAACCGCGCGGGCGTCATAGCGATTGGGCGATGCTTCTGAACCAGACCGCGCTTGTGCTGATCGGCTTGCTTTTGGCCGCGTGGACGATTGCCGCGGCCTGGGCGGTCCTGGCGGCGCGGCGCAAGTTGAAGCGGGCCGAGGCGAGCCAGCGCGCGGCGCGGCGCATGGCCAAGATGGTTGATGAATCGCCCGCGCTGCCCTTGCTGGTGCGCACGGACGGACGGATAGAGGCCGCGCCCAAGCTGGCCGGATGGCTGGGGCTTGATCGGGTGCCGCAGTTCCTCACCGAATTGTCTGAAGAGGGCAGGGGGCTGCCGCCCGAGCAGCTTGCCGCGCTGAACGAAGCCGTGCTGCGCACGCAGAAGACCGGTGCGCCGTTTCGCATGGTGGCGACGCCGCTGGGCTCGAAACGCAGCCTTGCCCTGCGCGGGGTGCTGGCCGATCCGCAGGTTTCGCCGGGCGGGGCGGCGCTGGTGTGGATTTTCGACTTTTCCGATAGCGAAAGCGAACTCGTGCAGCTGCGCGCCGATGCCGCCCGCGCGCGTGAGGATTTCGCTGCGCTCGTCGGCCTGATCGAAGCTGCGCCTATGCCGATGTGGTTTCGTTCGAGCGATGGCAAGCTGCGGCTGGTCAACGATGCCTATGTGCGCGCAGTTGGTGGGGAGGACGCCAGCAGCGTTGCCAATGCCGGCACCGAACTGGTCGAGATCGTCGATGGCCAAAGCGCGGCCAAGGTTGCCCTGCAGGCCCTGTCGCGCAAGAAATCGATCGAGCGCACCGTAGCGGCGACCATCGGCGGACAGCGACGCACACTCAAGGTATCCGACCTGCCGCTCGGCGAAGATGGCGTCGCTGGCTATGCGGTCGACGTCGAGGACATGGAAGAGCTGTCTCGCTCGTTCGATGCCTTCCGCAAAGCCCAGCGGTCGCTTCTTGACCAGCTTTCCGCCGGCGTTGCGCAGTTTGACGCCAAGCACAATCTGGCTTTTGCCAACCAGCCCTTCCAGCGCATCTTCGCCCTGAAGCCAAAGGTTATGCAGGATCCGCCGCCATTCGAACGGCTGCTTGATCTCGCTCATGACGCTGGCCGCGTGCCGGAAGCGCGCGATTTTCCGGCATGGCGCAAGGAAAAGGCGGCGTGGTTCCTGGCTGGGGAGGCGCAGGAAGAGGCCTGGCCCCTGGGCGACGGCACGCACCTTCGCGTGGTCGCCCATCCGATGCCCGATGGCGGCCTGCTGCTGATTGTCGAGGATCGGACGGAGCAGCTTCAGCTGTCCTCTGCGCGCGATACCTTGCTGCGCACCCGGACGGCCACTTTTGACAGCCTGTTCGAATCGGTTTCCGTCTTCGCTCCCGATGGCCGGATGCAGCAATGGAACCGCCGCTTCGCCGCCGATTGGGGACTGGACAGCGAATTTCTCGATACGCACCCCAAGATCGAGGTTCTGCTTGAACGGATCGCCGCCCGCCTGAGACGTCCGGTACAGGCCAAGGCCGTGGGCGAGGTTGTTCGCGCGGCAACGCTCGATCGCAAGCAGACGGGCGGCCGCGTTTCGCTGGCCGATGGGCGCACGCTGGAATTTGCCGGTGTGCCTCTGCCCGACGGCAACGGCCTTCTGACCGTCCTTGACATTACCGACAGCCAGAAGGCCGAAGAGGCTTTGCGCGAGCGCAACGCTGCCCTGCTTGAGGCCGATGCGGTCAAGACCCGCTTCCTCGCGTCGATGTCCTATGAGTTCCGCAATCCGCTTAATGCCATTGGCGGTTTCGCCGAACTGCTCCAGGCGGGAATCGGCGGCGACCTCAACGAACAGGGGCGCGAATATGTGGGCGATATTCTGACGTCCGTCGCGCGGCTTGGCGAGCAGATCGAATCGGTTCTGGATCTCTCGCAAAGCGAGGCTGGCCTGCTGCCGCTGGCACTGGAAGAAATCGAACTCCTGCCCTTCGTGACAGAAATCGTTGGTGAGCGGGCGGACCGCCTGCGCCAGTCCGGCTTGCAGCTCGACCTGCGTGGAGACAAGGGCGCGGGCCGCGTGAAGGGCGATCGGCGCCGGCTCGGCCGGGCGATCGGGCATCTTCTCGACAACGCCATTGCCGCCACGCCGCGCGACGGGCGCATTCTGGTGGAGCTGGCCCGGCTCAAGCACGGCCATGCGCGCATCGTGATATCCGATAACGGCCCGGGCATGGATGCAGCGGCGCTTGCCCGCGCGCTTGGCGGGGTGAAGGTTGGGGCGGACGGCTCTATCCGTGAACGGCGCCAGGGGCTGGGCCTGCCGCTCGCGCGCCAGCTCATCGATGCGCATGGCGGTTCGCTCGAACTGCTTTCCGAGCCGGGCCAGGGTACGGCCGCGCTGATCGAACTGCCGTGACGATCGACCTGCCAGATTTGCCGTCGATGGCGCGTTTTGGCCGCGCCATTGGCGATCGGCTGCAGCCGGGCGACGTGGTTGCGCTGTCGGGCGGTCTGGGCGCAGGCAAGACCACGCTATCGCGCGCGATCATTGCTGCGCTGGGCCACGAAGGCGAGGTGCCGAGCCCGAGCTTTGCCATTATCGAAACTTACGAACCACCCTCCGTGCGCATTCCGCTGGTCCATGCCGATTTCTATCGGCTCAATGATCCAGAGGAAACGGAGGAACTGGGCCTTGACGATTATCGATCCGGTGCGGCGCTTCTGGCGGAATGGCCGGAAAACGCTGGTGGCTTTGCGCACGAACCGGCTTGCCTCTCGATCCGGCTGGAAACTGCGGAAATGGGGCGGATTGCCATTGTAAGTGCCGGAATCGATTGGCAAGGGCGAGAACCATGGACGTAAAACTGCCTGATGGCCTCACGGGCTTCCTTGCCGCTGCTGGCTGGCCCAATGCCGAAGTCGAAGCGCTCCCCGGCGATGCTTCGTTCCGCCGCTATTTTCGCATCCGTATGGGCGAACAGACGGCGATGCTGATGGACGCGCCGCCGCCCAACGAAGATCCGGGCCCGTTCCTGCGTGCGGCCAGGTGGCTTGATGACAACGCCATGCGTGCGCCGCGCATCATCCATGCCGAACCTGAGCGTGGGCTTGTGCTGCTGGAAGACTTCGGCACCACGCGAATGCGCGACTATCTGGACGATTGGCCGGCGGACGAGGAAGAGGTTTATGCCGGCGCGGTCGATGCGCTGACGGCCCTGCACAGGCTGCCGCCCGGACCTTTCCTTGACTACGGACTTGCCGAATACCAGCGCGAAGCCCAGCTTTTTGTCGACTGGTACGTTCCAGCGCGCAGCCTCTATGTCGATAGCCGCGGTTGGGCTGCGGCCTGGCAGGAGGTGATGAGCCCGCTGCTGCCGAACCAGCGCCCCGGCGTGACCGTGCTGCGTGACTATCACGCCGAAAACATCATGCTTTTGGGATCGCTGGCAAAGCAGGGACTGCTCGACTTTCAGGACGCGCTGGTCGGCCATCCGGCCTACGATCTTGTTTCGCTGTTGCAGGACGCCCGCCGCGACGTTTCGCCTGAGCTGGAAGCCGCAATGATCGATCGCTATCTCAAGACCTTTGATGGCAAGCGCGCTGATTTTCTCGCGGATTATGCGCGGCTCGGTGCGCAGCGGAACGCCAAGATCGTCGGCATTTTCGTGCGCCTGTGGAAGCGGGACGGCAAGCCGCGCTATCTTTCGATGATCCCTCGTGTCTGGGCCTTGATGGAACGCGATCTGGCGCATCCTGCGCTTGCCCCCGTGGCGCGGTGGTTTGATGCTAACATACCCGCAGACCTGCGCGCGGCGCTGGGCGGCGAATGGCAGGAATGACACCGGCCATGCCGCAAACGGCGATGATCATGGCGGCAGGCAAGGGCACGCGCATGATGCCTTTGACCAAGGACCGCCCAAAGCCGCTGGTCGAAGTCGGCGGACATACGCTTTTCGATCATGTGCTCGATCACTTGCGCAAGGCGGGGGTCGGCCGGATCGTCGTCAATGTTCACTACTTTGCTGACCAGATCGAGGCGCATCTTGCCCGCCATGCGGTCGATTTCGAAGTTGCCGTCTCGGATGAACGTGCGCTGTTGCTCGATACCGGCGGCGGTCTGGTTCAGGCGAAGAACCTCATCGCGGGCGACCCGTTCTTTTGCGTGAATGCGGACAACTGGTGGGTTGATGGGGCGCAGAATGCGCTCGCCCGGCTGGCCGATGCGTGGGATGACAGTGTCATGGACGTGCTCATGCTTGTCGTACCCACCGGCAAGGCAGGCAACACGCAAGGGACCGGCGATTTCGATCTCGACGCTGAAGGGCGCCTTTCGCGCGACGGGGAAAAGCGCGATCGTCCCTACGTCTGGACCGGGATTCAGCTCATGGCAAAGCGTCTGGTTGCCGATCCGCCAGAGGCCGTGTTCTCAACCAACGTATTTTGGAATCGGGCCATTGCCGAAGGGCGCTGCTACGGCTTGGTCCACGACGGCCAATGGTTTGACGTCGGCTATCCTGAAGCCATCGCGATGACCGAAAAGGCGATTGGTTTCGGTGACTGACGGGCCAGCCGAAGGGAAGGGCCCGCAGGTCTATTCCATCGCGGCCCATCGCGGATTTGCCGACGCATTGGTCGCGGGGCTGTTGCCGCGCTATGGAGACGATCACTTCGGCCTGGCGCGACTGACCCTGCTGCTCCCCAGTCAGCGCGCAATCCGCACCGTGACCGAGGCGTTCGTCCGACTGTTCGGGCAGCAGGATCGGCAGGGTCTGCTTTTGCCGCGCATGGCTGCGGTGGGCGATCTCGATATCGACGAAACCTTGGGTCCCTTGCTCGATCCGCTCGGCACCGGGGCGGATATTCCGCCGGCCATCGATCCCACCCAGCGCTGGCTGCGACTGGCGCGGATTCTCGACGAGGAGCTTGGTGACAAGGCGCCGAAGGGCAGCGCGCTGCTGCGCCAGGCGTTTGAAATCGGCCGAACCATGGACCGCTTGCTGGTTGAAGGCATCGGCCCCGAAGAGCTGATTGGTGACCGCGTTCTGCAGGTGGTTGGTGATCTTGCCGCGCATTGGCAGCAGTCCATACTTGTTTTCGCAAGAGTCCAGGCCAAGTGGCTGAGTGAATTGAAAAGTTCCGGTCAGGTCGATGCCCCGGCACGGCGCAATATGCTGTTCGATCAGGCGGCCCGGCGCTGGGCAAGCAACCCTCCGCCGACGCCGATTGTTGCGGCAGGCATTACGAGCGCATCGCCTTCGCTGGCGCGGCTGCTAAAGGTCGTCAGTCTGCTTCCGAAAGGCGCGGTTATCCTGCCGGACCTTGACCTGTCGCTCGACGATGCAACCTGGACGGCGCTTGGCACGGCGGGGGTGGGACAGGGGCCAGATGATCCCCCGTTTGCGCGAGATGACGCGGTAACGCACCCGCAATACCACCTCAAACTGCTGCTCAACCGCATGGGCATCAACCGGCAAGAGGTGCAGCCGTGGCACCGTGCCGGCATGGCCGCCGCTCCGCCGGAGCGCAGCAAGGCCATTTCCAACCTGTTCCTGCCCCCGGCAGCGAGCGCACGGTGGGTTGATCTCGCCCCCGATCAAAGGCGGCTCGCCGGGGTGCGGATGATGATCAGCGATCATCCCGGCCATGAGGCTCAGGCGATCGCGCTGAAGATCCGCGAAGCGCTTGAGGTGCAGGAAAAGCGAATCGCGCTGATCACGCCCGATCGCGCGCTTGCCGCCCGCGTTATCTCGCATCTGGGCCGCTGGGGCATTGTGGCTGACGATACCGCCGGCGAGCCTTTGCCGCTCACACCGGCCGGGCGGCTGATGCTGCAATTGGCCGAAGTGGCGGCGACCAATGCCGCGCCGGTCCCGCTGCTGGCGTTGCTGGGCCATCCCTATGCCGGGACTGCCTTTGGTCGTCCCGCCTGGCTCGATTTTACTCGCGCGCTGGATCTTGCTCTGCGCGGCCCGCGGCGCGGGCCGGGACTGGAGCCGCTGCGCGAGATTTGCGCCGAGCGGGAACGTCACCAGAAGGGCATGGCGTCGTGGTGGGACGCTGTTGAAAGCATCATTGCTCCGCTCATTGCCGCAGCGGAGGGCGGCTCGCTGGCGACAACGCTCGATGCGCTGGTTGGCGCGGCGGAAGCCATCAGTGGCGCGCAGGTCTGGTCTGACGCCGATGGCCGCTGCCTTGCCGGATTTGTCGAGGACCTGCGCAGCGCGGCGCGGCATTCCGCGACCCGGCTTGAGCGTGAAGACCTGGCGACCGCGCTGCGCGACGCGATGGAACGCGTTTCGGTGCGCAAACCCTGGGGCGGGCATCCGCGCGTCGCAGTCTATGGTCTGATCGAGGCGCGGATGAGCCGCGCCGATCTGGTGATCTGCGGCGGCTTGACGGAGGGCACCTGGCCGGCCTCGCCAAGTCCCGACGCCTTGCTGGCGCCGCCGATCCTGCGCGCGCTGGGTGTTCCGGGCGCCGATTTCCGCATCGGGCTTTCTGCGCACGACCTTGCCGCCGCCCTTGGCGCGCCCGAAGTGGTGTTGAGCTATGCCAAGCGCGATTCAGCCGGGCCGGCGATCCCTTCGCGTTTTGTGCTGCGGGTTCGCGCCATGCTGGGCGCCGATCTGCTCGAACGGCATCTGGATCGGTACACGCCGGAGCTTGCCCGCCGGCTGACGCAGCCCGCATCCATCCCGGCGCATCCCCGGCCGCATCCGAAGCCTAGCGCCGAACAGCGCGACGTTCCGATTGCGGTGACCGGGCTCGATCGGCTGCGCGGCGATCCCTATCAGTTCTATGCCAGCGATATCCTGCGCCTGCGTTCGCTCGATGCGCTGGATGCCGAACCGACGGCGGCGTGGAAAGGCACGGCTGTGCACGCCATCCTGGAACGCTGGCACAAGGAAGGCGGCGCGCTGAGCGCCATTGCCGCGCAGGAGCTTGAAAAGATGAGCGCCCACCCGCTGGTGCGCGGACTGTGGTGGCCGCGCCTGATCGCGGGCCTGCAGTGGATCGAACAGCAGATCGAAGATCAGGGCGGAGAAGGCCGCTCGGTGCTCAAGAGCGAAGTGAAGGGCGAAATGACCTTCGCCGGGGTGAAGATCAAAGGCCGTGCTGACCGCATCGACCGGCTGGCTGACGGCAGCCTTGCGGTGATCGATTACAAGACCGGCAGCGCCCCTTCAGCCAGGCGGGTCGAAAACGGCTTTGCGCTTCAGCTTGGCCTTATCGGCCTGATGGCCCGCGACGGCGCGTTTGCGGGTGTTGCGGGGGAACCGACTCACTTCGAATACTGGTCGCTCAAGAAAAACAGCAAGAGCGACACCGGCTTTGGCGAAGTGAGCGAGCCCATTCCCGGCGGGCAGCGCAAGGCAGGCATTCCGCGCGATGAATTCCTTGACCGGACCGAGGAATTCCTCGCCGATGCCATCAAGCGCTGGATCAAGGGCGACGACCCGTTCACCGCGCGGCTCAACCCCGACGTGCCGGGATATGCCGACTATGATCAGTTGATGCGCCTCGATGAATGGCAAGGCCGGGAAGAGAAGGGGGCATGAGCAAGGTCTTCCCCCTTTTCGGCAATCAGCGCCACGCGGTCGATCCGACGGAAACGGTCTGGCTTTCCGCCTCGGCCGGGACCGGCAAGACGCAGGTTCTCTCCGCCCGCGTGCTGCGCCTTCTGCTCCAGCCCGATACCGCGCCGTCGCAGCTTCTGTGCCTGACCTTCACCAAGGCCGGCGCGGCGGAAATGGCCGTGCGCGTCAACGAAGTGCTGGCGAACTGGGTGCGGATGCCGGACACCGAACTGTTCGAAGAGCTGAGCAACATTGGCGCGCCGAACGATCCCGATGCGCGGGCGCGGGCGCGCACGCTGTTCGCATCGGTACTCGATTGTCCGGGCGGCGGGCTGCGGATCGATACGATCCACGCGTTTTCCCAGTGGCTGCTCGCCGGCTTCCCGGAAGAGGCAGGCCTCTCCCCCGGCACCCGGCCGATGGAGGATCGCGACCGGTCGCTGCTCTCGCGCGAGGTGCTGTCGACGCTGCTGCTCGAGGCCGAGGAACGCGGGGACGAGGCATTCCTGCAGGCGCTGGCCACCTTGTCCATCCGGATGAAGGATACGGACGAGGTCGAATGGTTCCTGCTGCGCTGCGCCTCGGCGCGTTCGGCATGGTTCGGCCCCGGTTCGTGGCAGCTTGGCGACCTGCGACCGCGCGTGATGCGGCTGCTGGGTCTGGATGAGAGTGCTTCGGAAGATGACCTCGTAACACTCTGCGATGACGGTCATTTTGATGTTTCATCGCTTCTGGCCTGTGGCCGCATTCTGGGCGGCTGGAAAGCGAAGACCGGGCAGGAAGGCGCTGATGCCATTGCCGCCTGGTTGCCGCGCAGCCCGGCGCTGCGGCTCGCGACTATCGAGGACTTGGCGGGCAAGATTCTCAACAAGGATCGTACGCCCAAGCAATTGGCGAACATCTGCAAGCAGGACCCGGCCTATGCCGACTACATCGTCCGCGTGCAGCAAAGCGTTCTGGCGATTGACGAGATGCGCAGTCTGCTGGGCCTGGCCGACTATCTCACGCCCGCGCTGACCCTGGGCCGGGCCTTTGCCCATGCCTGGGAAGAGGCGAAGGAGCGCGAGGGGCTGATCGATTTCGACGATCAGATCCGGCAGGCTGCCGATCTGCTCAAACGGCAGGACGTGGCGGACTGGATTCGCTACAAGCTCGACCGGCGCTTCGATCATGTTCTGATCGACGAGGCGCAGGACACCAATTCGGCCCAGTGGGACATCATCGATGCGCTGACGCAGGAATTCTTTGCCGGCGAAGGGCAGGGTGAGGATCGGCTGCGTACGCTGTTTGTGGTCGGCGATTACAAGCAGGCGATTTTCCGCTTTCAGGGAACCAGCCCGGAGAACTTCGAGCGCGCAAAGGAACGCGTGCGCCGTTATCTGGACGGAGCGGCGCGTAATATCGACCTGCTGACCGATTCCCGCCCGGTGCGCAAGTTGCAGGATCTGGGGCTTGGCCAGTCGTTCCGCACCGCCGTGCCGATCCTCAATTTTGTCGACAAGGCAATTGCGCACATCGGGCACGAACGCTTCGGTCTCAAGGACTTGCCCGAAGAGCACAAGGGCGAGGATCGCGAAGGCCTGGTCGCATTGTGGCAGCCGGTCGGCATGGACGAGGAGGACGCCGACGGCTCGATTTCTGGCGGCTCCGGCGATGATGATGATGGCGAGGAAGGCTGGCTCGCCCGGCCAGACCGGCAATTGGCCGATCGCATTGCGCGGCAGGTGAAGGCCTGGCTCGACAACGGTTACCCGCTGGTCAAGGGGCGTCACCGCCTTGCCAAGGCCGGCGACATTATGGTGCTGGTGCGCAAGCGCAAGGATCTGGCCGGACTGATCGTCGCGCGGCTTCATGCCGCCGGCGTGCCGGTCGCCGGGGTTGACCGCCTGCGTCTGGGTGCGCCGCTGGCGGTAAAGGATCTGGTCGCGGCGCTGCGCTTTGCCGTGCAGCCCTTTGATGATCTGAACCTTGCCAGCCTGCTCGTTTCGCCGCTCTTCGGCTGGAGCCAGGAGCAGCTACTGGAACACGGCTATCGCGATGCAGGTGTACGGTTGTGGTCGCACCTGCGTGCGTCTCGCGATCCTCAGGTTGGCGTGGCGGTTGCGCAATTGCTCGAATTGCTCGGCAAGGCGGACTACGAAACCCCGCAGGCACTGCTGCACTGGCTGCTCGTCGGCCCGTGGCGCGCGCGCGAGGCGCTGGTGGCGCGGCTGGGCTTTGAAGCGAACGATCCGATCGACGAACTGGTCAACGCCGCGCACGCCTATGCCATGACCGACATACCCAGCCTCGTCGGCTTCCTGCACTGGTTCGATGCCGGCGATGGCGAACTGAAGCGCGAGGCGGAAGGGGCGGGCGGCCTTGTCCGCGTGATGACGGTGCATGGTTCGAAAGGCCTGCAGGCACCGATCGTGATCCTGGCCGATGCGGCGGACAACCCCGACCGGGGCATGGGAACCGCGCTGGAACTGACCGAGCCGGCCGATCCGGGGCAAAGCCGGCTGAACCCGCCGCCCGTCATCCCGCTGCCCTCGCTGCGCAAGGAGGAGAAGCTCGGCCGCATCCTCGAAGTCGAGGCCAGGGCCAAGGCCGAGGAGCGCGAGGAACACTGGCGTTTGCTCTATGTCGCCATGACCCGCGCTGAAGAGGCGCTTTTCGTGACGGGTGCGCTGGGCGCGCGTGAGACCGAGCCGGCCGAAGACAGCTGGTACGCGCGGTTGGCCGAAGTGCTGGAAGGCCGGCCGCAACTGGCCGACGATATCTGGCACCGCCGCGTGGAATATGGTTCCATGCCGCCAATGGCCTTCGGATCGCACGACGTAGCCGTGACGCAGGAACTGTCGCTGCTGCCGCCTTGGGCAGAACGTCCCATTCAGGCCGAACCGCGCCCACCGCGCCCGCTCGCACCTTCGCGTTTGGGTGAAGAACAGACGGCAGACGCGCCCTGGCCGCCGGGAGCAGCCATCGATGCGGCGCGGCGCGGGGTCTTGATCCACAAGCTGCTGGAGCGCCTGCCGGAAGTTTCGCGGCCCGAGCGCGAAGGCGCCGCCTTGCGCTGGCTGACGCGCAACGCGGCCGATCTCGCAGCGCCGGTCCACGCCGAGATGGTCGGCGCGGCACTGCGCGTGCTCGATCAGCCGGGCTGGGCGGACCTGTTCTCGCCCGAAGCGCTGGCCGAAGTGCCAATTGCCGCGCTGGTCGGCGATCAGGTTGTCGCAGGGACGATTGACCGGTTGCTGATCGGCCCTGATCGCTTGCGGCTGGTCGACTTCAAGACGGCGCGCCGCCCGCCCGCATCGCTCGGCGAAGTGCCGCAGGCGACTCTGCGGCAGATGGCAGCCTATGCCGCGGCGCTGGCGGTTTCATACCCCGGCAAGACAGTGGAAGCGGCCGTGCTCTACACCGCGACGCCCGTGCTCATCGTCATTCCAGAGGAGGTTCTGGCGGCCCACAAGCCCGGCTTGTCCACGGCCGAGTAAAGCTTTCGCCGCAATCCGGTTGCGCCAGGCCGATCCGTGCCTAAATTGGTGGAAACCGTTTCAGGAGATTATCCATGCCTACCATCGCTGTCACCGACGCCAGCTTCGAAGCCGATGTCCTCAAGTCCGACAAGCCGGTGCTCGTCGATTTCTGGGCGGACTGGTGCGGCCCTTGCAAGATGATTGGCCCCAGCCTTGAGGAAATCTCCGAGGAGATGGCTGACGAGTTGACCATCGCCAAGGTCGACATCATGGAAAACACGGACACCGCCGCGAAATTCGGCGTGCAGTCGATCCCGCTGATGGTGCTGATCAAGAACGGCGAAGTCGTGGCGCACAAGCTGGGCGCCGCACCCAAGAGCCAGATCAAGGGCTGGATCGAAAGCGTCCTTTAAAGCCCGGACATGCGCCCGGCCAGCTCGTCCCACAGGGCAGGGCTGGCCGCGCCCAGCAGGCCGGGCTGGAGGTGTTCGTCCACCCGGTAGGGCCTGCCATCAGGCCTCGCGGCCTTGCCGCCAGCTTCGTTGAGCAGCAGCACGCCGGCGGCATGATCCCAGGCAAGCGTGCGCTCGAATATCGAGATATCGTTCACCCCCAGCGCCAGCCGGGGCCACTGTTCTGCGGCACAGCGCGGAATATCGACACAAGCGTAATGCGGCGCGATGCCGGTTTTCAGCGCCTCGCGCCTGGCAGGATCGGCGAAAACCAGCGAAATCGCCGCGATTGGCGGCTGTGAACCGCTGGTCGCGGCGTAAATACGCTCTCCATTGACATAGGCGCCCTTGCCGATCTGCGCGTGGCAGAACCGGCCGCTGAGGCAATCATAGATCCACCCGGCAATCGTCTCGCCGCGCTCGGCCAGGGCGACCAGCACGCCGAACGGCGGCTTTCCGGCGGCGAAATTGTTCGTCCCGTCCAGCGGATCGATGATCCAGCACAGGTCATCGGACAGGCGGTCAATCAGCGAGGGATCGGCGTGATAGGCCTCCTCGCCAACAATCGCCGCTTCGGGCAGCAACCCGGCCAGGCCATCGGCAAGGATCAGTTCCGCATCGCGGTCTGCCACGGTGACGACATCGTCAGCCGCCTTGGCGTCAATCTGGTCGGCCGAAAGCGACCGATAGCGCGGCATGATCGCCTGTTCGCTCGCCCGCTTCATCAGGGCATGAACGTCGCGGGTAAGGATATCGCTCAAGACCGGTAGTCCGCGTTGATCGAGATGTAGCCGTGGGTCAGGTCGCAGGTCCACACCGTCGCGCGGCCTTCGCCAAGGCCCAGATCAACCTCGATGGTCACGTTCTGCCCCTTGAGATGCGCGGCAACCGGCGCTTCGTCATAGTCAGCGAGCGGCAGACCGTCCTTCGCCGCCCAGGTGCCGCCGAAGCCGATCGACAACCGGTCGCGGTCGGCAGGTTCGCCGGCCTTGCCCACGGCCATCACCACGCGGCCCCAGTTGGCGTCCTCGCCGGCAATCGCCGTCTTGACGAGCGGCGAATTGGCGATGGCAAGGCCCACCTTGCGGGCGCTTTCATCACTGGCCGCGCCGGTAACGGCGATCTGGATGAACTTCTGCGCGCCTTCGCCATCCTTGACCACAAGATGCGCGAGCTGGCGGCAGACATCCTCCAGCGCCGCAGCAAAGGCATCGGCGCCGGGGCAGCCCGCGCAGTTGATCTGCTGGTTCCCGGCCTTGCCCGTGGCAAAGGCGAGCACGGTGTCACTGGTCGAGGTATCGCCATCGACGGTGATGCAGCTGAACGTGCGCATATTGGCGGCGCTGAGCAGTTCCTGAAGATAGCCCGGGGCGATCGCGCAATCGGTGAAGACATAGCCCAGCATGGTCGCCATGTCGGGCGCGATCATGCCGCTGCCCTTGATGATGGCACAGAGCGTGACCTTGCGGCCATCGACCAT
Source organism: Novosphingobium sp. (assembly GCA_046063225.1). Lineage (GTDB taxonomy): Bacteria > Pseudomonadota > Alphaproteobacteria > Sphingomonadales > Sphingomonadaceae > Novosphingobium. The sequence goes on along the minus strand of JBJTLW010000112.1, from coordinate 5,989 downwards.
GGCGGTGGCCATGGCGCCCTTGGCAAAGGTGTCCGTAGTGCCGATGGTGCGCGCGGCATCTTCCCAACCGCAGGGTTCGGCTGCCAGCGCGGCGGACACGCCATCGCGCGCCTTGTCCTTTGGCAGGGGGACGCCGATCACGCCGGTGGAGGAAACGAAAACTTCCCCCCGCGGGCAGCCAAGGCCATCTGCCACCTGTGCCATGATCTGTTCAACGGCTTCGCGGCCGCGATAGCCGGTGAAGGCGTTGGAATTACCGGCATTGACCACCAGCGCCCTGGCGCGCCCGCCCTTGATCTGTTCGCGGCCCATTTCGACCTCGCTTGAACAGCAGACGTTGCGGGTGAACACGCCGGCCACGGCCGTGCCTTCGGCCAGTTCCACAAAGGTCAGGTCGCAGCGGCCCCAGTCCTTGTACCCGGCGCGCACCACGCGCAGCGTTACGCCGTCAATCGGCGGCATCGAAGGGAAGGGGGAGGCGAGCGGGGAGACGGCGTCAGACATGGGCGATGCCCATATGGCGGCTTGGGCAGCGGGGCAAGTATTGCCACGGGCGGGCACTCTGTTAGCAGAGGCGGTAAGGAAAAATTCCCGGGGGATTCAAATGCGCTATTTGTGGGTGTCGATCGTGGCGCCGGTGCTTGTCGCCGGGGAGGCCGATGCAAAGCCTTCTCCCGTTCCGATTCCCAGGGATTTCCCGGCGACCCTGCCTTCGCCGCCGCCGCCAATGGCCCCGCCGCCCGCACCGCCGCCACCGCCGATTTACTATCCGGTCGCTCCGCCGGCGCCGCCAACCTATCAGCCCTATGGCCGCGGGCCCTATCCCAAGGGCAATCCCGGCAATTGGGTGACCACGAATGACTATCCCACCCGCGCGCTGCGTGAAGAACGGCAGGGAACAACGCGTTTCCGCGTGACGGTGGGGGCCGACGGGCGCGTTTCCGATTGCGAAATCACCCAAGGCAGCGGGAGCAACGATCTCGATTCCGCCACCTGCCTGCTGATCTGGCGGCGCGCCCGGTTCAACCCGGCGCAGGACGGTGCCGGCAATCCCACGATCGGATATTATTCCAATTCCGTACGCTGGGTGATCCCGGAAGATTATCGGCCCAAACCGCTCACCGGAACGCTGACCGTCAGTTTTGTCGTCGCGCCGGATGGCAGGCCTTCGAATTGCCGGATTGTCCGCGGCGGCGGGGAACTGGGCGACGCTTATGATGTCGGGCCAGCCGACTGCGTGACAGAACAGTTCAATTCAGGCTTCACCGATGCCAAGGGGCGCAAGGTTGCGCGCCTTGTAACCGTAACCTCCGTGGTTTCCCTGCGCGATGCGCCGCTTGAGCCGGTCAGCGAAAAGCCTGCCGTGCGGCCGGCGTCCTCGCTCGAAAAGGCGCAACTGGGCTATCTTGCCTGGGGCGCGCCATCGCTGTGGGACATGGCGCTGGGCACCCGGCCAGCGGCGGGAACCGTGGTTGTTCACACGCTGGTCGGGGTGGACGGTTCAGTATCGAACTGCCGCGTCGCCAGTTCTGCCGGGCCGGTGGCGCGGGTTATCACGCCGGGGACGATCACCTGTGAATCGCAGGGCTATGACGATCTCTACCGCGATGCAGAAGGTGTGCCGATGCCAAAGCTGCTGGTGTTGACCGCGACGACGACGGTTACCCCGCTGACCAGCGCGGCCCCGCGCAAAGCGCCGGTCCGCGCCATCAGGCGAAAGCGATAGAGCCATGGTATCCCTCTACATCTCCGCAGCAATTGCCCTGGCCCAGGCGGCGGGCACGCCAGCGCCCGTGGCTCCCGCGCCGCCGCGCATCAACGTGGTCACCATGCCGCGCGGCCCCTACCAGCCGGCCCAGCCGCAAACCTCGCCCGCGTCATGGGTCACCAGCTTCGACTATCCATCGCAGGCGCTGCGCGCTGAACTGACCGGTGTCGTGCTGGTGGAGCTGCACGTCAACCGCTGGGGCTCGCTTGCCGATTGCGTAATCGCTGCATCGAGCGGGCACGCCATTCTTGACGAGGAGACCTGCCGGCTGGTCATGCGCCGGGCCCGGTTTTTTCCGGCAACGGACGGTGAAGCCAGGCCGATTGCGGGCAAGCTTTCCATGCGCTTTGCCTGGGCCTTGCCCGATGTTCCTGTGCCGCCATCACAGACCCGGTATCGCATCGCGACCGACACCTATCCGCGTGGCCCGCGGCTTGAAAACGCGGATTGGGCCGTCGTGCGGCTGGAGGACTATCCCGCTGATGCCTATGCGCGCAAATCCGAAGGGCCGAGCCTGATCGCGCTTGATATCGACGCCGCCGGGCGGATCACGGCCTGCACGGTGCGGCAATCGAGCGGCGATCCGGTGCTTGACCGGGCGACTTGTGCCCTTGCCCTGAAACGCGCCAGTTTCGCGCCGGGCTCCGACATGGCCGGGCGCAATGCCGCGGGCAGGGTGCTGACGGGGATCGACTGGCGGATTTCGGCCATCTCAGACCGGCCCGCGCCGCCACCGCGCCCCGCCATCCTGCCGCAAATTCCGTTCCGGCTGACAGGTCAATCCTCCGTCACGTTCGATGCCCATGCCGATGGCACGATCACCGGCTGTACCTCGTCTGGTGATCGGCTGGACGGGCCTGGGCGCCAGTTCTTCAACCTGTGCGATCTGGTGCAGCGCTATCCGGCCTTGCGCTATGAACCGCTGGTCGATGAGGCATCGAACCCGGTTGATGCGACGGTGACGGTGAAATTCGCGGTGGATGTGGTGCAGAAGGGCAATGTCCCCGGGAAATGACCGGAAGGGCTGGACCTTCGCCGCTCTTGCGCCTATCTTGTGCCCACCGATGAAGCGTATCGTCCTCGCCTTGCTCGCCCTTCTGGGGCTGGTTGCGCAAACAGCGCCTGTTCAGGCGCGGATTTGCGGCGTTGGCAGCGAACAGATCGGAGCCATCGCCGCGCCGCGTGCGCAGCGCCAGGCACTCGCCGCGCAGATCCAGCCGAGCCCAAGCCCGACGGCCAAGGTTGATCGCAAGGATCGCGATTGTCAGCCCGCCGCGGCTGAGCGCAAGCGCCCGGTCTATCTCCCGGCGGTGCAGCTGGGCATCGATCGCGCGCGCGAATAGCAGCGGCTTTCCAGCCTGAGGGCTGATTGCGGGCGCGCGCCTGCGCCCTTGCCTGCCACACATCCACGCATTCACGCATCCAGGCGCCCAGGTGGCGCACGCAAATTTCAGGAAAATCATCATGATCGGCGCCATTGCCAAGCGCATCTTCGGTTCGTCCAACGACCGTTACGTCAAATCGCTCGACAAGATCGTGCGGCAGATCAACGCTTTCGAGCCCACCCTTGAGGCGCTCAGCGATGACGAACTGCGCGGCCAGACGGACAAGTTCCGTCGCCTGCTGTCCGAAGGCCAGGATCTGGACGATATCCTGCCCGAAGCCTTCGCCACGGTGCGTGAGGCATCGAAGCGCGTGCTGGGCATGCGCCACTTCGACGTGCAGATGATCGGCGGTATCGTGCTCCATCGCGGCGAAATCGCCGAAATGCGCACCGGTGAAGGCAAGACGCTGGTGGCGACGCTGGCGGTCTATCTCAACGCCATCGAAGGCAAGGGCGTCCACGTCGTCACGGTCAACGATTACCTCGCCCGCCGCGACGCGGAATGGATGGGGCAGATCTACACGTTCCTGGGCCTTACCGTCGGCGTGATCGTGCCCAATCTGGTCGAGGAGGAACGGCGCGAGGCCTATAATTCCGACATTACCTATGCGACCAACAACGAACTTGGCTTCGACTATCTGCGCGACAACATGAAGCATGAGCGCAACCAGATGGTCCACCGGCCGTTCAACTTTGCGATCGTCGACGAAGTGGATTCGATCCTAATCGACGAAGCGCGCACGCCGCTCATCATCTCCGGGCCGACCGATGACAAGAGCGACCTTTACCTGTCGGTCGATGCGGTGGTGAAGCAACTGCCCGAAGACCTTTATGAAAAGGATGAGAAGACCAAGAACATCACCCTGACCGAAGAAGGGGTGGAATGGGCGGAGCGGCAGTTTGAAGCCGCCGGCCTGCTGGTCGGATCGAACCTTTACGACGTGGAAAACACCCAGGTCGTCCATCACCTCGATCAAAGCCTCAAGGCCGTGATCATGTTCAAGCGCGACATCGATTACGTTGTCGAAGGCGGCAAGGTGGTGATCATCGACGAGTTCACCGGCCGCAAGATGGATGGCCGCCGCTGGTCAAACGGCCTGCACCAGGCGGTCGAGGCCAAGGAAGGCGTGACGATCGAGCCGGAAAACCAGACGATGGCATCGATCACCTTCCAGAACTATTTCCGCATGTATCCCAAGCTGGGCGGCATGACCGGCACGGCAGCGACCGAAGCGGCGGAGTTCTTTGATATCTACAAGATGAACGTGGTGACGATCCCCACCAACGTTCCGGTCCAGCGCATCGACGAAGAGGACGAGTTCTACAAGAACACGACCGACAAGTTCGCCGCCATTGCCAAGCTGATCAAGGAAAAGAGCGATTCCGGACAGCCGGTGCTGGTCGGTACGGTCTCGATCGAGAAGTCCGAACTGCTAAGCGAATTCCTCAACAAGGAAGGGGTCAAGCACAACGTGCTGAACGCCCGCTTCCACGAGATGGAAGCCCACATCGTCGCCCAGGCGGGTCGGCTGGGCGCAGTGACGGTCGCCACCAACATGGCGGGCCGCGGCACCGACATCAAGCTGGGCGGCAACGCCGAATTCCGCATCGAGGACGAACTCAAGAACGTGCCCGAAGGGCCCGAGCGCGACGCCGCGATTGCCAAGATCGAGGCCGAGATCGACGCCGAAAAGCAGCAGGTTCTGGCCGCTGGCGGGCTGTGCGTGATCGGCACCGAACGGCACGAAAGCCGCCGCATTGACAACCAGCTGCGCGGTCGTTCGGGCCGCCAGTGCGACCCGGGCCTGTCCAAGTTCTACCTGTGCCTGGAAGACGACCTGCTGCGCATCTTCGGACCGGACACCCTGTTCTCCAAGATGATGAATTCGAACCTCGCGGACGGTGAAGCGATCGGCTCGCGGTGGCTGTCGAAGGCGATCGAGACCGCGCAGAAGAAGGTCGAGGCGCGCAATTACGACATCCGCAAGCAGGTGGTCGAATACGACGACGTGATGAACGACCAGCGCAAGGTCATCTACGAACAGCGCGCCGACATCATGGATTCCGAAACGGTTGACGAAGTCGTCGAGGACATGCGCCGCGACACGGTCAACAGCCTGGTTGGGGATGCCTGCCCTCCCGGTTCCTACCCGGAGCAGTGGGATATTGCCGGGCTCAAGGTCCGCAGCCTCGAAGTCCTGGGGATAGAGCCGCCGTTTGACGATTGGCTTGCCGAAGACGGGATTGAGCCCGACGACATCGAGGAACGCCTTGCCGCCGCCGCCGACGCCAAGATGGCGTCCAAGATCGGCGATGACGGGGCGATCTGGCGCCAGGTCGAAAAGCAGATCCTGCTGGACCGGCTGGACCATTACTGGAAGGAACACCTCGCCACGCTTGATGCGCTACGCCAGGTCGTTTTCCTGCGTGCCTATGCGCAGAAACAGCCGATCAACGAGTACAAGCAGGAAGCATTCGGCCTGTTCGAACGCATGCTGGGCGCAATTCGCGAAGACGTGACGCGGATCCTCATGAACAGCGAACTGCGCTTGCCGGACCCGGTTGAACTGCCGGAGCTGCCGGACTTCCTCACCAGCCATATCGATCCCTTCACCGGTGAGAACGACGCCATCTCTCGGACCCCCGGTGCCGAGGCGATGATGGGCGCGCTTGGTGCCGGTGCGGCATCCGCCGCGGCCGAACTCGCAGCTCCGCCGGTTGCCGGGGAAGACCCCTACGCCGGGATGGGACTGTCGCGAAATGCGATGTGCCCGTGCGGATCGGGGCAGAAATACAAGCATTGCCACGGCGCGGTCTGAGGCTGCGTAAAGGTTAGC